>NZ_JAQYWT010000227.1:0-486 GCF_036322545.1 Streptomyces sp. SP18BB07
CTCCCGGTCGCCGCCATCGACCAGTGGGGCAACCTCAACGGCGGCCTCGACGACAGCGGAGCCATCACCGGCCAGTGCCGCGACAACCACCTGGGCAGGGCCAACGTCTACTCGCGGGCCAAGTGCAACAACGGCTGGTGCGCGATCATCTACACCGAGTACTTCGAGAAGGACATGACCTGCACTGGATGCACCAGCACGTCGCACCGCCACGACTGGGAAGCCGCCGTGATCTGGATCCGGCAGGGCGCGAGCACGCCCTCGTACGCGTCCGTCTCCGCCCACGGCAACTACACGACCAAGAACTGGAGCGATGTCCCGAGGGACGGGGTCCGTCTCAAGGTCGTCTACCACAAGGGGAGCAATGTGATTGACGTGGGGAGCCACTCCTTCCGCTTCGCCAACTGGGGCGAGACCGCGGAGGCCTGGGGCGACGGCGGCTGGGACTTCCCGCCCCTGGTCACCTGGACCAGGTTCCCGGCCGGC
>NZ_JAQYWT010000228.1:0-445 GCF_036322545.1 Streptomyces sp. SP18BB07
GCGGTCTGGCGGACCTATCCGGCCACGCAGATCAAGTTGGGCCTGAACTACATGAACGATCGCTTCGGCAGCCCCTGTGACGCTTGGGCGTTCTGGCAGGCCAACGGATCCTACTGTGCCGACGCGGCCACGCCGTCGAGGCCACCGGCCCCGGGGGGTTTCCCCCCCCAACCCGGGGGGGGACCGCCCGCCCGGAAGGGGGGGGTGTGTTTTTTGATAACTTGTCTGCGGGCGGGTGTGTTTGGGGGCGGGGCCTACTGTGTGTGGTGTCGGCTGTGCCGCCTGGTTGTCTTCAGATCACGCGCAGCACCCCCCCCCCGCCCCCCCCCCCCCCCCCCCCCCCCCCCCCCCCCCCCACCCCCCCCCCCCACCCCCCCCCCCCCCCCCCCACCCCCCCCCCCCCCCCCCCCCCCCCCCCCCCCCCCCCCCCCCCCCCCCCCCCCCC
>NZ_JAQYWT010000229.1:0-52097 GCF_036322545.1 Streptomyces sp. SP18BB07
ACACCACCATCAAGCTGTCCCGTGCGTAAGGGCGATGCGGGCGGTGATGCGTTTGCCGACCGGTTCCTGGCGGGCTTCGAAGCCCTGGGCGACGGCCATCACGATCTCCAGGCCGTGCTGGCCCACCCGGCCGGTGTCCGCGGCCCGGGCCACCGGCAGCACCGGATCGCCATCCCACACCGTCACCTCGACCGCCTCGCCGTCGATCCGCAGATCCAGCAGGACCGGGCCCGGCGCGTACTTGCGGGCGTTGGTGACCAGTTCGCTGACCACCAGCTGCGTGAGATCCATGCCGCGCTGGGAGACCAGAAGCCCGTGCTCGGTCTGACTCCGGGTGAGGAAGGCGGCGGCCAGGTGGCGGGCGCGGGCGATGTCGGTACCGTCACCCTCCAGTGCCACCGTCGTCTGCAACGGGTGGCCGGCGGCCGGATCCGTGCCGCCGCCGCTCACTGGCTCTGGTTCCGTCATCTGCTGCTATCGCTCCCGTTCACCCGCCCGCGCGCCCCCGCGCTGTGTGCCGCGTACCCCCGCGGGCGGGGGCGACGCCGGTCGCGCCTGGCTGTTGGCTCCACCACGCAAAGGGATCACCCGTACGATGCTGGGCGGCCCCCGGTGTGAAGATCCGGTGTGCCGGTATCACCGACATGGGTGAGGGAAAGATGGCGGACACCGAACACGCTGAGCAGCCGGGCCAGTTGTCGGTCGTTTCCACCGCCAGCGAAGGCGTCCGCGTGGTGACGCTCGCCGGAGAGATCGACCACCACACCGGCGAGGCGATGCGGCAGGCCCTGGACGTCACCGGCACCGCCGGCCCCTGCGTCGTGGTCGACATGCGCGGCGTGAGTTTCATGGACTCCACCGGCATCAACATTCTCATCGCCGCCCACCGGAACCTCACTGAGGCCGGCGGCTGGCTGCGCCTGGCCGCCGTGACCGAGGCAGTGCTGCGCACCATCCAGATCGTCGGCGTCGACTCCGTCATCGACTGCCACGACACCCTCCGCCAGGCCCTCGACGCCTGACCGAGCGGTCGGCAAGACGGTGCGGACCTGTGGTGCGGCGAGCGCTGGTCTCAGGCGGCGCTCCCCTGGTGGGCACGGCCGCCGCGCCACTCGATCCACCGGTCATCGTCCAGGATCATGTCGGGGTCGTGAATGCCCGCGCTCTCAAAGAACACCACCGCCGATTCTCCAAGGGCGCACCGGCGACAGCCGTCCGCCGTACCGCTACGACTGACCCGTACCGGCGGAGACCCGGCAGACACTGAGCTGGCACTCACCCTCGCCGAAGCCGAGCACCTTCACGCCGCCCTCTGCCGAGCCCTCGACAGCCAGCCTCCGCCAGCAGCCGCACCGGAATGTCGACAGTCTGTCCAAGCCTCGCCCAGCGCCGCGCGCATCGTCGAGTGCGCGTGACCGACACGGCCCTCGTGCCCGGCGGTTGCCACCGGGCACGAGGGCCGATCATGCCGACCGGGTGATCGTCAGCGGCGCTTCACATCACCCTTCCCGCACGCCAGACCGTCCCTGTTGCGGTCCAGCTTCAGCGGATCGTCCTTGCCGTTGACCTTCAGGCGCCCGTAGTCGTTCTCCTTCAACCACGCGCACCGCGAGGCCGTCGTCTTCTTGACCTCCGCCGGGAAGGCAGTCGGCACGCAGACGTTCGCCGTGCCGTAGTGGCGGTCGCAGCCGGAGACGGTCGGGCTGACCTTCTTCGACCTGACCTTCTTCCCGGGGCCGGTGACCTTGCCCTTCGGGGCGTCCGCGAAGTCGTGGACGTGGGCCGACGGGGCGTCGCCGGAGGCCTGCGCGAGGGCGGACGGGCCCTGGAGGTGGACCCATTCGGCCACCGAGGGCACGCCGTTGGCGTCGACCGCGAAGAGCATGTACCAGCCCGGCGGGGCCAGGTTCGGGTTGCTCGTCACGTTCAGGTCGACGTTGTTGCCGTCCACCGACAGGGGCAGGTCCACGAAGCGCTGGTTCGGGTCGGAGGAGTGGGTTACCGCCGCCGGGCGGATCAGTTCCGCCTTGGCGATGGGCCGGTCCACCGTGATGCGCTGCGTGTCGCCGTACACCCACTCCTTGTCGATCACCGAGGTGATGGCGGGACGGTCGCCCTTCAGGAGGTACGGCGGGGTGTAGATCGACACGTCGTGGTTCCAGGTGCCGTTGCCCGGGTTGTCGCCCGTGGTCATGACACGGCCGTCGGGCAGGAGGAAGGCCGAGGAGTGGTAGCCGCGCTCCTCCGGGTCCGTCGCCACCTGGTCGAACGTGTTGGTCGCCGGGTCGTAGATCGACGTCTCGTAGACCGGGTCGGCGCGGTTGTGCAGGGCGCCGCCCGTCTCCAGGACCTTGCCGTCGGGCAGCAGCACCGCCGAGACGTACATCTTGCCCTGGTCGCCGGTCTGGGCGACCTTGCCGCCCCCCAGGTCCACCGTGCCCTGCGGGATCGGCGGGCCCGCGACGTACGCCGGGTTCGCGGCCTTGAGGTCGATGACGTCCGTCAGGCGGTTCGCCGCGGGGTTGGAGTCGATGTTGCCGCCGCCGAGCGTCAGGACCTTCTGGTCCTGGGCCGGGGGCAGCAGCACGCTCGCGGACTGGTCGCGTTCGTCCTTCCGCTGCAGGCCCGGGACCTGTGTGATCGTGTTGGCCCCGTAGTCGTAGATCGCCGAACCCGTCCCCGGGATGTTGTTGCCGAAGACATGGCTGCCCGAGTAGAAGAGGCGGCCGTCCTGCATGAGGATCATCGACGGGTACAGGCCCCAGTACGACCAGGTCTGGTTGACCTTCCAGAGCTCGAGCCACTTCTGCTCGGCGTCCGACCACAGTTCGGCCGTCACCGAACCCGTGGAGTCCTCGCGCAGACCGCCGAACGAGATGACGTCACCGTTGCCGAGGATCGTCGCCGACGGGTACCAGTGGCCGTCGTTCATGTCGTTCGTCTTGCTGTACGTCTCCGTCACCGGGTCGAACACGTACGAGTCCTTGTAGCCCTCGTAGCCGTGTCCGCCCACCACCGGATACGCCTTGTTGCCGCTCATCACCAGCACCCGGCCGTCGTCCAACTGCACGTGGCCCGCGCAGAACATGTCGTCCGGGGTCGGGATCTGCTTGTACGTGCCGTTCTTCGGGTCGTACACGGCGGAGGTGAAGGTGCCCGCCTCGAACATCTCCTCGCTGTTGCCGGAGCCGGCGATCAGCAGCACCTTGCCGTTGTTGAGGACGACGGAGTGCATGGAGCGGACGGGGTTCTGGGTGGGCAGGACGTCCCAGCGGCCGTTCTGGCACTCGGCCGGTGTGCCGGTGCACTCCGGGTCCGGGATCGGGTCGGCGACCTGGTCCATGGTGTAGTCGTCGGTGGTGACGGAGCCGGTGCCGTAGACGGAGACGCCCCAGGTGATCCGGTCGGTGCCCGCCGGGACCACGGGGGTGCGGACCGTCGCCTCCGTCCAACTCCCCGCCATCTCCAGTGTCTTGAGGTCGGTCCAGTACTGCCAGCCGGCCGTGGTGTCGTGCCGGAAGAGCGTGAGGGAGGTGTCCGGGGTCGTCGACTTGTACCAGAGCCCCAGGTCGTACTGCTTGCCGACGGTGACCGGCGGCGCGCAGGCCGCCGACTCGGTGACCAGGGCCTTGCGGTCGCCGGAGACCCGTCGGGTCAGCTCCACCTTCATGGCCTTGGAGCCCGAGTGGGCGTCCGCCACCGTCGTGAAGGTGAAGTCGTTGTCGCCCCAGCCGGACTTCGACCAGCAGTACGGCATGTCGCCGGTGCCGGCCGTCTCGAAGCCGGGGTTCTTGACGAGGTTGGCGGCGGACGCGGGCTGGGGCGAGATCAGCAACAGCCCGGAGGCGAGTGCGCCCACCGCCAGCAGGGCCGTTCTCCGTCTGGGTCTCGTCCGGGTCTTCCAGCGGTTCTTCAGTAGGTTCTTCACGCGGCTCTCCTTGCCGACTGCTCGGGCTGATCGGCCTGCTCGGCCTGGTCCGGCTGCTCCGACCGCCCAGCCCTCTTCTCCTCGCCGCGCTCCCCACGGCGAGACCTCCTGCCACGGCGGGACGTGCCGCGCGGCAGATAGACCAGCGCCTCGGTCGCCACGAAGCGCAGCACGAACGTCGTCACCAGGGCGAGCGCGGTCGCGGGCAGTGCCCCCATCCCGAACTTGGCGACGAACAGGGCGATCAGCGGGATGCGCAGCACCAGATCGGCGTTGGCGAGCAGCGCGAACCTGCCGATGCGGTCCCATCCCTTGCGGTGCCTGCGCCGCTCGCGGAAGCACAGGTGCTCGATGAGGAGGAAGTTCCAGGCCACCCCGAGCTGGTTGGCGAGGATCTCCGCGGGGACGTAGTGCAGTCCTGCGGAGGTCAGGGCGTGGAGCCCGGCGAGGTTCGGGACGAATCCGGTGACACCGATCAGCCCGAAGACGATCATGCGGGCGAGCGGCGAGGCCGTCCGCAGCCCCATGAGGTGGCGCAGGAACCTGAACCCCTCCCGCGCGGTCGACTTGGACTCGCCGGCGTAGCGGTCCTGGAAGACGAACGGCACCTCCGTGACGCGCCGGGGACGGCTGCGCACGGCGAGTTCGAGGAGGATCTTGTAGCCGAGCGGCTGGAGGACGTCGGCGGTGACCGCGCTGCGGCGGATGGCGAAGAAGCCGCTCATCGGGTCGCTGATGCCGTGCAGCCGGCGCGGGAAGAGGGCCTTGGTGAGCCAGGTCGCGCCGCGCGAGACGGCCACGCGGTAGCTGCCCGCGAGTCCGGCCCGGCTACCGCCCTTGATGTAGCGGGAGGCGACCACCAGACCGGCGGCCGACCGTTCCCCGGTGGCCACCAACTCCGGTACCAGGGACGGTGGATGCTGGAGGTCGCCGTCCATGACGACGATCCAGTCGGAGCCGGCCGCCCTGATGCCCTCGACGACCGCGCCGCCGAGTCCGCCGACCGGTTCGGCGCGGTGCAGCACGGTCACCGGGAACGGGCAGTCCTGCGCGGCGGCGTCGATGACCTGCGGGGTGTCGTCGGTGGAGTCGTCGACGAAGACCACCTCGCAGGGCAGCCGCGACGGCACCGTCTCGGTGATCCGGTGCAGCAACTCCCGTACGTTGGCGGACTCGTTGTAGGTCGGTACGACGATGGTGACGGCCCCGGGCTCGGGCACCTCGGCGCCGCGCACCGCCGGGTCGCCCAGTTCCCCGGGGGCGGTGGACTCGTAGCTTCCGCTGCTCATCGGTCGCCTCCAGCGGCCTCGGTATCGCGGATCCCGTCGTCGTCGGCGGTCTTGGTCTCGGTCCCGCGGGCCCGGTCGTCGTCCCCCGCGCCCTCGATCCTGCGGATCTCGATGCGGTCCTCACCGGTGCCGAAGGTGGCCACCGGGGTCGAGTTCTCCATCGCGCCCTTGACGTTGGGCAGGTCGACCGCGTCACGCCGTACGGTCGGGGAGGCGACCACGTAGTCCAGGTCGCGCCAGCCGTCCGGCATCGTCTTCGTCACCGCCGGGTCGAGGTCGGCCTTGTAGAACCAGATGACGCCGAGGCCCGGCTGGTAGCCCTCGTGGACGAGGTCGAGCCAGAGCGCGTCGTCGACCAGGACCCGGGTGTCGGCGGGGTCCTCGACCTCCCTGCCGAGCCACTCGGCGGCCTGCTGGTAGGGCGCGTTGGCGTCGAAGGTCATCGCGGTGTGGTTGCCGTCGTACCAGCGCGGGACAACATACGCGGCAGCGGCGGCGGCCAGGGCGAGCGCGAGGGCGTGCCGTGCCCAGGTCAGGGGCCTCCGTTCGGTCGCGCTGCGCCATCTGCGCAGGACGCCGTGGGCGACGCTGGCCGTGCCGCCCGCGAGGACGAGCGCGAGGAAGGGCAGCGCCTGGAGGACGTACATCGCGGGCAGGTAGCCGGGGCGCAGGGCCATTCCGGCGAGGATGGCGACGGCGAGCGCGGGGCCGGCGAGGGCCCGCGCGGTCACCGACCAGCGCCAGGTCAGCAACAGCAGCAGGGCTCCGGCGAGTCCGCCGAGCGGCAGGACGCGGTCGTAGTACAGCCAGGACTGCAGGACGCCGTACGAGCCCGTGCCCTCGGTGAGGATGAAGCCGGAGCCGGGGCGGCTCATCTGGTAGACGATGCCGTCCCAGAGCGACACATGGCCGGCGCCGGGGAACAACTCGCCCTTGAGCAGGGCGAACAGCGGGTACGAGATGCCGATCAGGGTGCATGCGGTGACGGCGCCGGTGAGGGCGAACTTGCGGGTGTCCCGGTGGCTGTGCCGCCACATGGTGAGCAGCACGGCGGGCAGGACGAGGAGCATCGTCTCCTTGGTGAGCACGGCCGCGGCGGCGGCGATGCCGGCGCCGAAGTGGTGCCAGAGGTGACGGCTCGGCGAGGCGGCGAGGCAGAACGCCAGCAGCGTCCACATCACCGCGATGTTGTCGAGGAAGATCTCCCGCTGGAGCACCACCGACAGCGGGGACAGCCCGAAGAGGGCCATGCCGAGGGCGGCGGCCCAGCGGGGCAGCGACAGACGGCGGCCTAGGACGTAGACGAGGACGGCGCTGATGGCGCTGATCAGCAGCATCACCACCCGCATGGAGCCGACGGTCATCGACTCGGGGGCGAGCTGGGCGGGGATCCAGGTCAGGACGGCGAGCTGGATCCAGCCGAGGGGCGGGTGGTCGTACCAGTAGGTGTAGTGGGCGAGGCCCCTGCCCTCCTGGACGGCCCAGGCCTGGGCGAGGTAGGTGCCCTCGTCGTCGCTGAGGGTCGGGTAGTCGGCGATGTTCCAGCCCTGCACGATCATGATCGCGACGAGGAGGAGAGCGCAGAGGAGCAGGTCGGGGCGCGAGTTCCGCAGGCGCTTCGGCGGTGCCTCGGGCGCGGGCGAAGCGGAAGAGGAATCGTTTGTTCGACCTGTCGAACCGGTTGTGGGCACAGCTGTCCGCTGCGCGGGGACCTTGACTTCCGTCTTGGCCGCCGCGGGAAGTGTGGAGGTCACGCAGGAACGTCCTCTCGGTTGACGTTCGCGTTCACGAGATGTGCGCCGACATGACTGGTCAACTCCCAGTCGTTGCGGCCGCGTTGCTCGCGCCACACCGCGCGTACGGCGGCGAAGGCGAGGAGCACCTGGTAGAAGGGGCCGCCCACGACGAGCTTGACGTAGTGGACGAACCGGACACGCAGTCCGTACTGCTTGCCGAAGTCGTGCAGCCCGACGACCTCGAACACGAAGGTGACGAGGGCGGTGACGGCCGGCAGGAAGGTGATGAAGGCGACGCCGACGGGGACGTCGAGGAAGAGCGCGATGGCGACGTTGAGCGGGATGATGACCCCGGAGACGGCCTGGAGATAGGGCGTCATCAGGGTGTAGCGGGCGAGCAACCGCTGCCGGAAAGAGGGCAGTTGGCGCCAGTCCTTCTTCCGGTAGACCTGGAGGAAGCCCTGGTTCCAGCGGGTGCGCTGCTTCATCAGCGACATCAGGCTGCCGGGGGTCTCCTCCCGGGTCACCATGTCGGAGTCGTAGGCGACGACGACCTTCTTGCCCACGCTCGACAGCCGGACGCCGAGGTCGCAGTCCTCCGCGAGGCAGTGGGGATCCCAGCCGTCGGCCGCGCGCAGCACGTCGGTGCGGACGAAGACGGTGTTGCCGCCGAGCGGGATGAATCCTTTCTGCGCGTGCAGATGGAGCCGGGACCGGAACCAGAAGAAGTACTCCAGGCAGTTGCGCAGGCTGTACCAGCTGGAGTTGTAGTTGATGAGCTGCACCCCGCCCTGCACGACGTCCGCGCCGGTGGTGCGGAAGGCGTGGTCGACGTGCGACAGCAGCTCCGGGTGGACCTGGTCCTCGGCGTCGAAGACCCCCACGACATCACCGCGGCAGTGCGGTAAAGCCGTGTTCATGGCCTTCGGTTTGTTCTTCTTCTCATGGTGGTCGACCACCACGCGGACGCGCGGGTCGCGCTCCTCGGCGGCCCGGGCCACCGCGGTGGTCTCCGGGTCGTCGTGCCCGACGATCACGATGATCTCGAAGTCGTCGTGACTGGATTCGAGGAGCCGTTGGATGGTGTGGTCCAGCACGGCCTGTTCATGGCGTGCCGGAAGCAGCAGTGAGAACGACAGATGCTCGTCGCCGTCCGGTCTGCTGAAGCGGGTGGAGGCCAGCACTTCGGGCGTTCGCCACGCGTGCATCTGCCACCACAGAGTGAAGGCCGCCATCCAGAAAAGGACAAGCGAAACCACGGCTATGAAGACGGAAGTCAGCACGAAAGATCCCCCCAGATCCCCAATACCCCCTGCGCGACGGTGAGTTACTTCCGCCGCGCGACTGTGCAGAGCCTAGGGGGAAACTGTGAATCCTGGGGACCCTTCCGATAAAAACCGTGTTTCCGTTCGGGGGAACATCTAATCGGATGTGTCCCCACACGGCCCGTTTCCAGTC
This sequence comes from Streptomyces sp. SP18BB07, assembly GCF_036322545.1. NCBI lineage: Bacteria > Bacillati > Actinomycetota > Actinomycetes > Kitasatosporales > Streptomycetaceae > Streptomyces > Streptomyces sp. SP18BB07. The sequence continues at coordinate 8,412 of NZ_JAQYWT010000229.1, forward strand.
GGTTGTTCGATCTTGTCCGGGTCCCGGACCGGCGGGTTTCAGCCGGTTGCGCCCCCTGCGGGCGATCCGAGAGCCGTGCGCAGCCTGTCGACATCTGTCGTGGGAGCGTCACAGGTGAAGTTACGGCAGACGTACGCGGTCGGTTCATCGCCGACGAGAGGACGGTCGGCCAGCAACGGAAGTTCGTCACTGTCCGTAGTCCCTACGGCCACCACCGCACCCGGCGCGGTCCCCAGCAACGCCGTCCGATGCAGCTCCTTCGTCCCCGGATGCCCCTGAGGTCCCACCACCGCCACCTCACGCGGCCCGTCGAGCAGGGCCTCCGCCGTGGCCAGCCCCCACCCGATGAACCGCGGCGCCCTCGGCCCCAGGGCCTTCACCACGCCCAACGCCCGTTCGGCGGCGGTCCGATGGGGCTCGGAACCGGTGTGCGCGGCATAGCTCAGCAGCGCGCCCGCCGCCGCGCTCCACCCCGACGGAGTGGCGTTGTCGGTCGGATCCTGCGGCCGCCGGATCAGCTTCTCCGCGTCGGCGGCGGTGTCGAAGAGCGCCCCGGACTCCTCGTCGACGAACCGGACGAGCACATGGTCGAGCAGGAACCCGGCGAACTCCAGCCACACCCCCTCCCCCGTGACCGACGCCAGCGCCAGGAACCCCTCGGCGACGTCCGCGTAGTCCTCCAGCACGCCCGCGTTGGCCCCGACGTGCCCGTCCTTGCTGGTCCGCGCGAGCCGCGCCCGCTCGTCCAGATGCAGTCGTACGAGGAGGTCGGCGGCGGCGATGGCGGCGTCCACCAGGTCGGGGCGGTCGAAGTAGGCGCCGGTCTCGGCGAGCGCGGCGACGGCGAGGCCGTTCCAGGCGGCCACCACCTTGTCGTCGCGGCCGGGGGCGGGCCGGCGCGCACGCGCCCCGTTCAGCCGCGTCCTGACCGACTCGATCCGTTCGGCATCGAACACGCCCTCGTGCTGCGGCAGTTGAAGGACGGACGCCCCCTCTTCGAACGTCCCCTCCTCCGTGACCCCGAAGTACTGGGCCGCGAGCACCGCGTCCTCCTCGCCGAGCACCTCGGTCAACTGCTCGGGCGTCCAGACGTAGTAGGCGCCCTCGACATGCTTCCCGGTCCCGTCGTCGCTGTCGGCGTCCAGCGCCGAGGCGAACCCGCCCTCGTTCGTGCGGAGTTCACGGACCATGAAGTCGGCCGTCTCCAGGGCGACGCGCCGGGCCAGCTCGGAGCCCGTGGCCCGCCACAGGTGGGCGTACACCCGGCACAGCAGGGCGTTGTCGTACAGCATCTTCTCGAAGTGCGGCACGACCCACTCACGGTCGACGGAGTACCGGGCGAAGCCGCCGCCGAGCTGGTCGTAGATGCCGCCGCGGGCCATCCGCTCACACGTGTCCCGCGCCATCTGGAGCGCGCCCTCGGAACCGGTGCGCGCCGCGTGCCGCAGCAGGAACTCGATCACCATCGAGGGCGGGAACTTGGGCGCCCTGCCGAAGCCGCCGCGCGCCGCGTCGTACTCCCGGGTGAGCCCCAGCAGCGCCTGCGCGAGCTCGTCCTCCCCGGGCACGTCGACCGCCTCGAACTTCAGCTCCCGGCCCGCCAGATCCCGCACGATCTTCCCGGCGACCTCGGCGACCTCGTCCCGCCGGTCCGCCCAGGCGGCCCGCACCCCCTCCAGGACCTGACGGAAGGCGGGCATGCCGTGGCGGGGGGCGGGCGGGAAGTAGGTGCCGAAGTAGAAGGGCTCTCCCTCCGGCGTCAGGAACACGGTCATGGGCCAGCCGCCCTGCCCGGTCGCCGCCTGTACGGCCTCCATGTAGACCGCGTCGACGTCCGGCCGCTCCTCCCGGTCCACCTTGACGCTCACGAAGTGCGCGTTCAGATAGTCGGCGGTCTCCCGGTCCTCGAACGACTCGTGCGCCATCACATGGCACCAGTGACAGCTGGAGTACCCGACGCTGAGCAGCACCGGGACCCCCCGCCTGCGCGCCTCCTCGAACGCCTCGGCCGACCAGGGCCACCAGTCGACCGGGTTGTCGGCGTGCTGGAGAAGGTAGGGAGATGTCTCGTGGGCCAGTCGGTTCGCCATGGGCACCATCATTCCCCAGTACCCGGGAATCCCAGCTCAGCACAGGGCGCGCCCCTGAAAGGGGCGCGGGGAACTGCGGGAGCGACCACGACGCACCCGCACCCGGCCGACCACCCGAGCCCCCACAGCGAAACCCCGCACCCGAGCCCCCACCCACGATCACGCCCTCTCGCCTAGTCGGACTACGCCCCGCACACTGGCCGGAGGCAACCGTTTCGGCGATAGGGGGACGTGTGATGCGGGACAGCCACCGGGGGGAGGCCGAACGGCTGTTGGTCCGGGCGGTCGAGGAGGAGGTCCGCAGATCGGGCGGCCGTACCGACGGAGTCGTCCTGCTTGGGCGCGCCCGCGCCTCGCTGGACGCGATGGCGCAGAACGCGGCCGAGGAGTACGAGACGTACACCCGCGCACTGGACGAGTCCGAGGCCGGTCGCCCCACCTTCCGACAGCGCTACGCGAAGGAGGGCTCCGGAACTCCCCTGCTGGTCGCGGCCGTCGCCGCCGGCACGGCGGTCGTCGCCGACCTCTCCTTCGGCGTCGCCCCCGGCACCGCCGTGAGCACCGGGGTGATCGTCGGCATCGCGAGCGCCGTGGCCACGGTCCTGAAGGTCACCGCCTCGCACCTCCCCGCCGCTCACCACCACGCGGGCGCCCTGAGCCAGCCCGGCGGCCCCGAGCAGCTGCGGCTGCAGTGGCTCACGGCACTGGAGGTGCGCGGCATCCGCCCGTTCCTGGACCAGCAGCGCGTCCTCGCCGCGTCGACGGCGACAGCGAAGAAGAAGGCACCTCAGCTGCGCGGCGCCGACAAGAGCGCGGCGGCCCGGCGGCGCAACGTACTGGAGCAGTCGTTCGCCCAACTCCCGGAGGCCGACGACCGGTTCGCGGGCCGGCGGACGGAGATGGGGAAGATCCGCCAGTGGGTGCAGGCGGCCCGCGCGGAGACCGAGACCCGGCCGACCGTCGTCGTGCTGCACGGCCCGTCCGGCTCCGGCCGCACCGCTCTCGCCGTCCGCGCCACCCATGAACTACGGGACTACTTCCGGGGCGCCTGCGTCGTCGATCTGCGCGCCGACAGCCCGGAGGAGCCGCCGCTGTCGACCCGGGACGCGCTGATGCATCTACTGAATCGTCTCGGCGCACCCCGCGACCAGCTGCTCTTCCGCGAGCGGACCTCCCAGGACCAGCAGGTCAAACGGCTCAGCGAGCTGTACCACCAGCATCTGACCGCCCTGCCGGTGACGATCGTCCTCGACGACGCCTCCGACCCCGAACAGGTCCGCACCCTCGTCCCCGAGCGCTCCGACAGCCTCGTCATCATCACCGCCCGCTCCCCGCTCGCCCTCCCCGCCGACCTGCCGGCCTGGGTCCACCAGCTGCCGGTCGAGGCGCTCGACGGGGAGGGCACGCACGAACTGCTGAGCACGGCGGCCCAGGACGGCGCGGCGCTGTCGGCGGGAGCCGCAGGCGTGGCTGCGGGAGCCTCGGGCACGGCCACAGGCGCGGCAGGGGTCGTCGCCGGACCGTCCTCGGGGGCACGCACCGGGTCGTACGACACGGAATCCGTCGCCCGGATCCGGCACCTGTGCGGCGGGCTGCCCCTCGCCCTGCGGATCGCCGGCTCGTCCCTCGGCCCGCGCACGCCCGACCAACTGGCCACGGACCTGGGCGCGTACGGCCCGGTCGAGCCGATCGAGAGGGCCCTGTGGCTCCGCTACACCGACCAGTCGGAGCTCTCCCGCCGGCTGCTGCGCAGGCTGGCCCTCGCGGGCCGCGCCTCCCTGGGCGCGGCGGCGGCCGCCTCGCTCCTCGCCACCGACGAGACGGAGGCGACCCGTCATCTCACCGCGCTCGCCCGCGCGGGCCTGATCGACCACGTCCACGGCAACCGCTACCGCCTGCACGACCTGGTCCGCGCCTTCGCCCACGCCCGCCTCCTCGACGAGGAGGAACCGAGCGAGCGCACGGCCGCGCAGGAACGCCTCATCGTCACCTACGCGGACCTGGCCGACTCCGTCCTGCGGCTGGTCGACGGCAACATGTCGACCCGTTCGGACCGCTTCGGCCAGCACGGCTTCGTGTCGCTGGAGGAGGCGCTGCGCTGGCTGGACGACGAGACCAGCTTCATCACCTCCACGCTCCGGCACGCGGAGGGCGTGAACGAGGCGGCCGTGCTCAGTCTGCTGGGCGCCCTGTGCGACTACTGCCTGCTGCGCGGCGACCTCTACCGCCTCGGCGAACTCAACGAGCTGGCCCAGTCGGTGGGGCAGGGCCTGCTGACCCGCTCCGTCCAGTGGCGTACGGGTATCGCCGCCCGGCAGCTGGGCGAGCTGGACAAGTCCCGCACGACGCTGGCGTCGGTGGTCAACCTGTACATGGAGACCAACCACGACGCGGGCGCCGCCCGTGCCCTGTGCTCCCTGGGCATCACCCTCCACCACCAGGGCAATCTGACCGAGGCGGCGGAGAAGCTCCTGGAGGCCCTGCAGATGCAGTCGCCCCCCGAGCTGGCGGCGGACCGCGCGTGGACGATGCACGCCCTGGCGGCGGTGGAACGCGACCGCTCCCACCTGGCGGACTCCCTGGACCTGCTGACCCGCGCGCTGGTCCTGCACCGCCAGCAGGAGTCCCTGCACGGCGAGGGCTGGGCCTACTACCAGCTGGGCCAACTGATGCTGCGCATGGGCGAGATACCGCGTGCGGAGGCCGAACTGCGCACGGCGCTCGACCTGTTCGGCCGTACCCGGGACCCTCGGGGCGAGGCCTGGTCGATGACGCAGCTGGCCCGCGCCCGCCTCGTCGCCGGTGACCCCTCGGCCGCCGTCGGCGGTCTGCGCCAGGCCCTCTCCCGGCACCGCGACAACGAGGACGCCCGCGGCGAGGCCTGGTCCGGCTACTACCTGGGCCAGGCGCTGGAGGAGACCGGCAACCTCGACCAGGCGGTCCGCGAGCTGGAACGCTCCCGCACGATGTTCTCCCGGATGCGGGACGTCTACGGCCTGGCCTGCGCCCGCCACCACTCCGCCCGCGTCACCCGCGACCAGCGCGCCGTGCAGACCGGCTCGCTGCGCAACTCCGGCTTCGCCCGCCAGCTCCTCGTCGACGCCCGCGCCGACTTCCAGCGCATCGGCGTCGCCCACGGGGAGGCCTGGACCTGCCTGGAACTGGCGGTCGTGGACGCGGGCAACACCCGCCTCCCCCAGGCACTGGCCCTCTGCGAGGAGGCCACCCGCCTCTTCGCCTCCTACAGCGACCGCCGCGGCGAGGACTGGGCCCGCTTCCTCAAGTGCACCCTGCTGCCCTACGCGGCTCCCGGCGGCGTCGAGATCGGCACGGCCGTCGCCCAGGAGGACCTGGCCCACCTCTCCCGCACGGACCACCCCCTGCGTGACGAGAAACTCACCGAGTACATCGAGGCCTACCAGCTCCTCCTGGAACGCGGCGTCAACCTGGAGAGCGGCTGGCGAGCCTGGACCCTCGGCATGGTCCCCAACCGCCATGCGCGCGAGGTGATGGGCGTACCGGTGTCGGGCGGGCACGGGTGAGCGAGGGCTCGGTGTCCCCTCGCCCCGCGACGACAGGACGTGGCCGCGCGGCACCTCGGCGGTGCCACGCGGCCGGCCCGTCGAGCCGTCGCGTCGGCGGTCGGTCGAGCCGTCGCGTCGGCGGTCAGCCCTTGGCGGGGGTCGTCTTCTTCCCGGCCGCGTCCGTCGCCGTCTCCTCGACGGAGGCCTCCGGGTCCGGCGACTCCGTGAAGTCGACCTTGCCCATGTGCTTGTTCATGGACTTCATCAGGCCCCAGACGGCCAGGGCCATCACCGCGAAGACGATGAAACCGAGGACGCCGGGGGTGACCTTGTCCTCGTCCACCTCCTTGGCGAGGGGGACGAGGTGTGTGACTGCCAGGCTTACGCTCATGCCTGGCATTGTCCCCCAGGGCTAGCGGATGCCCGCAAAGAGGTCGTCCTCCGGGAGCGAGGTGTCCACGAGGGACTTCGCGAGCTCGTACTCCTCGGTCGGCCAGACCTCCTTCTGGATCTCCATCGGGACCCGGAACCAGCCGCCGTCGGGGTCGATCTGCGTGGCGTGGGCGATGAGAGCCTTGTCACGGATCTCGTAGAACTCGGCGCAGGGCACATGCGTGGTGAGGGTGCGGTCCTTGTGGTCGGACTCGTCCCAGCGCTTGAGCCACTCGCCGTAGGGGGACTCCAGACCGCGCTCCAGCAGGGCGTTGTGCAGCGCCTCGGTGCGCGGGCGGTTGAAGCCCTGGTTGTAGTAGAGCTTCTGCGGCTGGTACGCCGGGCCGTACTCGGCCTCCGGGTACTGCTCGGTGTCCGCCGCGCCCTCGAACGCCACCATCGAGATCTTGTGGGTCATGATGTGGTCGGGGTGCGGGTACCCGCCGTTCTCGTCGTAGGTGGTGATCACCTGGGGACGGAACGCGCGGATCTTCCGGACCAGCTCGCCGGCCGCCTTGTCGACGTCCTCCAGGGCGAAGCAGCCGTCGGGGAGAGGAGGCAGCGGGTCTCCCTCGGGGAGGCCGGAGTCGACGAAGCCGAGCCACTCCTGGCTGACGCCGAGGATCTCCCGGGCCTCGTCCATCTCCTTCTTGCGGACCTCGTGAATGTGCTCCTCGATGTACTTGTCGCCCTGCAGTTTCGGATTGAGGATGGAGCCGCGCTCACCGCCCGTGCAGGTCACGACCAGCACGTCCACCCCCTCGGACACATACTTCGCCATGGTGGCCGCACCCTTGCTCGACTCGTCGTCGGGGTGCGCGTGCACGGCCATCAGTCGCAGCTGGTCAGTCAAGACTCATTCCCTCGTCACTCGGCGCCCGGCCTGAACTACGGTGACTCGGCCCGGCGCGATCCGGTGAGTCCATACTGCCGTCCCGCTCGGACACCCGTGTGGGGTGGCCGTCAGGCGCTGGGCGGGGGCTTCTATAGTGACGGCATCGGGGGGCGGGATATTCCCGGTCCGGAGATCAGCCGGATCAGACCGGATCGGAGAGGGCGACCATGACGACGGCGAGCACGCGGCTTCCCGAGGGTCGCTACGGCCGCTCCCCGGACGAGCGCGCCGACCGCAAGCTCAAGGTCATCGGCAGCGTCCTCGGCGCGGCCCTCCTCGTCCTCATCGGCTGGTTCGCCTTCCACTACGTGGCCGGCAACAAGATCAGCGTCGAGATCTACACCTTCGATACCTCGGCGAACTCGGTGAAGGTGCACCTCAGGGGCGACAAGGACGCCGGCGTGGAGGCCTACTGCACGGTGCGCTCCCAGTCCGAGGACGGCGCCGAGGTGGGCCGCGCGGACTTCCGCTTCGACGCCGGCACCACCGACATCGACGAGGTCGTCACCCTGAAGACGACCACGCGCGGCACCACCGCCGAGCTGCTCGGCTGCCACGCCGACTGAGCGCCACCCTGACCTGCGTCGACGTAACGCTTGTGGTTTATGTCCTCCCCCTCCCGCCGCTGAATTGTTAGGCTCGTGGTTTCGCCCACTCGTGAAGGAACATTCTTCTGGGTAGGGCGATGCTTTGTATTCCCAGTACCTACGAGGAGCACCTGTGACCCAGACCAGCGAGAACGTCACCTGGCTGACCCAGGAGGCGTACAACCAGCTCAGGGCCGAGCTGGAGTACCTGTCTGGTCCTGCGCGCACGGAGATCGCCGCCAAGATCGCGGCCGCGCGCGAGGAGGGCGACCTGCGCGAGAACGGCGGGTACCACGCGGCCAAGGAGGAGCAGGGCAAGCAGGAGCTCCGTGTGCGCCAGCTGACCCAGCTCCTGGAGAACGCGAAGGTCGGCGAGGCGCCGGCGTCGGCGGACGGCGCGGTGGCTCCCGGCATGGTCGTGACGATCGCCTTCGACGGCGACGAGGACGACACCGTGACCTTCCTGCTCGCCTCCCGGGAGTACGCCAGCTCCGATATCGAGACCTACTCGCCGCAGTCCCCGCTCGGCTCGGGCGTGATCGGCAAGAAGGTCGGCCAGGACGCCCAGTACGAGCTGCCGAACGGCAAGTTCGCCTCGGTGAAGATCCTCAAGGCCGTGCCCTACCAGAGCTGACCGCACGTCTCTCACTCGCCCCATGGCCCCCGGCGCCCCTTCGGTGCCGGGGGCCCGGTCATGTGCGGGGTCGGCCGCCGTTCACGCCGCCGCCGAGCGGTACTTCCGCACCGACAGGGTGCGGAATATGACGATGATGAGGACCGAGTAGATCAGCGAGGCCCACACCGGGTGCTGCATGGGCCAGGCGTCCGACGGCGACACCCCCGGGTTGCCGAAGAGCTCGCGGCAGGCCTGGACGGTGGCACTGAACGGGTTCCAGTCGGCGACGTGCTGGAGCCAGGGCGTCATTCTGCTGGAGTCCACGAACGCGTTCGAGATGAAGGTGACCGGGAAGAGCCAGATCAGCCCGCCGGAGGTGGCCGCCTCGGGGGTGCGCACGGAGAGCCCGATCAGTGCGCCGACCCAGGTGAACGCGTATCCGAGCAGGAGCAGCAGGCCAAAGGCGGCGAGCACCTCGCCGACGCTGGTGTGGGTGCGCCAGCCGACGAGCAGGGCGACCACGGCCAGCACGGCGAGGGTGAGTGCCGTCTGGACGAGGTCCGCGAGCGTCCGCCCGGTGAGCACGGCACCGCGCGCCATGGGCAGCGAGCGGAAGCGGTCGATGAGCCCCTTGTGCATGTCGTCGGCGATGCCCGCTCCGGCGCCGGCGGTGGCGAAGGTGACGGTCTGCGCGAAGATGCCGGCCATCAGGAACTCGGTGTAGACGTCGGGGTCGGTGGTCCCGCCGATGTTCATGGAGCCACCGAAGACATAGGTGAACAGCACCACGAACATGATGGGCTGGATAAGCCCGAAGATGACCATCTCCGGGATGCGGGACATACGGATCAGATTGCGCTTGGCGACGACCAGCGAGTCCCGGACGGACCGGGTGAACGGGTTGCCGGACGGTGCGACGCGCGCGGTTCCGGTGACGGCGCTCATCTGGACCCCTCCTTCCTGCGGCCGCGCCCTTTCGCGTCGGTCGCCTCCCCGAGCCTCTCGGTCCCGGCCTCGGTCTCGTCCTTCACCTCGGCGAGGTGTCCCGTCAGGGAGAGGAACACGTCGTCCAGGGTGGGGCGGCGCAGGCCGATGTCGTCGATCTCGATCCCTCTGGTGTCCAGCTCGCGGATGACCTCGGCGAGGAGCTTGGCGCCGCCGGTGACGGACACGGTGAGCTTGCGTGTGTGCTCCTCGACGGTGGTCCCGCCCTTGCCGAAGCCGGTCAGCACCTCGGCGGCGTCCGGGATGCGCTCGCGCTCGTGCACGACGACCTCGACGCGCTCGCCGCCGGTGCGGGCCTTGAGCTGGTCGGAGGTGCCGCGGGCGATGACGCGGCCGTGGTCGACGACGGCGATGTCGTGCGCGAGGTGGTCGGCCTCCTCCAGGTACTGGGTGGTGAGCAGCAGGGTCGTACCGCCGGAGACGAGCTGCTTGATCACGTCCCACAGCTGTTGGCGATTGCGCGGATCGAGTCCGGTGGTCGGCTCGTCCATGAACATCACCGGCGGCGACACCACCAGCGCGGCGGCCAGGTCGAGCCGGCGGCGCATTCCGCCGGAGTACGTCTTGGCGGGGCGGTCGGCGGCGTCGGCGAGGTGGAACTGCTCCAGCAGTTCGCCCGCGCGGACCTTCGCGTCCTTGGCCCGCATCTGGTAGAGCTGGCCGACCATCTGCAGGTTCTCACGGCCCGTCAGATACTCGTCGACCGCGGCGAACTGGCCGGAGAGGCCGACCGAGCGCCGTACGGCGTCGGGGTCCTTCAGCACGTCGATGCCGGCGACCACGGCCCTGCCGCTGTCGGGCCGCAGGAGGGTGGTGAGACAGCGGACGGTGGTCGTCTTACCCGCGCCGTTCGGCCCGAGCAGACCCAGAACGGTGCCCTCGGGGACGTCGAGATCGACACCGTCGAGGGCTCTTACGTCACCGAAGGTCTTCACCAGACCTTCGGCATGGATGGCGCCTGGCATGTGAGGTCTCCACGTCTATGGGGTTCTTTCACAGCGGTTCAGCGAGCACGAGACACACCATAACGCGATGTATCGCGTCTCTCAATGGACTTACCCCGAACGGGTGACGAGTGAGATCGAAGCGGCGCCGCCCTCAGTCGATGACGGTGTAACCCGCCTCGCGCAGGGCGTGGTTGACCTCGGCGCAGTGCTTCGGCCCCCTCGTCTCCAGGTGCAGTTCGACCTCCACCTCCGTGAGCCCGAGCCGGGGGTCGGTCCGTACGTGGCTCACGTCCAGGACATTAGCGTCGACCACTGACAACACACCCAGAAGCGTCGCGAGGGCGCCGGGACGGTCGGTGAGGCGGAGGCGTACCTGCAGGTAGCGGCCTCCGGCGGCCATGCCGTGCCGCAGGATGCGCTGCATCAGCAGCGGGTCGACGTTGCCGCCGGAGAGCACCGCGACGACCGGCCCCTCGAAGGCCTCCGGGTCGCGCAGCAGGGCCGCGACGGGGCTGGCGCCGGCCGGTTCCACGACCAGTTTGGCCCGCTCCAGGCAGAGCAGCAGGGCGCTGGAGAGGTCGTACTCCGAGACCGTGCGGACCTCGTCCACCAGGTCTGCGACGATCCCGAACGGCACGTCGCCGGGCCGTCCGACCTTGATGCCGTCGGCCATCGTCGCCGGGTTGTCGACCGCGACCGGCCGTCCGGCGGCCAGCGACACCGGATACGCGGCGGCGCCCTCCGCCTGCACACCGATGACCCGCACGTCCGGCCGCAGCGCCTTCACGGCGACCGCGACACCCGCCGCGAGCCCTCCGCCGCCGACCCCGACGACGATCGTGCGCACCTCCGGGCACTGCTCCAGGATCTCCAGGCCGACCGTGCCCTGACCCGCGATGATGTCGGGGTGGTCGAACGGGTGGATGAACACCGCGCCCGTCTCGGCCGCGTACTCCTGGGCCGCCGCCAGCGTCTCGTCGACCACCGTGCCGTGCAGCCGCACCTCGGCGCCGTACTCCTCGGTCGCGCTGACCTTCGGCAGCGGGGCGCCCTTCGGCATGAAGACCGTGGAGCCGACCCCGAGCAGGGAGGAGGCGAGGGCGACGCCCTGGGCGTGGTTGCCGGCGCTCGCGGCGACGACTCCGGCGGCGCGTTCCTCGGGCAGCAGCCCCGCGATCCGGACGTACGCGCCGCGCAGTTTGAACGAGCCCGTCCGCTGGAGGTTCTCGCACTTGAGGTGCACCGGCGCGCCGACGAGCTGCGACAAATGCCTGCTGCCCTCCATCGCGGTGACACGTGAGACGCCGGTAAGCATCTTCTGGGCGCCTCGCACGTCGTCGAGCGTCACCACCGGAAAGGAGTCAGCCGTGCTGTAGCTCATGACCACCAGTCTCGCAGTTCACAGCGGTGGAACGCGTGTGTGACCAAGGCGCGGGACTGGTTTCAGCGGCGCCGGTACGCCCCGCGTCCGGTCCGCGTACTCTGTCCCCCAACCCAGCGCCCCACGCATGAATTGAGCCTTTGGCCATGCCCACAACACCTGAAATGTCGATGGACATGACGACCGCCGGTGACAACGGTCTTCTCGACACGCTGCAGCACGAGGTCGCGGTGTTCGCACGCCGTGCCGAACAGACCCGGCTCGGCGGCGTCGGGCAGGTGCGCAACTCCATGGACCGTGCCGCGTACCTGCTGCTCAACCGCCTCGACAACGAAGGCCCGATGGGCGTCAAGGCGCTCGCGGCGAGCATGGGGATCGACTCCTCGACGGTCACCCGGCAGGTGGCGCCGCTCGTGGACACGGGACTCGTCAAGCGCACCTCGCACCCGGAGGACGGCCGGGCGGTGGTGCTCCAGTTGTCGCCCCGTGGGCTCGCCCGCCTCGAGGAGGTACGTTCCTCCAGGCGCCAGCTGATGGCCGAACTCACCCAGGACTGGGCCCCCGAGGAGCGCGAGGCGTTCTGCTCCCTCCTCACCCGTTTCAACACGGCGCTCTCCACCCGCATGGCGGCGGCGCCGGAGGCACCGTCGCCCTCCTGACCCTTGACCGCGCCCCCGCTCCTGGCCTCATATGAGAGCGGGCCCTGTTCCCCTCAGGGCCGGCCTCAGGCGGGAGGCGTGGTGCGAGATCGACATGGGGCCCAAGGCGCCCGCCGGGCCCGGGAGTTCGAGGCGTTCGTCGCGGGTGCGGCGGGGCGGCTGTTGCAGACCGCCACCCTGTTCACGGCGGAGGCGCCGGACGACAACCCGCGCGCGCGACGGCTGCTGACGCACGCCCTCGCCCACACGTACGCCACCTGGGACCGGCTGCGCGGTGAGGACCCCTACGACCGGACCCGCCAGCAGTTGGCCGTCCGTTTCGCCCGGGCGGCCTGGCACCACCACACGTTCTTCCGCCACGCGCGCGTGGGCGCCCTGGGCGTTCTCAGTCCCCAGGAGCGGCTGATCCTGGTCCTGCGCCTCTACGAGGGAGTAGCCGAGGAACAGACGGCGGCGCTCCTCGGGCTGCCCGTCGAGCGGGTGCGGACGATCTGTCTGCGCGCGATGGCGACCGTCCTGCATCCCCCACGCGAGGTCCGCGCCAAGAAGGTGGTGGAGGTGGCGCCGTCATGAGTCTGCGGGAACGCGAGACGGCCGTACGGCAGATCCTGGAGCGCCGGCCGGCCCAGGTGCCGCCCGACCTGTGCGCGGCGGCGATGCGGCGCGGCGGGCGCATGCTGCGGCGCCGGACGGTGGCCCGCCGTCTGCTGTGGCTGGTGCTGTCGGCCGCCGTGGTCGCGTTCTTCGTGTGGGCGCTGACGACCCGCCCCTGGGTGGAGCCGCCGTCGACGACGACCCCACCGGTGACGGACTGGTGAGCGCCCGCGGCCCGGGACCGGTCCCGGGCCGGAGTGCCTAGCCGAGGGCCTGCTGGAGGTCCTCCAGCAGGTCGTCGACGTTCTCGATGCCCACGGAGAGGCGGACGAGGTCGGCCGGCACCTCCAGGGCCGAACCGGCCACCGAGGCGTGCGTCATGCGCCCCGGGTGCTCGATCAGGGACTCCACGCCGCCGAGGGACTCGCCGAGGGTGAACACCTTGGCGCGGTCGCAGACCTCCAGGGCCGCTTCCTCGCCGCCGGTGACCCGGAACGACACCATGCCGCCGAACGCCTTCATCTGCTTGGCGGCGACCTCGTGACCGGGGTGCTCGGGCAGGCCGGGGTAGTAGACGCCGGCCACGCGCGGGTGGCGGGTCAGCATGTCGGCGACCGTGGTGGCGTTCTCACTGTGCCGGTCCATGCGGACGGCGAGCGTCTTGGTGCCGCGCAGCACCAGCCAGGAGTCGAAGGGCCCGGCGACCGCGCCCATCGCGTTCTGGTGGTACGCCAGTTCCTCGCCCAGCTCCTGGTCGCCGACGATCAGGGCGCCGCCGACGACGTCGGAGTGGCCGCCCATGTACTTGGTGAGCGAGTGCACGACGACGTCCGCGCCGAGCGCGAGCGGCTGCTGGAGGTAGGGGGTGGCGAAGGTGTTGTCGACGACCAGCTTCACGCCGGCCTCGCGGGCGACCTGGGCGACGGCCGCGATGTCGGTGATCCCGAGCAGCGGGTTGGAGGGGGTCTCCACCCAGACGACCTTCGTCTTGGGGGTGATGGCGGCGCGGACGGCCGCGGGGTCGGAGGTGTCGGCCACCGACCAGTCCACGCCCCATCGGGAGACGACCTTCGCGAAGAGACGGAACGTGCCGCCGTACGCGTCGTTGGGGATGACCACGTGGTCGCCGGGGCTGAGCAGCGTACGCAGCAGGCAGTCCTCGGCGGCCAGCCCGGACGCGAAGGCGAGGCCGCGGCGCCCGCCCTCCAGGGCGGCGAGGTTCTCCTCCAGCGCGGTGCGCGTGGGGTTGGCGCTGCGGCTGTACTCGTAGCCGCCGCGCAGGCCGCCTACGCCGTCCTGCTTGAAGGTCGAGACCTGGTAGATCGGCGGGACGACGGCGCCGGTGAGGGGATCCGCGGTGTTGCCCGCGTGGATCGCGAGGGTCTCGAAGTGTTGGCTGTGGTGGGTGTCGCTCATAGATGTCGAGCCTAAGCGCTCCGCGCGGCCGCCGGGACGCCTCATAGCTCGGGAGCGACTGTGTTCGGGCGACTGCGGGTCTGTCGTGGCCGGTCGCGCAGTTCCCCGCGCCCCTGGCCATGCCGCGGGCAGCGGAGTTGTCCACAGGACGCCGACCGGGTTGCGCAATTGTCGGCGGCGTCTGGAACCCTTGTGGCATGGAGATTCTCTGGGTCCTGATGGCGATGCTCATGATCGGGTTCGTGATGTGGCCGATCGTGGCGCGGCGGCGGGCCGGTATTCAGCAGGTCGAGGCGGGGCATCCGGACGCGGCGGACCCGGCGGACTACGGGTTCATGCGCCAGGAGCTGCTGGACGTGCGGATGCCGGGCCCCGACCAGGATCTGCTGGACGTGCTGGACGTGGTGCAGCGTTCCCAGGACTACCGCGCGGCGAAGCAGCTGCTGGCCGGTACGGAGGCGGACGGCGAGGTCAGATGGCAGCGGGTGCAGGCGTTCGCGGGCGCGGCGGCGCTGGAGCTGGCGCAGCGGCCCGGCGGGGTGGGCGAGACGCCGGGCGGGCAGTGGCTGCGGGTGTGGCGCGCGGAGGCCCCGAAGGACGCGGGCGGCGCGGCGGTGCACGCGGAGTTCCTGGTGCAGCAGGCGTGGCGGACGTCGACGCCGGGCACGGACGACTTCCGGATCATCATGGAGGAGGCCAGGTCGGCGTGTGGCGACGCGGCGCTGCTGGCCCCCGGTGACCCGATCCCGTACATCATCGAGCTGTCCGTGGCGCGTGGGCTGGCGTACCCCCGGGCGGAGTTCGAGCAGCTCTGGCTGAAGATCCTGGACCGGGCGCCGGCGCACATGGGCGCTCATTTCGCGGCCCTGCACTACTGGTGCGAGAAGTGGCACGGTTCGCGGGAGCTGGCGTACTCGTTCGCGGAGGCGGCCGCGGCCCGCGCGCCGCAGGGTTCGCTCCTCGCGGCCATGCCTCTCTTCGCGGTCTTCGAGCACCTGCCCGAGGTGAACCTGGTGCAGGGCTTCTACGAGAGCGAGGTCGTCACCAAGGCCATCCACGGTGCCCTGTTCGCGGTGCACGCCGCGCGCCCCGACGACCCGATGCTGGCCCATGTCCGCCATCTGCTGATCCTCTTCCTGGTCCGCTCCGAGCGCTGGTCCGAGGCGATGGACCAACTCGTCCACGTCGACGGCCACGTGGGTGCCCTGCCCTGGACCCTCACCTCCGACCCTGCCGCGGACTACGCGATATACCGGGCGCTGGCGGTCGCGGGGTACGAGGCGAACGGCGGCAGCCCGGCGACGCTGCCGCACTGACCCCGTGGGACGTCACTGACCCCGTGGGACGTCCGGCCCGCCCCCAGTAAGCCCTTGCGACCCCGCACACCCGTGCGAAATACTCCGCCCCTCACACCTTTGGTCATGGACACGTCCCAGACCGACCGTTTTCACCGTATTCATGATCGTTCGCGATCTTTCCGTGGGGGGAAACCTGCCCAATGGGCGCGACCCTGCGCGCACTGCGCGCCCTCGTGCTGCTCGCCGGCTTCTATCTGCTCGGCGTGATCCTGCTCGCGGCGCTCGTCGGCGCCGACTACCTGCTCTACCTGCACGCTCCGTCCGGCGTCGCCGCCAAGCTGTACGTGGTCTCCGTACTGCTCGCGATCCCGCTGGTCCGCGGTCTGTTCATGCTGCGGACGCCTAGGGGCGAGGAACCGCCCGGCCTGCCGGTGACGGAGGCCGACGAGCCCGAACTGTGGCGGACCGTACGGGAGTTGGCCGACCAGGTCGGCACCCGGGCGCCCTCCCGGATCGTCCTGACGGCCGACGTCAACGCCGCGGTCGCCGAGGACGCCCGGCTGCTCGGCCTGCTGCCCGGCCCGCGCCGCCTCTACCTCGGCGTACCGCTGCTCCAGGGCCTGACCGAGGCGCAGCTGCGCGCGGTCCTCGCCCATGAGCTGGGCCACTACTCGAACTCCGACACCCGGCTCGCCGCCCTCACCGTGCGCGGCCGCGCCCAGGTGCTGCGCACCGTCCGGCACTTCGAGGAGCGGGCCGACAAAAGCGCCGGACGTGAGCGGGCCCGGCAGGAGAAGAAGAACGCCAAGGCCGCGGCCAAGGGGAAGAAGACCCGGGAGATCGACACCGGGCACGCGGGCCTCACGTACCGCGCGATGGCGAAGATCTACATCGGCTACGCCAAGCTGTACATGCGCGCCACGCTCGCCGGTTCCCGCCGCCAGGAGTACGCCGCCGACCTCGCGTCCGTCCGCGTCGCCGGCCGGGACGCCACCGCGTCGGCGCTGCGCGAGATCCCGGCGCTGGACGCGGCGTTCGGGTTCTACATGAACAGCTACGCCACGCTCGGCGCCGAGGCCCGGCTGATGCCGCCGCGCGGCGAGTTCTTCGGTGGCTACGGGCGCATGCTCTCCGCCCGCCAGCTCGAACTGGTCGGCCTGCGCACCGACCTGCCGACCGAGCCGGCATCGCCGTACGACTCGCACCCACCCATCGCCGACCGGGTCGAGCGGATCGAGGCGCTGCCCGCCGACGGGCGGACGGACGAGGCCAGGGGCGCGGCGCTCGGCCTGCTCACCGACCCGGACCGGACCCTGGCGGCGCTGGAGGACGCGGTCCTCACCGAGGACGTGCTGCGGTTCCGGCGCACCGGCGACTGGCAGGAGCTGCTCGACGGTTCGATGGTCGCGAACTTCGCCTCCCTCGACACCCCGCTGCACCGGGCGCTCGCCATGTACACCAAGGACCACCCGACGCTGGCGGCGCTGCTCAAGGTGATCGACGACGGTCAGCTGTGGCAGCTGGCGCGGCGGCTGCCCCTGTCCGACCAGGCGACCGAGGCGCAGGGCCGGGCCTTCCGTGAGTTCGTGCGGCCCGCGCTGGCCGACGCGCTGCAGGGCATGGTGCTGGCCGAGCTGAGCGCCCACTCCCGGCTGAGCTGGGAGTTCTCCTGGTCGGAACCGGCCGCGGCGCGGCTGGCGCCCGCCCCGGACGGCACCGAGAGCGACCTCGGCGCGGCGATCGACGCGGCCGTCGCCGACCACCCGGACACTCGCCCGCTACGCATGCTGCTGCCCACCCCCCAGGGCCCCGCCGCCCGAGAAACGGACGCACCGCGATGACCGTACTGCTGTGGATACTGGCCGTCCTGGCGGTGCCGACCCTGCTCTTCGGGCTCTGGATCGCCGGGGTGTTCCTCAAGGAGTTCTTCCGCCCCAGCGGCGACGTCGACCCGGACGTCGCCCAGGCGATGGGACTGCTACCGGCCGAGCGGCAGAACACCGAGTACGCGGGCCCGCTCCCGACGGGGGTGGAATCCGCACTCGCGGCCGTACGGGGCGGCGACTGGAAGGCGGCCGCCAAGCTGATGCACGACACCGGCCGGGACTGGGAGCGCCGGTCCTCCGCCGCGTATCTGCTGGCGGAGATCGCGGCCAAGGAGGACGACTGGCTGCTCGCCTGGGAGGCGGACCGTCCCGACGACCCGGACGCCGCCGTCGTCCGGGCCCGCAGCACGGTCATCCTGGCCTGGGACCTGCGCGGCGGGAAGCTGGCCAAGTACACGACCGGTGAGCAGTTCGGCGGCTTCCACCGGATGCTGGAACGTTCCCGCGAGGAGATCGGCAGGGCGGCGGCGCTCAACCCCGACGACCCGACGCCGTTCATCACCGAGATCTGGGTCGCGCTCGGGCTCGGCTATCCGCACGCCGAGATGGACCGGCTCTGGACGGAGATCACCGCCCGGGCGCCGCACCACTACGAGGCCCACTTCTCGGCGCTGCAGTACTGGTGCGCGAAGTGGCGGGGCTCGGAGAAGCTGGCGACGGAGTTCGCCGAGCGGGCGGCGGCGAACGCGCCGCTGGGTGGCCTGCTGACCGTCCTGCCGCTGATCGCGCACTTCGAGCACGACACGTCGGACGACGCGGAGGCGGACCGCACCCCGAAGATGATCGGCCGCGTGGACGCGGGTCTCGCGGACGCCGCCGCGGCCGACCCGACCCACCCCCGTCTCCCGGAACTCCGGCACCTCCTCGCGTACTACCTCGCCCTCCAGGACCGCGACGACGCCGCGCTCGAACAGTTCAAGCTGGTCGACGGGTACGTCAACGCGCTGCCGTGGCGCTACCAGGGCGACGGCGAGGCGATGGCCGCGTACTACTGCCGGATCCGGAACGCGTCGGCCGCCGTGGTGGCGGCGGCGTCCTCGACCGACTGAGCGGGCGACTCCAGGCCCGGTGCCCAGGGCTCGGCACGGCCCGGCGGCGGAGCCTTTGCTCCTTCCGCCGGGCAGTCTCGCGGCCGGCCCTCGCGCGGGCGGGCTCTCGCGGTCAGCCCTCCGTACGGGCGGGCAGCCGCCATCCCGGGCGCGGGAAGTGGCAGGTGTAGCCGTCCGGGTAACGCTCCAGGTAGTCCTGGTGCTCGGGCTCGGCCTCCCAGAAGGGCCCGACCGGCTCCACCTCGGTGACGACCTTGCCCGGCCACAGGCCGGAGGCGTCCACATCCGCGATCGTGTCCTCGGCGATCCGCTTCTGCTCGTCGTCCACGTAGTAGATCGCCGAGCGGTAGCTGAGGCCGATGTCATTGCCCTGGCGGTTCCTGGTGCTCGGGTCGTGGATCTGGAAGAAGAACTCCAGGAGCGCGCGGAAGTCGGTCCTCTCAGGGTCGAAGAGGATCTCGATGGCCTCCGCGTGCGTACCGTGGTTCCGGTACGTGGCGTTCGGCACGTCACCCCCGGTGTATCCCACCCGGGTCGCCGTCACGCCCGGGAGCCGGCGGATCAGATCCTGCATTCCCCAGAAACATCCGCCCGCCAGCACGGCCCTCTGCGTCTGCGCGGTCATCGCGACCCTCCCATACAGTCAGCTCGGTGACTCGGTGTACTCGTCTCGCACACCGCCGCCCTCCGATACCCACCGTCCTCAACGCGCGAGCACTCCGGGCGATTCCGTGCCGGTCCTGTCGTGCGGCACGGGGGGAACCGCGCGGCCCCTCAGGGGCCGTGGCCGCCGCCCTTCGGTTCGAACTCCGCCAGCATCCGTTCCAGGGCCGCCTGGTCCGGGCCCGTGAAGGGCGGGGCGTCCGGGGCCGTGGTGAGGGTGTCGAGGAGGGAGCCGGTGATGCCGGCGGCCGGGGGCAGGTGGGTGGAGAGGACGAGGTCGGGCTTGCGGTCCTTCAGCGGCTGGAAGGTCGCGAGGTACTTGTCCATGTCGACCGTCCTGACCCAGGGGCTGTCCACCGTGGCCCAGAGCAGCTGAGCGGTGCGCAGATCGTCGACGGCGACGTCACGGACGTCGACGGCCTGGGCGAGGTCGGCCGTGGGAAGCGGCGCGCCGAAGCAGTCGGAGCTGAAGCAGACTCCGGAGAGGTCGTCGAAGAAGCCGACGGTGGCGGGGTTGTCGAACAGCGGCGGGCGGAAACCGGTGAGGGTGCGGTCGCCGATGTCCATCGACTCGCCGGGGTTCAGGAGATAGCAGCGGTCGAGCGGCAGCGGGCGTTCGCAGGAGAGGATCCCCGCGCCGACGAAGGTCGTCACGACCCGTGCGTCGGGCGCCGCCGCGAGCAGGTCGAAGAGGCCGCCGGTGTGGTCGCGGTCGGGGTGGGTGAGCCAGATCCAGCGCACGTCCTTCGGATCCAGCACGGAGCCGAGCGTCTCGACGAAGTTCCGGTCGGGCAGGCTCAGACCGGTGTCGACCACGACCGGCTGGGCGGACAGCAGGACGAACGCGTTCACCGGGATGTGCCCGATCCCCGGCACCTCCAGGCTGTCGGCGAGAACGCTGATGTCCGGGCGCAGCCGGTGGACGGTGCCCGGACGGGTCTTCTGCAGGGGCATGTCGCTCACACCTCGTCAGCCCCCCGGGTGGTGATCGCGTCGCGGCCGCCTGTCTCTCCCCCGCTCCTCCATCGTCCGGCCGCACCACGCACGGGGCAAGCGGCACGGGGCGCAGACCCCGTGCCGCTTGAGGGGCGCGGGGAACTGCGCGACCAGCCCCCACTCACCCGCAGCCGGACACGACGCGACCGCCCCGCCCGACCAACGCGCTCAGATCGTCGACGTGTCGATCACGAAGCGGTAGCGCACGTCGCTCGCCAGCACCCGCTCGTACGCCTCGTTGATCTGGTCCGCGCGGATCAGCTCGATCTCGGCACCGAGGCCGTGCTCGGCGCAGAAGTCCAGCATCTCCTGGGTCTCCCGGATGCCGCCGATGCCGGAGCCCGCGAGGGTCTTGCGGCCGGCGATGACGGAGAAGAGGTTGAGGGCGACGGGCTCCTCGGGGGCACCGACGTTCACGAAGGCGCCGTCGGTCTTCAGCAGGGAGAGGTAGGCGTCCAGGTTCAGGGGCGCCGAGACCGTCGACACGATCAGGTCGAAGGTGCCCGCCAGCTCCTTGAACGTCGCCTCGTCGCTGGTCGCGTAGTAGTGGTCGGCGCCCAGCTTCAGGCCGTCCTCCTGCTTGCGGAGGGACTGCGAGAGCACAGTCACCTCGGCGCCGAGCGCGTGCGCGAGCTTGACGCCCATGTGGCCGAGACCGCCGAGACCGACGACGGCGACCTTCTTGCCGGGGCCGGCGTTCCAGTGCTTGAGCGGCGAGTACGTGGTGATGCCGGCGCACAGCAGCGGCGCGGCCTCGTCGAGGGCGATGCCGTCGGGGATGCGCAGGGTGAAGGCCTCGTCGACGACGATCTTCTCGGCGTAGCCGCCGTAGGTGGGCTCGCCGTCCTTGCCGACGGCGTTGTACGTGCCGACGTTGCCCTTGAGGCAGTACTGCTCCAGGCCCGCCGCGCAGTTCTCGCACTCGCGGCAGGAGTCGACCATGCAGCCGACGCCGACCTTGTCACCGACGGCGAACTTGGTGACGCCGGAGCCGACGGCCTCGACGACACCGGCGATCTCGTGGCCGGGGACCATCGGGAAGATCGCCTCGCCCCAGCCCTCGCGGGCCTGGTGGATGTCCGAGTGGCAGATACCGGCGTACTTGATGTCGATCAGTACGTCGAACTCACCGACCTCGCGGCGCTCGATCGTGGTGCGCTCCAGCGGAGCCTTGGCGGCGGGCGCCGCGTAGGCGGCAACAGTGGTGGTCATGCCGTGGTTCTCCTGATCGTCGTCCCGCATCCGGCTGCCTTCCGGCCGGCTGCGGATACCAGCCTGCCCGAAGTCACAGGATTCACCCAGGCCACGGCTTTGCGTACGTCCGCCGGTCCTACCACTGGCGGGGTCAGGCTCACCGACCCCTGCGGTCGTACGACCGTGAATACTTGCCGTATGGACGAACAGCCCGAAGCCGCGCGGGAGCCCCAGGCCGGTCAGGCCGCCGGGGCGCTGGACCGGCGCGCCGAGCTCAGCGAGTTCCTGCGCACCCGGCGGGCCCGGCTGCAGCCGGAGGACGTGGGCCTGCCCACCTTCGGGCGGCACCGCCGGGTTCCCGGGCTGCGCCGGGAGGAGCTGGCGCAGCTCGCCGGGGTGTCGGTGGCGTACTACACGCGGCTGGAGCAGGGCAACGGGCGCAATGTGTCGGCGGAGGTGCTCGACGCCATCGCGCGCGCCCTCCGGCTGAACGACGCGGAGCACGCCCACCTCACGCATCTCGCGAAGCCGAAGGCGCACAAGAAGAAGCGTTCGGCCCGGCCGCAGCAGGTGCGGGGCGCCCTGCGGCAGCTGATCGACACCCTCGACGGCGTTCCGGCGTACGTCACGGGCCGGCGCTCGGACATCCTGGTGTGGAACCGGATGGCGGCGGCGGTCTTCGGGGACTGGTCGGCGCTGCCGCCGCAGGAACGGAACTGGGCGCGGATGGTGTTCCTGCGGCCCGACTACCGGGATCTGTACGTCGACTGGGACCAGAAGGCGGCCGACATCGTCAGCTATCTGCGGATGGACGCGGGCTGCCATCCGGACGATCCGCTGCTGTCGGCGCTGGTGGGCGAGTTGTCGGTGAAGAGCGAGGAGTTCCGGCGGCTGTGGGCGGCGCACGACGTGAAGGAGAAGAGCCACGGGGTGAAGCGCATGCACCACCCCCTGGTCGGTGAACTCACCCTCTCCTTCGAGACGTTCCGGCTCCCCGACGACCACGAGCAGAGCCTGATCACCTACCACGCCGAGCCGGGCTCGCCCTCCGCCGACGCCCTGCGTCTCCTGGCCAGCTGGGGCACGGACGCGAACCGCGCGTCGACGGCGACGCCGTAGCCGACGGGCGACGCGTCCGTCACCTGCCGGATCTCACCTGCCGAAGTACGCGTCGTGGATCGTCACCGTCGACGTGTTCCCCTTCCTGTCGGTCACCACGGCTCGCAGGGAGACGCTCTTGCCCGCCGCCGGAGCCCTCTGGGCGAACCTGCTGTTCTTCAGGGCGACCTTCGTCCACTTCTTGCCGTCACCGGACACGTACACGGCCAGCGACTTGAGGTTCTCGCCCCGGGCCGCGCCCTGCACGGTGACGCGGACGGTGCCCTCGCTGCCGGCCGGGGCGGTGCTGTCGAGCCCCAGGAACGGGGCGCCGAACCGGACGGTGGAGACCGGGAGTTTCGAGTCGCTCGCGGTCTTCTGCGAGGTGAAGGTCCAGCTCGCGTCGATCCGGGAGGCGGCCCGGGCCAGCTCGGCGGACCGGGAGATGGACGTGGTCAGACGGTAGGTGGCGAGGCCCGCCGGCACCTTGAACTGCCCGGACCCGTCCAGCGCGTCCTCGCTGGAGGCGAGCTTCTCGCCGCCCCGGTGGAGGACGGTCGTGACCTTCTCGTAGAAGGAGGCCCCTGCGTGTCCGCGCCCGTCGGCGAACATCGGCAGCAGGCCGTACACCGTGTTCCCGTCGCGGCGGATGCCGTAGAACCCGGCGATCTTCGGGCCGAAGACCCCGACGTTGAAGGTCCGGGCGTACGTCCTGCCCGCCTCGAAGGTCTGGCTGTCACCGGTCGAGTAGTACGCGTCGAGCAGCGGGAAGCCCTGTTCGTCCTCGGCGCCGTACTGCTCGAAGTCGAGGCTCCACTTCACGCCGCGCACGGCGGACAGATGCAGCGTGCGGGTGCCGGGCAGGGGTTGCGGGACGCCGACGGCGGGTGAGGCGGGGCTGTCGGGGAGCCAGGCCCAGGGGATGACGGCGCCGGTCTTCCCCGCGGCGGAGGAGCCCAGGCCGGTCCGCACGGTGGACAGTTCGCTCTTCTTCCAGCGCTTGGTGAAGCCGGTGGCGAGCTTCGTGACCTTGCCTCCGGTGGCGACGGCATATTGCTCGGTGTCGCCCTTGGTCCACTGGCCCACCCAGTTCTGACTGAGCCGGCCGCCGGTGATCTGCGGACCGAGGTGCGCGGTCCGGAACCCCTCGTAGGTGTCGAGCAGCCATCCGAAGGTGTACCCGCTGTCGCCGACCAGCAGGGTGAACTCGGGTGCCGCGAAGGCCGGTTCGGCGCCCGTGTCGGGCACGGTGATGTCCACGGGTTTCGTCTTGCGGGCGTCCAGTGTGAGGGAGGTCGTCCGGTCGACGGTGAGCGTCGGCCGGGACAGCCAGTCCGCTCCCTTGCCGTAGTTCTTCGGGTCCACGACGATCCCGGCGTTGAAGATGTACGTGCCCTCCGGCACCCGCAGCTCGACGGTGCCGTCCTTGTCGTACGGCGTGAACCACGTGCCCTCGGCGAGCCCGGAGATCCCGGTCAGGTCGAGCATGTGGTTCTCGGCGGGCCCGCCGTCCCGGTCGATCATCTTCAGCGTGACGTCGTAGGACTCCTCCTCGCGCTGCACGGCCACCGCCGTGCGTACGCCCTGGCCGCCGCCCTCGGCGACGACGTACGCCGAGTAGGGCCCGTCGAGTCCGCCGCCGAGCCGGGTGTCGACGGTGACCTTCACGGAGGCCCTGCCGCCCGCCGGGACGGTGACCTTCTTCGCGCCGAGCCGGAAGAAGCCGGCCGGGGCGGGCTTGCCGTTCGGGGCGGTGCCGGTGATCGAGAGGCCGAGGGTGACGGCCTTGGTGCCGAGGTTGTCGTAGGTGAGCTTCCTGGTGACCGGCTTGTCGTCGGTGTGCGGCCACTCCTGGACGCCGAAGTCGACGGAGACCGGGTCGGCGACCACCCGCTGCTTGATCGCCCGGTCGACGCGGACCCGGCCCGAGCCCTGCTCGAACGGCGTGTACGGGCCGCCCTTGGCGGACGCGACGAGGACGGCCTTCAGTTCGGCGTACGTCCAGTCCGGGTGCTGCTGCTTGAGGAGGGCGGCGGCTCCCGCGACATGCGGGGTGGCCATCGACGTGCCGGAGATGGTCAGGTACCCCGCGGGTTTCTGGCCGACCTCCTCCTCGATGACGCTGCCCGGGGCCGCGGCGGCGGTGATGGCGACACCGGGAGCGGTCACGTCGGGTTTGATCTGTCCGTCCATGCCGGGGCCCCGGCTGGAGAACGGGGCGATCCGGTCCTTGTCGTCGACGGCGCCCACAGTGAGCGCGGCGGCGGCGCTGCCCGGCGAGCCGACCGTCCGCTCCGCGTCGCCCTCGTTGCCGGCGGCGACCGCGAAGAGGATGCCCTTCTCTGCGGAGAGCTTGTTGATCTCCGCCTCCATCGGGTCGACCTCGGGGGTGTCGCCGCCGCCCAGGCTGAGGTTGACCACGTCGGCGCCCTGCTCGGCGGCCCAGTCCATGCCCGCGATGATGGAGGAGTCGTCCCCGTAGCCCTCGTCGCTCAGCACCTTGCCGTTGAGCAGCTTCGCGCCCGGCGCGACGCCCTTGTACCTGCCCTTGGACCTCGCCCCGGTGCCCGCCGCGATGGAGGCGACGTGTGTGCCGTGACCGTACTTGTCGGTGGTGTCGGGGGAGGTGGAGAAGTTCTTGGCGGCCGTGACCTGGCCCTTGAGGTCGGGGTGGGTGGCGTCGACGCCGGTGTCCAGGACCGCGATGGTGACGCCCTTGCCGTCGTAGCCGGCCTTCCATGCCTTGGGGGCGCCGATCCGGGAGACCGACGTGTCGAGGCTGACCTTGCGGACGCCGTCCAGCCAGAGGTGCGCGACCCCGGTGGCGGTGGTGCCGTCGGCGTCGGTGACCGCCTTCCACAGCGCGGCGACGTCGTCCTTCGGGGTGAGCACCGCGTCGGCGTTCAGGGTCTTGAGGGTGCGCCGGACCTCGGTGTCACCGGCGTCCCGTACGTCGGCGCGGGCGCCGGCGGCGGTTCCCGAGTAGCCGACGATCAGTTTGAGGCCCTGTTTCTGGGAGGTGCGGGTCGCCGAACGGTTCAGCACAGTGACGTCGAAGAGCCGCTTGTCGACCCTTCCGGTGGCGATGAGCCGGGCGGCATCGGCCGGCAGCACATAGGTGTGGCCGCCGGCCGTGCGCAGCTGCACCGGCACGCCCTCACGGCCCTTCGCCCGCTCCAGGCCGAGCACCCGGCCCTCGGCGTCGACGAGCACACGATCACCGGTGACGAGGGTGATGCGGTGGCTCGCCCCGACTCCCGCGCCCCGGGCACCGGGAGCGGCCAGGGTCGCGCCGCCGGCACGCTCGGATATCGCGGACGCCGGGCCGGTCGTGCCCGCCGTCGCCCCCAGGGTCGTTCCCGCCGTGACCACCACGGCCGACGCCATGGCGGTCACGGCCGTACGCGCGCGCTTCGCATGTCTGCGCAAGTCTCCCCCTTGAGCCTGCTGGTCCGGTTGACCCGGTTGATCCGGCAGGGGGACCGTCCGCACACATACGCGTCAATTCCCCCCGGTCCACGCAGTATGACCGGGGGTCAACTCCCGCCACACGCCTCGCGGCTGGGCGCACAGCGGCGAAGTACGGGCATGCGCGACCCGCACGCGCCCCCGTCATGCCTCGGCGTTCTCCTTCACCGTGATCCGCCCCTTGCGGATCGTCGCGACCCGGGGGGCCTTCCTCGCCAGGACGGAGTCGTGGGTGACCATGATGAAAGTGAGCCCGTGCTCCTTCCACAGCGTCTGGAGGACCTCCATGATCTCGTCGCGCGTGGACTCGTCGAGGTTGCCGGTGGGTTCGTCCGCGAGCAGTACCTTCGGCCGCTTCACCAGCGCGCGGGCGATCGCGACGCGCTGCTGCTGACCACCGGACAGCTCGGCCGGGAGGTGCCCCAGCCGCTCGCCCAGACCCACCGACTCCAGCGCCTCGGCGGCCCGTTCCCGCCGTTCCTTCGCCTTCACGCCGAGCGGCACGAGAGCCGTCTCGACGTTCTCCTGCGCGGTCAGCGTCGGGATCAGGTTGAAGCTCTGGAACACGAACCCGATGTTCTCGCCGCGCACGGTGGTGAGCTTCGCCTCCGACAGTCTCGCCAGGTCGGTCCCGTCGAGTTCGACGCTCCCGTCGGACGGCTTGTCCAGCCCTCCGAGCATCTGGAGCAGGGTGGACTTCCCGCCCCCGGTGGGCCCCTGGATGACCAGCCGGTCCCCGTCGGCGATGGTGAGATCGACCCCGTCGAGCGCGGTCACGGTGTCCTTGCCGCGCGCGTACCGCTTGGTGACACCACGGAGTACGTACATGTGCAACTCCCGGAAGGCATAAGAGGGTTGGTGGAGAAGGGGGTTGGTGGAGAAGGGGGTTGGTGGAGAAGGGGGTTGGTGGAGAAGGGGGTTGGTGGCTGATCCGAAGAGGGTCGGTGGCTGATCCGGCCGTGGGCGGTCGTGCCGCCGGGCCCGTCTACTCCACGCGCCGCAACGCGTCCGCCGGCCGCAGCCGGGAGGCGCGCCAGCCGCCGAACGCCCCCGCGGTCAGCCCACCCGCGACGGCGAGCCCCACCGCCACGCCGATCGTGGTGACGCTGACGGGTGCCGTGAGCGCCACCTCCAGCGCGTTCGAGGCGGCCTGGCGTCCCCCACCGGGACCGCCACCACCGGCGAAGCCACCGGGCCCGCCACCGCCGGGTCCACCACCGAACCCACCACCGGTCGCGCCGATCTCCGCCTGGAGCGTCGGACTGATCGCCGTCACCGCGTAGGCCCCGCCGAGCCCCAGCGCGATCCCGAGCGCACCGCCCACGAGTCCGTTGACGACGGCCTCACCGACGACCTGCCGGGTGACCCGCCCCGACTTCCACCCGAGCGCCTTGAGCGTGCCGAACTCCCGCACCCGCCGGGACACAGCCGACGAGGTGAGCAGCCCGGCCACCAGGAACGCGGCCACGAGCACCGCGATCGACAGCCATCTGCCGACGCTGGAGGCGAGGTCGGACGCGGTCGACAGCGATCCGGAGACCGTGTCGGCGAGATCGGCGGAGGTGGTGACGGTCGTCCCGGAGATGTTCTTCTGGATGGCCGCCTTGACGCTGTCGATCCGCTGCGAGTCGCTCGCCCTGACATAGATCGTGGTGACCTTGTCCTTGGAGTCGCTGAGCGTCTGCGCCTGCTTGAGCGGCATGTAGAGGTTGGCCGCCGCGTCCCCGCTGTCGGGCGTCGCGATCCCGATGACCTCGTACTCGACGCCGTTGATCGTGACGCTGCCGCCGACCTTCAGCTCCTTCTCCTTGGCGTACGACGCGTCCGCGACGACCACCTTGGCGTTCGTCTCGGACGTCTTGAACGTACGACCGCTGGTGATCTTCGAGGAGGTCAGCGGGCCCAGCGCGGGCTCGGTGACGTCGGTGCCGTAGACGGAGTAGTTGTCGACGTCGAACTCGGCGCCGCCGCCCTCGACCCGCCCCTGCGGCTGCCCGGTGCCACCGTCCTGACCGCCGCCGGGTCCGCCCTGCCGGCCCCCGGCGCCCTCCTCCTGCTGGAACTGCCCCTGCCGGAACTGCCCGTCCACCTTGATGACCTGGAGACTGAGCCCACCGACGGCCTCCGCGACGCCCTGCTGCTCACCGACCTCGGTGACGGTCGAGCTCGCGAGGGTCTGGAAGCCCTGGACCCGGACGAGGTCGCTGCTCTGCTGCCCGCCCGAGTCGTCGTCCTGGGCGTCGAACTCGAACCGGGGGCGTTCGCCGCCGCCCTCGCCGGGCGCGGCGGCGGCCTTGGTGACGGTCATGTCCGTACCCAGGCCGTACAGGGATTCGAGCACCTTGGCCTGGGCCTTCTCCATGCCCGAGGAGACGGAACTGACCACGATCACCAGCGCGATGCCCAGGGCGAGGCCGCAGGCGACGACGAGCGCCGCCTTTCTGCGGCGGCGCAGTTCGCGCCTCAGGTAGGTGAAGAACATGGCGGCAAGCTAGGGACGCCGCGTGATGAAGGGATAAGCCCTCGATAAGAGCCCGATGAGAACCCTGGGGCGACCCCCGCGAACGGCGATGCCGCCCCTGGGTGCGTCCCGGGGGCGGCATCGGTGCGGTACGGCCAGTGCTGTTCGGCCAGTGCTGTACGGCCAGTGCGGTTCGGCTGACGGCGAATCAGACCGCCGAACCCGCCTTCCAGTCGGCCCAGTTCAGGTTCCAGCCGTTGAGGCCGTTGTCCGGGGCGACCGTCTTGTCACCGGTGTTCCGGATGTCGACGACGTCACCGACGATCGAGTTGTTGTAGAACCAGTAGCCCGCCGTGCCCTTGTCGTTGGCACCCTTGGTGTCGTTCAGACCGACACAGCCGTGGCTGGTGTTGACGTTGCCGAAGACGGAGTCGGCGCCCCAGTAGTTGCCGTGGATGAACGTCCCGGACGTGGTGAGGCGGATGGCGTGCGGCACGTCCTTGATGTCGTACTCGCCCTTGCCGTCGTCGTCGGTGAAGCCCACGGTCGCGCCGTTCATGCGCGTCTCCTTGAACATCTCCGACATCACCATGACGCCCTTGTACGTCTTGTTCTCGGGCGAACCGGCGGAGATCGGGATGGTCTTGACGACCTTCCCGTCCTGCATGACCTTCATCTGCTTGGTCTTGGCGTCGACGACGGAGACCTGGTTCCGGCCGATCTTGAAGGTGACCGTCTTCTGCTGCACACCGTAGACACCGTCGGCGCCCTCGACCCCGTCGAGCGCGAGCTTCAGGGTGACGGTGGAGTTCTCCTGCCAGTAGTCCTCGGGGCGGAAGTCGATGCGGTTGGCGTTGAACCAGTGCCCCACGACCTCCTGGCCGGAGCTGCTGGAGACGGTGATCCCCTTCTGGACCTCGGCCTTGTTGGTGATGGCCTTGTCGAAGTTGATCGAGACCGGCATGCCGACGCCGACGGTGGAGCCGTCCTCGGGCGTGAAGTTGCCGATGAAGCTGTTGGCCGGGGAGACCGTGGTGAACGCGGCGTTCTCGTGGGCCTCGCGGCCCTCGGAGTCCTGGGCCTCGGCCGTGATCTTGTAGCTGGTGGACCGCTCCAGCTGGACGCTCGGGGCCCAGCTCTTCTTGTCCGCGGATATCTCACCCTCGACGGCGGCGCCCTCGGCGGTGGTCATCTTCACGTCCGTGAGCGTGCCCTTGCTCACGGTGACCTTGGCCGAGTTGTTGATGGAGGCGTTGTCCGAGCCGTCCTTCGGCGTGATCTTGATGTCGGCCTCGGAGGTCTTCTCGGCCGCCGCCTTGTCGGCCTGGGCCTGCGAGGAGTCCCCGCCGTCGTTCCCGGACGCGTTGTCGCTGTCACCCCCGCTGCACGCAGAGAGCACCAGCACCCCACCGAGCAGCGCGGACGCGACCGTCAGGCCCCTGCGCCGCTTACTGTTCGTCATCACACGCTTCTCCATCGTTGCCGAATCCCCAAAACGCCGAAGATCCCCGTAAGCACTTAAACACCACTACGGCACCGAGCCGTTCCGCCGAAGCGGATATGTGGGATACGCCACTCCACCCGCAACGGATCGACGGCGACCCGGCGGCGGTGCACTAGTGACTGGTGCGACCCATGAGACGAAAAAAACCCGGGCGGCGGTTGCCGCCCGGGGCCATCAATCTCCCGAGCCGCTCAGCCGAGTCGGTCTTCCTCTTCGTCCTCCCGGTCATCATCCTCGTCCAGACCCCATTCCGGCGAATCGGGGTCGTAGTCGATTCCCTCGCTGCTCCAGGAGGCCTGGGCCAGTTCGACCCCCGGGACATCCCCCACCAGGTCGAACGGGTCGACCAGATAGGCGAGGGCCTCTGCCGTGTCCTCCGTCACCGCGTTCTCGGCGTGTACCCGTTCATCGGCGGGCATATCGGGGTCGCCCGAGATCCGGCGCAATGCGGCGCCGGTCACGGCCTCCACATCGTCGACCTCGACCACCAACTCGACGCGAAGCCGGACAAACTGTGATGTCTCCGTTGTACTCATGCTCCGGAGCGTACGGCTCACGGGTCACGCGACTTTCCCGCGACCCGCGCCTTTCATTAGCATCGCTCCCTACGGCCAATTCGCCAGCGCCACAAGGGGATCGATATTCCGTGTCCGTCGCACGTCGCGCGTCGTCCACCGCCCGCCGATCGCTGCTGACCGCCACCGCCGCGGGCACCCTCCTGGGTGCCCTGTGGTTCGTGCCGTCCGCCAACGCGACCCAGGACGAGCCGGCCATACACGACCGGACGACCACGACGACCGAGACGGCCACGGACACGACGGCCGACCGACCCCGCGAACTCGCCGACACCGGCAGCCCCAACACCACGCCGTACATCATCGGCGGCACGGCCATGCTGGGCGTAGGCGCGGCGTTCGTCGCGTATTCGATCCGCCGCGAACACGAGGATTTGGGTCCGGTCGGGGGCGCGTAGTCGCCTGCGGGTGCGTGGGGGCTTCTCGCGCAGTTCCCCGCGCCCCTCAAAAAGCAGGGGCTGCGCCCCGTGCTTTTTGCTTTTAGGGGCGCGGGGAACTGCGCGAGAAGCCCCCACCGGACGGACGCTTGGGGGTCAAAGGGGCACAGCCCCTCGAGGATGGGACGGGTAGGGGCGGCGGGGGCGAGAAAACTCAGGCGAGCCCCCCGGTGACGGACTCCGCCGCCGCCACCAACCGCCCCTCCCGCACAAACCTTTCGGCCAACGCCAGATCGGGCGCGAGAAACCGATCCGGCCCAGGCCCCTCGACCCCGGCCCCCCGCACGGCCTCCACCACGGCCCGCGTAGCCGGCGCAGCCACCAGCCCCTCCCGCAGCTCCACCCCCCGCGTCCCCGCGTACAACTCCACCGCCAGCACCCGAGCCAGCCCGTCCACGGCGGTCCGCAGCTTCCGCGCCGCCGACCACCCCATCGACACATGGTCCTCCTGCATCGCGGAGGACGGGATCGAGTCGGCCGAGGCCGGCACGGCGAGCCGCTTCAGCTCACTCACCAGCGCCGCCTGCGTGTACTGCGCGATCATCAGCCCGGAGTCGACCCCGGCGTCGTCCGCGAGGAACGGCGGCAGCCCGTGCGACCGGTTCTTGTCGAGCAGCCGGTCCGTCCGCCGCTCCGCGATCGACGCGAGATCCGCCACCGCGATGGCGAGGAAGTCGAGGACGTACGCGACCGGCGCGCCATGGAAGTTCCCGTTGGACTCCACCCGCCCGTCCGGCAGGACCACGGGATTGTCGACCGCAGCCGCCAACTCCCGCTCCGCGACGAGCCGCGCATGCGCGAGCGTGTCCCGCCCGGCCCCGGCGACCTGCGGAGCGCACCGCACCGAGTAGGCATCCTGCACCCGGGGCGCGTCGTCCTGGTGGTGCCCGGTCAGCCCCGACCCCTTCAGCACGGCGAGCATGTTGGCCGCGGAGGCGGCCTGCCCCGGGTGAGGGCGGATGGCGTGCAGTTCGGGCGCGAGGACCCGGTCCGTGCCGAGCAGCGCCTCCAGCGAGATCGCGGCGGTGATGTCGGCCGATGTGTAGAGCAGTTCCAGGTCGGCCAGCGCCATGACCAGCATGCCGAGCATGCCGTCGGTGCCGTTGAGGAGGGCCAGCCCCTCCTTCTCGCGCAGTTCGACGGGCGCGATGCCGTGCGCGGCGAGCAGCTCACCGGCGGGCCGTACGACGCCGTCCGGGCCCTCCGCGTCGCCCTCGCCCATCAGGGTGAGCGCGCAGTGCGACAGCGGCGCCAGATCGCCGGAGCAGCCGAGGGATCCGTACTCGTGCACCACGGGCGTGATCCCGGCGTTGAGGACGTCGGCCATGGTCTGCGCGACCTCGGGCCGTACGCCGGTCCGGCCGGAGCAGACGGTCTTCAGTCGCAGGAACATCAGCGCGCGCACGACCTCGCGCTCCACGCGCGGCCCCATGCCCGCCGCGTGGGAGCGGACGATGTTGCGCTGGAGCCGGGCGCGCAGCTCCTGGCTGATGTGCCGGGTCGCGAGGGCGCCGAAGCCGGTGGAGACGCCGTAGACGGGCTCCGGCTTGGCCGCCAGCGCGTCCACGATCTCGCGCGCCGCGGCGAGGGCGACCACCGCCTCGTCGGAGAGCTCGACCCGGGCGCCGGCGCGCGCCACGGCGAGGACGTCGGCCGCGGTGACCCCGGACGTCCCCAGGACCACCGTGTCCACAGAGTGCATATCCATATTCAGGATCGTAGGGACTGAATCGCCGAATGTCACGACCGAACGGCGGAGGGGCTCCTTACCCGCCGTGATCCGCAATCCGCGTAGATCGGAATCCCCTCGGAGAACGATCGGAGCTTGCTCAGAGATTGATCAGAACGCGCAGGTCAGAGCCGTACGGGTCGCAAGAGGCGAGTAGGGTCGAGATCTCGGACCGGCCCACGGCCCACTCCCCCTTGGCCGTGGGCAGCCCAGGACCGCGCGCCGACTCGACCCGTCGCGCGGCCCGCCCTAGGACCGGCGCCCTCGAATGCGGCGCCGGTCCCCCGGGTGCGCGGGATCGACCGGCGCGGGCGGCCGGTCGGCGAGGCTCACCACCGGATCCTCGGCGCCCTCCCCCTCCCGTCCCGCGACGACCGGTTCGACGGAACCCGCCGCCTTGGCCCGGTACTGCGCCGCGTCGGCCAGCCGGAAGAGCCGCCGGGCCGAGCGCAGGGGCCCGATCGCGTCGCCGGTCGACGCGACCCCGCAGGCGACCCCGTCCCCCGGCTCCAGCTCCCGCGCCCGCACGCACAGATCTCCGGCGACCCGCACCACGTCGTCCGACGACGGCCCCACCGTGAGCAGACAGAACTCGTCCCCGCCGAGCCGCGCCACCAGCACGCCCCGCAGCTCGGCCGCGCAGCGCGACAGGACGGAACCGAACCTCTCCAGCAGTTGATCCCCCATCGCGTGCCCGTAGGAGTCGTTGACCTTCTTCAGCCCGTTGAGGTCGCAGACGACCAGGCTGATCACCGTGCCGTCACGCCGGTGCGCCTCCATCGCCTCGTCGAGCCGGAGGTCGACCGCGCGCCGGTTGCCCAGCCCGGTCAGGGGGTCGGTGAAGGCGAGCCGTCGGGCCTCCTCCAGCCGCTCGGACTGCGCGAGCCCGGCCGCCACGACCGAGGCGAGCACGGTCGCGAACGCGGCGTCGTCACCGTGGAAGACGGGCTCCCCCGCGGGCCGGGCCACATACAGCTCGCCCCACGCCCGGCCGTTCAGCACGACGGGCGCCACCACACAGCAGCCGCGCCCGCGCCGGCGCAGCGCGGCGACGCGCTGATGGCAGTAGCCGCCGGGCAGCCGCCCGCTGACCGGCCCCGCGGCCGTCTCCACCCAGGCGTTGGGCTCACCGCCCTCCAGCCACCGCTCGTGCAGGAACTCCGCGATCTCCGGGAACTCGTGCACCGGATACGTCTCGTCCTCCGGGAACTCCTCCTCGTCCGCCGCCCGGTTCCCCACGTTCACCAGCACCCGCAGCAGCCCGCGCTCCCGCTCCCACACGGACAGCGCGGCGAAGCTCCCCGACAGCGCCCGACACGATCCGTCCGCGGCCGCCCACCACGTCTCCCGCGACGTACGCGCCCCCGCCATCCCCCGCGCCAACGCCACCACGGCCCTCAGCCGCCTGTCCTCTCCCATCACCCCAGGCTAGGTAGCTTTGCCCTGTTTGGGGACGTTAGTGGAGCGAACAGGGGTACGGCCCACAAGCACCGCCGCCGAAACGGCCACCAAGCGCACGTACGCCGGGGCCGGCCGAGCCGGCGCCACCACCGCCGGGCAGCCGGAACCCGCTCACGCCCGGGCAGGCGCTCGCTCACTCCCCCGGCCAGGCCGGCTTCCGCTTCTCGTTGAACGCGGCCACGCCCTCCGCCCGGTCACCCGAGAACGCGACCGAACGCCAGGCCGCGTCCTCGATCTCCAGGCCGCCCCTCAGGTCGAGGCCGTGCCCCAACCGCAGTGCGCGCTTGGCCGCGCGCAGCCCGACGGGCGAGTTCGCGGCGATCCGCTCGGCGAGTGCCAAGGCCTCCGCCCGGTCCCGCCCCTCCTCCACCAACTGGTCCACGAGCCCCAACTCCCGCGCCTCCTCGGCCTCCAGCCGCCGGGCTGTGAAGATCAGCTCGGCGGCCCGCGCGGCCCCCACCCGACGCGGCAGCAACTGCGTGCCCCCGCCGCCCGGGATCACCCCCACCGACACCTCGGGCAGCCCCACCACCGCCGTACGGTCGGCCACGATCAGGTCGCAGGACAGGGCGAGTTCGAAGCCGCCGCCCAGCGCGAAGCCGTGCACGGCGGCGATCGTGGGCATCGGCAGCTCCAGTACGCCGGTGTAGGCGGCGCGGGCGACGGGCCGCTGGCGCACCAGGTCGGCGTCGCTGAAGGAGTTCCGCTCCTTCAGGTCCGCCCCCACGCAGAACGCCCGCTCGTGCGTCGACGTCACCACGACGACGCGTACGTCCCGGTCGGCGGCGAGCGCACCGCAGGCCGCCGCGACGGAGCGGGCCATGTCGGTCGACACGGCGTTCATGGCCTTGGGCCGGTCCAGCGCGAGTTCGGCGACGTACCCGTGCCGCCGCACCACGACGAACTCCCCGAACCGCCGCTCCTCCGCCTGCCCCACACCCATGACATCCTCCAGTTAACGCCAGTTAACAACCCCCACGATCATCCCAGCCCCCCTCCCCGGACGAAACCCCGACCGCCCGACGAATGCGAGGGCCGAGCCGAGAAGCGCACACCGGGCCGCAGACGAGCACGGGCGGCCGCTCAAGGTCAGGCCTCCGGGGACCCCCGGGTCCGGCGGCGACCGCTTCGAGGGCCGACCGTTCGGGAACCGCCCGGTTCGAGGCGCGGCGCATACGGGCACGGCAGCTCGGGAACCGCGGGATGCGCGAGCAGGTCGCTTCGGGGGCCGACCGTTCGAGGGCGGGCCGGTTGCGGGCAGGGCAGACCGGAGACCAACCGATTCGCGGGCCCAACCCATTCGCGACTGGTCGGTTCGCGAACCAACCAGTCCAGAAGCGCACCGATCCAAGGGCCGGCCGGTCGACGGGCGTGGCCAGCGGACGGGTCTGGCCAGAGGTCGTGGCTGGCGGATGGGCCCGATCGGCGGGCGCGATCGGTCGGACCGGTCGGACCGGTCCGACCGTCGAGCGTGAGCGGCGGAGAGTCCGTCGGCGGGCGATCGGCGGACGGGTCCGCTCGGCGGGCGAGCATCGTCGGCGGACGGACCCGGTCGGCGGGCAAGTCCGGTCGCCGGGCAAGTCCCGTCAGCGGGCCAGTGCGGTCGGCACGCGTGAGCGGCGGACGGGTCCGTCGGCGGGCGATCGGCGGACGTGGTCTGCGGACGGCCTGGTCGGCAGGCAAGTCCCGTCAGCAGGCAAGTCCGGTCAGCGGGCGAATCCCGTCAGCGGCGCCTCCCGGCCCGCCCCGCTCTGCCAACCCACCCTGCTCTCCCAGCCCCCGCCCTGCCGGCCCACTCTGCTCTCCCAGCCCCTCCTCTGCCCGAGCCGCCCCGCCCAGCCCAGCCATTCCCCGTCGGCCCGCCCCCGCCGGCACTCCGCTGAGGGGCGTAACCCGGGAGCCCCCCAGCCACCCCAACGGGAGCTCTCACGGCGCGTCCCATTGACAAACCCCGGCGTCCTTTTCCCCGTACGGGTGACATCCGGGCCTTCTCCGGCCACACGCCCCACCCCGGCGCATAACCTGCGCTCCGCCATAGGCGCACCGAGGGACACGGGCGCGCAGGGGAGGGACGAACCATGACGACGAACACGGCCACCCGGCCGACGCAGACCACACCACGGGCGCCACAGCAGCCACACACGGCAGCGGTGCCCCCCACGACCCGCACGTCCACAACGCCACCGGAGGCACCCCCAAGACCGCAACCAGCGCCGTCGGCGGGCCCGGCAGCGCCCTCACCCCCCTGGAAGCCGTCCGCAGCCCCGACGAACCGCACACCCCCCTTCGCCCCCACCAAGCCGGGCACCGCCACGCAACCCCTGCCCCAGGCCGACCACACCCCCGACCACCCCGCCCCCCGCCCACGAGGCCGACACCGGCGGCCTCGACAGCGGAAACTGCTGTTCGCGGTGGGCGGCATGGCCCTCGCGGCGGGCGCGCTGAGCCTCCTTCGCCTGTCGTCGGACCCGGTGGGCGGCGTCGGCGCGGCCGGCCCGGCCCCGAGCGCGGCGGACGACATCACGGACGGTACGACCGAGGCCGGGGCCACCGTGGGCGACGAGCCCTCCACGGACGCGGGCGCCCCGACCGCCGACACCCCCATGGGCAGCGGAAACCCCACACCCGCACAGCAACCCCCGTCATCGGGAGGGCCCGCCCCCACGCCGACCCCCTCCGCCCACCAGCCGGCCCCCTCGATCGGCGTCGACATCCCCTCCGCCCCCGGCGCCCGCGACCTCCCCAGGACCCCACCGGCCCCCGACACGTCAGCGGCGCCCCGCGCCCCGGAGGCCCCCCGCCCCACCGCTCCCGCACCGACCCAGCCCCCGGCGGCAGCCCCCCAGCAGCCGACCGCACCGGACTCCCCGACCACACCGACCGCCCCCGACGACACGACGACACCCACGAAGCCCACCAAGCCGGGCCTCTGCGTCCCGATCGTCGGCCTCTGCGTCAACGACGCCCTGAGCAGGTAGCGGACATCAGCCACCCCAACGACAGCCACAGCCGCAGCCACAGCCATCGCCGCAACCGCAGTCGAAGGACGAAGAGAAGCCGCCCACCCGGCGGCTTGCTCCCCTCACGTCTTGCCCGGCCTCCGCGTGAGCAGCCACGGCTGGACCACGCCCAGCCCGCGCACCGGTCGTTGCCACATCGGCTGGAGGGCGAAGCGGTAGGTCGGAGGTTCCTCGCCCTCCTTCTCCGCGGCGGCCGCCGCTTCGGCGGCCTCGGCCTCGGAGGCGGGCGCCTCGCCCGTGCGGGTCAGTTCCTCGGCGAAGGCCCCGTCGACGAGGACCGCGTCCTTCGGCGCTATCGAGGTGAGCCGGCTCGCGAGGTTCACCGTGGACCCGAAGACATCACCCATCCGCGTCGTCACCGTCCCGAAGGCCATGCCGACGCGCAGCTCGGGCATGGTCTCGTCGTTGGCCATGGTCTCGATGAGGCGCAGCGCGATCTCGGCGGCGACACCCGCGTCGTCCGTGGCGTACAGCACCTCGTCCCCGAGGGTCTTGATGAGCCGCCCCCCGTTGGCCGCCACCAGATCCGCCGCCGTGGTCTCGAAGGCCTCGACCAGCTCGCCGAGCTCCTCCTCCTCCATCCGACGGGTCAGCCGGGTGAACCCGACGAGATCGGCGAAGCAGACAGCCAACCGCCGGTCGACCATCTCCTCGTCGTCGGCGGCCTGGACGACCCGACCGGTCGCGGCGGC
This sequence comes from Streptomyces sp. SP18BB07, assembly GCF_036322545.1. NCBI lineage: Bacteria > Bacillati > Actinomycetota > Actinomycetes > Kitasatosporales > Streptomycetaceae > Streptomyces > Streptomyces sp. SP18BB07. The sequence goes on from NZ_JAQYWT010000229.1 coordinate 46,089, forward strand.
CAGCTGGCGCCGCCAGACATAGACGAGGAACTCCTCCAGCTCCGGCAGCAACAGCTCGACCAGCGGATACGTCACCTCGGTGCGGGTCATCCCCGGCTCCGGCGGCTCGGTCAGCCCCTCCAGGAAGGAGTCGATCTGCCACTCGGCCAGCCGCGCGGTGGTCTGCCCGGTGGAACGGGCCACCTGCACCGCCATGGCCTCACTCAGCAGCCCCGCCTCCACAAGACCGGCGAGACGCCGCAGCGCGAGCACGTCGGCCTCGGTCAGCGCCTTGGCCTGACCGATGTCCGCGAAGCCCATGGCCCGCCAGAAACGGGACGCCAGCTCCATGGAGACCCCGGCGCTGCGCGCCGCCTGAAAAGGGGTGTACCGGCGCTCGGCCCCGAGGATCAGCCCTTCGAGCCGTAGCGCCAGCGGGTCCTCCTCGTCGGCGTCCACGCCGTGGGGCTCGCCCCGCTCGAGCGAAGCCGAGAGAGGGGGCGGCTCCACGCGGCCATCCGCGTTCGTGCCGGAGCCCGTGTCCTCGACGCTCACTCCTGCTGCCCTTCCGATCTCCCGCGGTCACGTACTCGACCGGCCTCAACTCTACGGCAGGTGTGCGCCAGCTCACTCCGTCAGGTGGGCCCGATGGTGGACGCCCCGGCGGGCAGCCGCACTCCGCCGCCCCTGCCAGCTGCGGGCAGTCGTGCCGCTGGGACGGCACGGGTGGGCGCGGGCGGCACCCGGCAAGCGCCGCGAGCGAAACCCGCCCCAGCCCAACACCACTCCCGGGTCCCCTCCCCCACCCCGCCCACACATCACTCAGCACACACCTGCCCCACCACGCACACCCGCCCCCTGCACGCCCCACCAGGCACACCCGCCCCCTGCCCGCCCCGAGGCACGCCCGTCACACAGGCCGCAGATGCACGATGTCCCCCGCCCCGACCGGCTCCTGCACGCCCTCCCCCGTGGCGAGGACCAGCCGCCCGTCCCCGTCCACGGCCACGGCCTCCCCCACCACCGACCGGTCCCCGGGCAGCTCGGCCCGCACGGTGCGCCCCAGCGTCGCGCACCCCGCGGCGTAGGTCTCCTGGAGACCGCTCTCGGCCGGATCGCCCCCGGCGGCCCGCCACCGCCCGTACCAGTCCTCCAATGACCGCAGCACGGCCCGCAGCAGCGGGTCACGGTCCGTGCTCACGGCGCCGGCGAGCGCCAGCGACCCGGCCGCGGGCACCGGCAGCTCGTCCTCGCGCAGGCTGACATTGACGCCGATCCCGATGACGACACCCTCCGCGCCCGCGCGCTCCGCGAGGATCCCCCCGGCCTTGCGCTCCTCTCCCCGTACGGTCACCAGCAGGTCGTTCGGCCATTTGAGGGCCGTGTCGACCCCGGCGGCCCGGGACAGCCCGGTCGCGACCGCGACGCCGGTGAGGAGCGGCAGCCAGCCCCAGTGCCGAATGGGCACCTCGACCGGCTTGAGCAGGACCGAGAAGAACAGACCGGAGCGCGGCGGCGCGGTCCAGACGCGGTCGAGGCGGCCCCGGCCCGCGTTCTGTTCCTCGGCCACGAGCACCGCGCCCTCGGGGAGCCCGTCGGCCCGTCCCGCCAGGTCGGTGTTGGTGGAACCGATGACGGGCACCACGTCCAGGGAGCTCCACAGCCCGCCGTCCCGGACCAGGGCCCGGCGCAGGGCGGCGGAGTTGAGGGGCGGCCGGTCCAGGTCGGACCAGCGTCCACCCGACGTGTCGTTACCGTCGTCTGAGGCATCTCGCGGCGTCATGCAACCCACCCTAGGTGTGGTAAACGCCGCACTGCCGACCGGTAGGTGCAGCACTACTCTACGGATGAGTAACCACGCACACTTCTGAGCACCACCGCGCAGCACGTACCGATCCCTCACGTCCCCATGAGCAGGCAGGGAGCCGCATCCCGATGTCCGAGCCGGTTGAGTCAGCACACATCGACATCCACACGACCGCGGGGAAGCTCGCGGATCTGCAGCGCCGTATCCATGAGGCGACGCACGCCGGCTCCGAGCGCGCGGTGGAGAAGCAGCACGCCAAGGGCAAGCTGACGGCCCGTGAGCGGATCGAACTGCTCCTCGACGATGACTCCTTCGTGGAGTTCGACGAGTTCGCCCGCCACCGCTCCACCGACTTCGGCATGGAGAACAACCGCCCCTACGGCGACGGCGTCGTCACCGGCTACGGCACGGTCGACGGCCGCCCGGTGGCCGTCTTCTCCCAGGACTTCACCGTCCTCGGCGGTTCCCTCGGCGAGGTCTTCGGTCAGAAGATCATGAAGGCGATGGACTTCGCCCTCAAGACCGGCTGCCCGGTCATCGGCATCAACGACTCCGGCGGCGCCCGCATCCAGGAGGGCGTCATGGCGCTGGGCATGTACGGCGAGATCTTCCGCCGCAACACCCACGCCTCCGGCGTCATCCCCCAGATCAGCCTGGTCGTCGGCCCGTGCGCGGGCGGCGCGGTCTACTCCCCCGCGATCACCGACTTCACGGTGATGGTCGACCAGACCTCGCACATGTTCATCACCGGCCCGGACGTCATCAAGACGGTCACCGGCGAGGACGTCGGCTTCGAGGAACTCGGCGGCGCCCGCACCCACAACGCCACCTCCGGCGTCGCCCACCACATGGCCGGCGACGAAAAAGACGCCATCGAGTACGTCAAGCAGCTCCTGTCCTACCTGCCCTCGAACAACCTCAGCGAGCCCCCGGCCTTCCCCGAGCAGGCCGACCTCACCGTCACCGACGAGGACCGCGAGCTGGACACCCTCGTCCCCGACAGCGCCAACCAGCCCTACGACATGCACACGGTCGTCGAACACGTCCTGGACGACGGCGAGTTCTTCGAGACCCAGGCCCTGTTCGCCCCGAACATCCTCACCGGCTTCGGCCGCATCGAGGGCCACCCGGTCGGCATCGTCGCCAACCAGCCGATGCAGTTCGCCGGCTGCCTGGACATCGACGCCTCCGAAAAAGCGGCCCGCTTCGTCCGCACCTGCGACGCGTTCAACGTCCCCGTCCTGACCTTCGTCGACGTCCCCGGCTTCCTCCCCGGCGTCGGCCAGGAACACGAGGGCATCATCCGCCGCGGCGCCAAGCTCATCTACGCCTACGCCGAAGCCACCGTCCCCCTCATCACCGTCATCACCCGCAAGGCCTTCGGCGGCGCCTACGACGTCATGGGCTCCAAGCACCTCGGCGCCGACCTCAACCTGGCCTGGCCCACCGCCCAGATCGCCGTCATGGGCGCCCAGGGCGCGGTCAACATCCTGCACCGCCGCACCATCGCCGCCGCCCCCGAAGCCGAACGCGAAGCCGTCCGCGCCCGCCTCATCCAGGAGTACGAGGACACCCTCCTCAACCCCTACACCGCAGCCGAACGCGGCTACGTCGACGCCGTCATCACCCCCTCCGACACCCGCCGCCACCTCGTCCGGGGCCTGCGCCAACTCCGCACCAAGCGCGAGTCCCTGCCCCCGAAGAAGCACGGCAACATCCCCCTCTAGCCCCCGGAGCCCAGCCATGACGATCAAGGTCGTACGGGGCAACCCGACCCCCGAGGAACTGGCCGCGGCCCTCGCGGTCGTCCGAGCCCGCGCCGCGGCGGCGGCCACCGAACCACCCCACGCGCCCGCCCCCCGCGACGCCTGGTCCGACCCGTCCCGCATCGCCGCCCACCGCCTGCCGGCCCCGGGCCCGACCACCTGGAGCCGCACCTACTGGCCCGGCTGAGCGGAACCTCTCCTACCGAATTGAGTACGCGTACTCAGGCGCCCGGCCCGCCGGGCGGCGCACCATCGCACCATGCTCTGGTCCGACCCTGAGAACGAGCCGCCGAAGGAACTGCGCGACACGCAGGCCATGCTTCGGCGGCTCGGCGTGCTCATGGCCTGCGCCATGCTCCTGGCCATGCTGGTCCTGGGCATCCTCTGAGCACCCCGGCGGCGGTGAGGCCGCGAACGGCGAGAAGGGGGCGTGTCGGGGGGTGTCCGCCCGCAGCGGTTGGCGCGTCAACAGGCTGAACTTCTCAGCCGACCGATTCCGCGCCGTTCCGAGGACGGACCCCCCGGCGCGCCCCCGACCCACCCAGCGCACCGGCGCCCAAGCCCCCACGGCGGGACAGCCGCGCCCCTGAGGGGCGCGAGGAACTGCGCGACCAGCCCCCACCCGCCTGCACCCACCAACGCCCCCTACCCGGCCCGCACCCACCAACGCCCCCTACCCGGCCCGCACCCGCCAACGCGCCCCACCCGGCCCGCACCCGACAACCCACGCAATACCCTGAGTGCATGACCGCCCCACAAACGCGCCGCCGCCTGATCCTCGCCTCCCAGTCCCCCGCCCGCCTGAACCTCCTGCGCCAGGCCGGCCTCACCCCCGAGGTGATCGTCAGCGGAGTGGACGAGGACGCCGTCACCGCCCCCACGCCCGCCGACCTGGCCCTCGCCCTCGCCGAGGCCAAGGCATCGGTCGTGGCGGCCAGACCGGAGGTCAAGGGCGCCCTCGTCATCGGCTGTGACTCGGTCCTCGACCTCGACGGCGAGGCCCTCGGCAAGCCGGCGGACGCCGAGGAGGCCACCGCCCGCTGGAAGTCCATGCGCGGCCGTGCCGGCACCCTCCAGACCGGCCACTGCGTCTACGACACCGCCACCGGCCGCTACACCTCCGCGACCGCCTCCACGGTCGTCCACTTCGGCGACCCCTCGGACGAGGAGATCGCCGCGTACGTCGCCTCCGGCGAACCCCTTCACGTGGCGGGCGCGTTCACCCTCGACGGCCGCTCGTCCCCGTTCATCGACGGCATCGACGGCGACCACGGCAACGTCATCGGCATCAGCCTGCCCCTGCTGCGCCGCCTGCTGGCCCAACTCGGCGTGGCCATCACCGACCTGTGGACCCCTCGCACCGACTGACGCGACCCCTCACGAACCCCCGGGCACCGCCGGAGCAGCCGGCTCCGGCCCCCCGGCAGCCCCGGCTCCCCCGGCCCCGCCAGCACCCCCGGCACCCCCGGCACCCCCACCCGGCACCGCGTCAGCAACCCCGCCCTGCCGGTCGTACGTCATCAGCGTGAGCAGCACCAGGCCCAGCACCACCATCATGAACACGAACGCGCCCCACCCGACCAGTCCCACCGCGAGCGCCCCGAGCAGCCCGTGCACGACGGCGACGCTGATGAGCAGGATCCTGCCGAGCCCGGCGGGCGGCCGGTTGCGCAGGGCCACGAGCAGCGCGACCACGCCGCAGAAGACGAAGTAGAGGCCGAAAAGAACACCCCCGGCCTTCGTGGAGACGGACATCGCGCCGGAATCCAGCCCGGCGAGCGACATCTGCTGCCGGTCGACGACGGTGCCGAGAAGCCACTGGACCCCGGCGATGCCGAGCCCCTCCACGAACAGCACGATCGCCGTCGTCACCGCCACCGGTCTGCGGATCACCCGACCCCACCCACTTCCGATCTCGTCCTGCTGCTCTCAGCGCCTCGCCGCCCCGACGCGTTACCCCAGGTAGGTGTTCGAGACATCGCGAACGCTACTAACGGGTAAACCTCGGGACAAGGGTTCTTACGAGAGCAAAGAATCGTTGGGCCATTAGTAGGGACTCCACAAAGAAACCCAACCGGCCGCAGCGCGGCCGCACAGAGACCTTGACCACATCGGAGGGCTAGGGTTTTCGTGTGGAGTCCTGCGCCATGCTGTGCGACAAGGGATTTCGCGGGTTGAGTGAGCCTCGATTCACGCTCCGTGTGGGCAAGCTCACCATTGTGGACGGGTCGAAACGCCGTGTCGGCAGTCCCTAAACTCGGCTTGTTTCAAGGAGAGGGAGCCATCGTGCGCAAGGTGTTGATCGCCAACCGAGGCGAAATCGCTGTCCGCGTCGCCCGGGCGTGCCGGGACGCCGGGATCGCGAGCGTGGCCGTGTACGCCGATCCGGACCGGGACGCGCTGCATGTGCGGGCCGCGGACGAGGCGTTCGCGTTGGGCGGTGACACTCCGGCGACC
>NZ_JAQYWT010000230.1:0-41285 GCF_036322545.1 Streptomyces sp. SP18BB07
ACCAGCCGTTGGGCCGGTGCCATCTCGCCGTGCAGGATCGCCTGCCGCAGCTTCGCCAGCGCGAGCTGTTTGGCCTGCTCCCCGGTGCCCGGACGGGCTTCCTCCTGCATCGTGCCCTCCCTGAGTGAGTGCCTGTCGAACCTAAATCTAGGCCAACAGGATTGTCAACAATTTTGTTCTCATGGATGTGGCACTGTTTGCCGGACTGCTCACAGGGCTACGCGCACCGGCAGGATCGCCGCCGAGGGGTGTTCGGGACCGTGAGGGACGCTCTGGTCGGCCGCCCGGAGGGTCGTGGCCGTGGCGAGCGGCTCGCCGGTGCCCGGGCTGCGGGCGTAGCGCGGGAAGGCGCCGCTGGAGACCTGGACCCGGATGCGCCGGCCGCGCCGGAAGCGGTGGGCAGCCGGCCACAACCGGACGGCGGCGCGGCCGAATTCATCGGCACCGGTGCGGCTGGCCAGGCCGTAGCAGACGCCCCGCTGTGGCGATGACCGCCGCCCAGTCCATGTTCGCCGCGCCAGAGTTCGCCGTGCTTGGACACGCTCGGGGCCGCCAGGACGAGATGCGCAAGGCGCTCGCAGATCCGCTCCAGGCCCGCTAGGCCAGCCGTTCGTGGGCGCGGCCGACGTTGGGTTCTCGGATTCGTTGTACGAGCTCGATGCGGCGAAACGTTCCGATTAGGCGACGCCGTCCCGCCGACAGCATGCCTTCTCACCACAGGGCAAGGACAGGGCCGTCCACGCCCGCCACCCCCGTCTCCGTGACTTCTCCCGCCCACTCAGCGGGTGCCGGCCCACGCCTCGCGCCAAGCCCAAAGGCCCACGGGCCCCACCCTGGCTGACGCTGATCGCCCCTTCGGCCTGTTCATGGTCGGTCTGGCCGACTCCGTCGCCTCCATCGCCAACCCCGGACCTCAACACGACCACGGCGACCTGCAATGGCCGACGATCCTGTCTCCTCGTCCTCGCAACCGCATTGATCCTCGGCGGCGATCTCGGCGACCGCTTCGGCCGACGCACCGTCTACCTGATCGGCGTCGCCGGTTTTGCCGTCGCATCCGTCGAAGTGCCAGCGACTCCGGTTCCTGTAATAGGGCGCACCTCACTGGAGAGCCAGCGCGCTCGCGAAGGCCTGAGTTGGGCCTCCGAGCCGGGCCGTCACAGCGGACGCGAATCAGCGAGGGCGGCCGATCCTGTCGGCCGCCCCGGCTCCTTCTACGCGGCCCGCTGCGTCAGCCACGTCCGCTTCGGCCGGCAGACCAGGCTGCCGTCCACAACCTTGCACCAGGTCTGGTAGTCGGAGGAGAACAGCCGCTCGCCCGCCCAGGCGTAGGCGTCCGCGTCGGGCTTGGTGTGGGGCGTGTGCGCCACGAAGTTCGACGCGTCGTCCACACTGCCCGTGCCGTCATAACGGGCGACCTGGGGGTACGGGAAAACCGGCCGCGTTCGCGTCACCGTGCCGTTCGTGATGTTCGACGCGATGATCTTCCCCGGGCTGGTCGCGGTCTCCGTCCACGCCATCACCGGGGTAAGGACGTCGAACGTGTTCGGGCCCTCGCCGCCGCCGCAGTGCGCCACTCCCGGGAATAGGTACAGCTTGGCGAAGCTGTCGGCCTTTTTCGTCTCCGCCGCCTCGCGCAGGGCGTCGTAGTACGCCAGCGTCCCCTGCGGTGAGATGTGCTGGTCGTTCCAGCCGTGCCAGAGGAGCAGCTTGCCGCCGCTCTTGGCGAAGGCGCTGAGGTCGGGGTCCAGGGCGGCGAGGTAGCTGGAGGACTGGACCGTCCTCCAGAACGAGTCCACCGTGAACTCCAGGTCGGAGAGCTGGAAGTCCGGGTCGGGGGCGTTGGTGTGGGCAAGGTAGCGGGTGAACGACGTCACAAAGTTCTCGCTGGCCACCGTCTGGCCCTGGCGGGCCGGGACGAACAGCGTCCATTCCAGCTCGGAACCCCACTCGTGGGCGATCTCCGGCTCCAGCTTGCGGCCCTTCGCGTCCGTGGCACCGTCGTGCAGGCGCTGGACCACGCCTGCCTGGGCCTCGGTGAGGCAGGTCGACGGGGCCTGACTGGCCTCGCACACCAGCGTCTCGGGGTCGAAGTCGCACTGGCGTGGGTCGTCGAGCAAGCCGTCCGTCAGGCCGTCCAGCGCGTCGCAGGCGTCCAGCACAGCCTGGTGGATCACGGGTAGCTTGTCGGCGAGGAGGATGTAGTCACCGTCCGCGCCCTTGTTCGTGAGGACGTTCCACGCGTGGTGAAAGGTGTTCTGAACGACCATGTTGTTCGCGGGTGCACCGGCCGCTATGCCGTCGAAGTCGTCGGGGTAGCGCTGCGCCTCCATCAGGGCTTCACGGCCGCCGTCGGAGCAGCCCGTGAAGTAGGAGTAGGCGGGGCGCTTGCCGTAGAACCGGCCGATGACCGCCTTGGCGACCTGGGACGTGACGTGCACGCTCCGGTAGGCGAAGTCGATCTGCGCCTGCGGGTTGTTCAAGGCCCACGAGCCGTCGTTGAGCCCCTGGTGGCCCATGTCCGTCGTGGCGCTGGCGACCGTGCCGTCCTTGACGACCGGACAGGTCGACGCCTGGCCGTAGTTGATGTTGGCGCTGCCGCACAGGCCACCACAGCCGGTCTGGACGTAACGCTGGGTCCAGCCATTGACCGGCAGGCGCATGACAATGGTGTTCGCCGGAGCGATGGTTCCGCGCGCCTCGCAGTACGGGGCGGACACGTCCGTCGTCACGACCTTCGCTGAAGAGATCGTGACCGAGGCGTCGGTGACGCCGTCGAGGTCGAGTCCCGTCACATCCGCGCACTCCATCACAGGCTTTACGGCGGGCAGGTCCGCCAGGCCGTCCGCTGTGACCGCGGGGCGGGACGCCGTCGCGCCGCTCGCGGAACTCGCACCCAGGAGCGAAGCGAGCATCGCCGCGACCGCCGCGCAGGCGACAGCAGTCGATCTCGTCCGACGCGGGAGGCCAGAAAGGCCACGGGCTGAGGACCTACGCATGAATTGCCCCTTTCGGTCTCAGGCGCGCAGCTGCGAGCTACGGCGCCACCAAACGGATAGCGTGGGGGAAGTTGAAAATATCGTCAACAATTTTGACTGCAATCCGGAGCGGAGGGTAAATTTCCGGCCAGGCCCTTGGGCCCGGCAATACAGGGCAATGCGGCCAACACCGTCGTCAGAGGCGAGCGAGCGTGTCGGATTTCAGCAGGCGCCACCGCCGCCGCTACCGTGGTACCGGTCGTGGTAGGTGGGGGAAGACTCGCGGTAGTGGGGCTTGAAGGCACGGGCAGATAGAGCTGGCCATCGATGGCGATCCGGGAGTCCCCTGTCCCGCCTGGTGAAGGTGCCCGTCCGCTTGCCGGCGGAAACGGGACTGCCGCCGTACTGCGATGTCCAGGTCGACCTGCGCACCGAGGGCGGACACGTATCCCGGATTGAGGTGTGGGTGCCGCTTGCCTGGAACGGACGCTTTCTCGGCGTGACGGGCGGGGGAAACCGCACGGCGCCGGACTACGTCTTCCGTGAGTATGTGCGACAGGCAAACCTGCCGCGAGGCGTCCGCAATGGTTTCGCGACGGCGGCGACGGACGGAGCCAACAAGGATTCGCGTTTCGCGGATTGGGGACAAGACGTTGACACAGGCGAATTGGACTGGGATCTCATTCGGATCTGGGCTCATCTCGCTACTCATCACACCGCCGTTGTCGGTAAGGCGGTGACCCGGGCGATTCACGGGGCCGAGCCCAGGTACTCCTATCTCCAGGGAACATCCGGTGGCGGTCGGCAGACGTTGCTGAGCGCGCAGCGATACCCCGAGGACTACGACGGCATGTGGGCCGGTGACTGCGCGCTCGATTACGCCAAGCTCTCCGTCGGATGTCTGTGGCCGTTGCTCGTGATGAAGGAGCATGACAATTACATGTCACCGGCGAAGCTGTCCGCTTTCCGGGATGCAGCTGCCGCGGCTCTGGAAGGTGAGACCGGCGTCGTAAACGACCACATCGGCGTGTTCGACACCTGGCGCTTCGACCCCTTCCAGATCGTTGGAGCCCTCACGGAGGACGGGCCGATCACAGAGACTGACGCCACCGTAATGCAGATGATTTGGGACGGTCCTCAGCCAGCGGACGGAACGCGACTGTGGGGCGGATTCCCCGCGACCACCGAGACCTGGGGTCAGAACATCGGTCAAGTCGGGATGGCGGTCACCGCCGAGGAGGACGGCCGGCGGGTGCCCGTACCGTTCGTGATGGCCGAGGCGTTCGGGCGCTGGTATTCCGGTGATCCCAACTGGGATTGGAGGACTCTCAATCTCGACAACTTCGAAGAGTTCTTCAACGGTGCCGCCAAGCGATTCGCAGAGGTCGCCACTGTCGACCCTGACCTTTCCGGCCTGAGGGACAGCGGACACAAGTTGCTCCTCAGTCATGCGGTCAACGATGAGGTCATTACGCCGTGGGGAGTGCTCGGCTATTTCCGCAATGTTCTGGATAAGATGGGCGGAGTCGAGGGAACACGTGACTACGTCCGCCTGTTCATGGGCGCGGGCGATGCTCACTCTCACATCACGAAGGGACCGGGGATCTCCTTGGCTGCAGGCATGAAGGCGCTCATGGCCTGGGTCGAGGAGGGTATCGCTCCGGATGTCATCGCCGGGGAGAAGTTCGATCTGAGCGAGGAGCGCATCACCCAGACTCGTCCGATCTACGCGTACCCGTATGCCCCCCGTTACGTCGGAGGCGACCCTCTGGACGCCTTGAGCTACGAGAAGGCTCTCGTCCCCTCGTCTTCACTGGGTGCGCCTTTGTCGTAGCAGGCGCATTTTGCAGGGTGTTATGTCCGTTTCTGACGGGTCTGGTGTCGCCCGTTCGTAGGTACGGAGACATTCCGGACGCCTGTCATGGCGTGTGCACGGTGAGGCCGTGGCATAGAACGAATGCCGTCAACGGACTTGACCGACGAGCAGTGGGTGCTGATCGCGCCGCTGATCACCGCGTGGAAGCTGGAGCGGGTAGCGCGGTCGGCAACGGGAGACCCGGGCGCCTGCGACCTCCGTGAGGTGGTGAACGCGATGTTCTATCAGAACCGGACGGGCTGCCATTGGGAACTCCTGTCCGCGCGACCTGCCGGCCTGGTCGGCGGTGGTCTTCTACTTCACCCTGTGGCGCAAGGACGGTCTTGACCAGCTGATTCAGGAAATCCTGTGGTGCCAGGTGAGAGAGCGGGCCAGACGATTAGCCTCGAACTTTCGTGAAGGGTCGTCGGATTCCCCGGCGACCCTTTTCGGTTGTTCGGGCTGTTCGCAGGGACGGGAAAGTACTGGTCAGCCTGGGTTTGGGAGGGCTTCGCGCCGTGTCAGGGCGGCGGTGATCACATCGGTCCACGGCCAGTGCTTGGCGAGGCGGAGGATGCGGCGCCGATGCGTCATCTGCACCACATGCAGCGAATCGGCGAACCGCCCGTTCTGCGCTTCACCATCCACCTCGGCGTTCCGGTCCGTACGGACTCCACCCCCTGAGGTATGTCTGGAGCTCATCTGGCGTCGGCTCCCTTGGAGTCGGCATCCCCAGGAGCCGTCCAAGGGGTCGATTGCCTGCACGTATTCACGTGTCCACTCCAACCAACGTCGGGTTGTCTCCAGACTCAACTCGTCCACAGCACGGCACAGTTCGGCAAGACGACGTTCCAGGGCATCGCAGTAGGCACCGAGTACGGCGGCTTCCTGCCAGCGTCCGGCCTCCTCCTGAAGCACACCTGCGAGTTGATCCCGAACAGTGGCTTCCTCCATGGCCGCCCGCCGCGAACCTCACCCTCCGCCCTGGCCTTCTTCTCACGCTCCCTGCTCTGTGCGTCCTCCCCCGCTCGCGTCTCGATCTCCTCGAGAATGACACTCAACGCATCCTCAAGCACCCGGAGCTTCCGATCGCGCCAGCGGCCTGGCGCCTTTCGGCCGCCGGCTCCGTGAGTTGGGATGCGGGCCCTCGGTGAGGTACATCTCCAAGCCACGGGCACCGAAGCGGGCCTTCTCGATGCGTCTGCCAGGCGGTTCCAGGCCGTGTCGCTTCGCGTAGTCGACGACGCGCCGCCACTCCACGACCTCGTCGTCATCGGGGTCTGCGAGACGGACACGCCCTTCGCCGAGCAGACGCTGGACCAACTCCTGCACCTTCGCAGGTCGGGCACGAGCGACGGGCCGTTCACTGTAAGGCGTCTGACTGGGCTTGCGATCCGCGCCTCCCCGCCGCCCACCTGCTCCCGCCGACGCTGGAGGCTCAGTGGACGCCTCTTGGACGCCACCGCCCTCAAACGTGGGATCCTCGGGGTGACGGCGGTGCCGGAGGTAGAAGCGGCCAGCCTCGGTGACCTCCGCACGGCCGCGCCCTCCAGCCCGGCCGACCGTCAGAAGCCCACGGTCGCGCAGGGCATAGGCTGAGCGCCACTCCCCGGCGACCAGGCTCGAGGCTCCTCACCGGCCGCGACGCGTTCGAGAAGAGCGCGCTGCCGTTCGTTCAGGGGGACCACCTGTGCACAGCTCACACCGCGCTCCCACACGCCCCATAGAGCCGAAAGAGTGACCCTCAGCCCGGGGCAACCAAGTGTGGCAGAGTTGGCCACTTCTGTGCGCCCCAGCCCCTCGGAAGTCACTCAGCGTGCCTACGCCAGGGAGAGTCTTTCGTCTCGTCGCCGCTGATGACGTCGGCTGTTCCTGGGGAGAATCTGGGGAGTCTCCACGCCGCTGGGGAGCGCGTGGGGAGGATCGGCTACATAACTCGGCACGAACCTGAAAGGCTCTGAAAGACGCATCTACGCAGGTCAGCCACGGGTTCATCTGCATCACCGCAGGTCAGCGCCACCCCATAGACAACTTCAGGACGTACGTCCCCCGGTCGTCCCCCTCGACGAGACCGGGCAGCGATCCACCCTCCCGCAGAGGGGTGATGTAGCGGGTCGCGGCGACCTTGCTCAGCATTTCCTCAGGCCACCCACTTCATTCACCTTGCAATCCACGGTCGACTTCAATGACCGTTCGCCCTGCTTCCGCCTCCGGCATGAAGTGAGCATAGTAACCGAGGGTGATCACCGGCGAAGAGCGGAGTCAGCCACCGCGCCACGGTCACCACGGACTCTCCCGCCGCGCCCACTGCCAGGGCTTCACTCCCTTGTAGGTGTTCCACGAACTCCCCGCGCTCCTCATCGGCGGCTGCCCGATTCCTGCCACGTGGCGAGGCGATCTCATGCTGTAGTGCTCCGCGAGCCGCACCGGTGCGCCCTCAAGCTGCTCTGCGCCGGCGACACCGTCGATCTCGCTGATTCCGGCATTCGTCGAGTCCCAACAGCGGTGGGCTGTGAACGCACCCCACCCACCTCGCCGTCCTCGTCCGCGCCGGGGCACGCTTCGAACGCGGCCGGCTCGGTGAACGGCCACGGACGACTGCGACCTGAACGGAGTGGCGGACCCTCCTCGAAGTTCGAGACCATCCGGTCATGTCGGATGGCGCACCAGGGCAGAACCTTCCGGTCGGCTTCGGATTCCGGCCGTATCGCGGCGACGAAGACCACGACCCCATGGCCGCGGTGCGGCTGGGTTGTGCTGAACGGGACCGGGCCGACCCCCACTCGGTTGTGGAAGGGATACCGACAGCGGCCGAGATCGCCGAAGCCTCGGCCAAGCTGGAGGAGCCGTCCAGGAATCAGATGCTGGTGGTGCACGACGGGGCCGTCATCGGCTACACGACGATCCGGTGGTGGCAAGAGCGGGACGACACATGGCTGTATCTGCACCGCGGCTACCTCTTGCCCCAACACCGCCGCCAGGGCATCGGCTCAGCCATGCTGAGCTGGGCCGAAGCGCGGATCCGCCAGCTCGTCATACAGCATGGAACGGCCCGGACGGCAGTGATCGGCGCGAACGCCATGGCCTCCGAAAAGGAGGCAACGGCGCTCCTGCTCACCGCCGGCTACCGACGTGTCTTCAGCCTGGTCGAACTGAAACTGGGCGATCTCCCGCAATTGCCAGAGCTGGGTAGCGAACTGCCGTCCGGGATACGGACGGGGCCGATCGGGACAAGCCACTACCGTGCGGCCTGGAGGACGGTCGTCGATTCATATGCGGACAACGGATTCACACGGAAATGGACTTTCCAGGACTTCATCGACAGCGCTGACCCGGCGTGCTGGAGAGCCGCGTGGAACGGGCAGGACATGGTCGGCGTCGCCCTCTGCTCCATCCGCCGTCACCACCCCACCGTGGGAGAGGTCGAAGAGCTGAGTGTCCGGACCGACCACCGACGCCGGGGAATCGGCCGGGTCCTGCTGCTGGAAGGGCTGCGAAGCCTTCGCGAGCAGGGTGCAACGACTGCGCGGCTGTACACGGGGACGGCAAATCCTCACCGGGCCTACGATCTCTACGAGAGCGTGGGATTCCGGCGGCTGAACGAGTACGTCCGTTACCGCAAACCGCTTGCTTGATCAACCGGTCATTCAACTGTCCGGGCAGTCCACGGCACACCGTCCAGTTCCTGTGGTCACCAAACCTTCACAGCTGTCGGCTACCGAAAGGGGCTCGGAGGGAAACCCGGCGGGGAACAGTAGAGAGGGAATCGTGTGATCACCGTCGCTGTGTTGCTGTTGCCCGCTTTGGGATTGCTGTTGTGCGCCATGGACCGAATGGAGGACCAGCTGTGGGCCAGGCCACCGAAGGCCCGCCACGCCCGACGCCATCGGCTTCGTCTGGTCCACAGCAACGGCCCCCCTGCCACAGAGCACAGGTCAGGCGGCAAGGTGCGCAGGGCCTCCCCGCAGCATGGCGAGGCCGCATGACGTCCCGCTCCTGGGCTACTCGCCCGGTGCGGGGTTAGGCAGTGAGCCCCCGTCGCGCTCTCCGGGTTCAGCTCGGGGAGCTCGACGCGTTTCCGCCATGCTCTGCACGGTCCCCGCAGGGGGCGGATACTGAACGCAGGGCCGGGCAGACGTGAGGTGTCCACGGCCCCGCGAAAGATCCGGTGATACGCATGGCCTCCTCCGTCTCCGGGCAGGGACCCGGTACGCCTCCCCGTAGCGACGACCTCGTGCACGAGGTCGAGCAGTTGCGCATCGAGAAGGAGCAGCTACGGCGGGCCGTCACCTCCCACGCGGCTGTGGATCAGGCCATCGGAGTCCTTGTCCTCGTAGGGAAGATCACACCCGAGGACGGTTTCACCGTATTGCGTGAAATCTCCCAGCACACCAACACCAAGCTGTCCTCCATCGCTGAGCAGATCGTCAAGCATGCACAGGGCGCGGACCTGCCGGACACCGTCCTGACCGAACTGCGCGCCGCGCTCGCACGCAGGACGTAATCTGCCGCCTCACCGATCTGTGTCGTGCCGCCCCGCTCGCTGTGCCAGGAGTACCTCGACTCCGGCCGTCTCCCCCTTCCCCACGAACCGGAAGAGCCCCCGCTGAACACCCTGTTCCTCGTCCGGCGCCCCGGCGCGGTGGCCAACCCCGATGTCCCAAAAAGCGAGACGGTCCTCCATCAACGAGCTACGCCGACTGTGCGCGCCCGCAGGCGCAAGCGGATCGGAATCTCCGGCCTCCATCCCACGCGCCTCCCCGCATAGGATCCGGGACATGGCGCTGACGATGCACGAAGTGGACCGGTTCGAGGCGGCGAGGCCCCGTCTGGAGGCGATCGCCTACCGCCTCCTCGGCTCGGCGAGCGAGGCGGAGGACGCGGTGCAGGAGACGTTCCTGCGCTGGCAGGCGGCCGACGTCGACCGGGTCGAGGTGCCCGAGGCCTGGCTGACGAAGGTGCTCACCAACCTCTGCCTCAACCAGCTCACCTCGGCTCGCGCACGCCGGGAGACCTACGTGGGCCAGTGGCTGCCCGAGCCGCTGCTCGCCGGCGACCCGATGCTCGGCCCCGCCGACACCGCCGAACAGCGCGAGTCCGTCTCGTACGCGGTCCTCACCCTGCTGGAGCGCCTCTCCCCCAACGAGCGGGCGGTGTACGTGCTGAAAGAGGCCTTCGACTACCCGCACCGGGAGATCGCCGCGATCCTGGACATCAGCGAGGCCGCCAGTCAGCAGATCTTCCACCGCGCGAAGAAGCACGTGGCGGCGGGCAAGGCCCGTACGGAGATCGACGAGGCGGCGGCCCGGCGGATCGTCGAGGAGTTCCTCGCGGCGGCCACCAGCGGAAAGACCGAGCCGCTGGTCAAACTTCTCACCTCGGACGCGATCGCGGTCGGCGACGGCGGCGGAAAGGTCCCGGCCCGCGCCAGGGCGTTCGAGGGCGCCCTCGCGGTCGCGAAGTTCATGCGGGGCCTGTTCAAACCGGCTCCGGTCAAGCGGGCCTTGGTCGGCGGCTCACCCGAGATCCACATCTCGACGGCCAACGGCGGCCCCGCGGTCCTGGCGGTGGTCGACGGCCGAGTCGTCGGGGTCATCTGCCTGGAGATCGGCGGGGACGGCATCGCCGCGTTCCGCAGCCAGGTCAACCCCGACAAGCTGGAACGCGCGACCGAGGTGTGGGCGGCCACCGAGCACGGGGAGCCCCTGTTCCATGCCTTCTGAGCCGACTGATCGCGGCTGCTGAGCCCGCTGGGCCTCTCCTCCAGCATGGTGTGACCTGCTTCACATGCTGTTCCTGTCAGGAAAGCCGGGGCTGCTCGGTTCAAGGGGCGTGACCGAGCAACGGCAAGCCTCGAACCCGCGCAGACAGGAGCAGAAAATGCAGCACCGCATCATCGTCCTCGGAGCCGGCTACACCGGAGCGACCGCCGCCGGGCGCCTCGCCAAGCGGCTGCACCGCGCCGACGTCGCCATCACCCTCGTCAACGCCGAGCCCGACTTCGTCGAACGCGTCCGGATGCACCAGCTCGCGGTCGGCCAGGAGCTCAAGCCCCGTCCCTTCGACGAGATGTTCGCGGGCACCGGCGTCGAGGTGAAGCTCGCCGAGGTCGCCGGGATCGACGCCGACCGCAGGACCGTCACCGTCGTCGACCCGCACGGCGCCGGACAGCAGGAACTGGAGTACGACACCCTCGTCTACGCCCTCGGCAGCGGCTGGAACCCGCAGGGCGTCCCCGGCACCGCCGAGCACGCCCACGAGATCTCCGGCCGCACCGGCGCGCTCCGGCTGCGCGAGCGGCTGGCCGGGCTGGACGCGGGGCAGCCCGTGGTGATCGTCGGCGGCGGACTCACCGGCGTGGAGGCCGCGACCGAGATCGCCGAGACCCGCCCCGACCTGGACGTCGCGCTCGTGGCCCGCGGCGGCTTCGGCGACTGGCTGTCCGACAAGGGCCGAGGACATCTGCGGAAGGTCTTCGCCGGGCTCGGCGTCACCGTGCACGAGCACACCGCCGTCACCGCCGTCGAGGCCGACCGCGTGCTGACCGACGGCACTCCCGTCCCGGCCGCGGTCACCGTGTGGGCCACCGGCTTCGCCGTCCACCCGATCGCCGGGGCCAGCACGCTGGAGGTCTCCGGCACGGGCCAGATCGTGGTCGACGGGACCATGCGCTCGGTCTCGCACCCCGAGGTGTACGCCGTCGGCGACGCGGCCCTCGTGATGGGCCCCGGCGACAAGCCGCTGCGGATGTCGTGCGCCTCGGGGGTCCCGACCTCGTGGCAGGCCGCCGACACCATCGCGGCCCGCCTGACCGGCGGAAAGCTCCCGAAGATCGAGCCCCGCTACTACCAGCAGTGCATCTCGCTGGGCCGTAAGGAGGGCCTGATCCAGTTCGTGACCGCGGATGACCAGGCCCTCCCCAAGGCCCTCACCGGTCGCTTCGCCGCCTTCTACAAGGAGATCATCTGCAAGGGCGCGGCCTGGGCCGTCGCCCACCCGACCGTGGGCATGCCGGTGCGCCGCCGCCGTACGGCGCAGCCGACCCCTGCGGGCGAGGTGATTCCGACGGACGCGACGGCAGAGGTCACGGCCTGAGCCACACGGCACCACCCTTCCGCCGACGTCGCCGATCGCCGACCGACAGCTTTCAGACAGCTGGTTTTGACACTGTCGTGATCCCGGACAGGCCAAGATGTGCACCCTGTCTGAACGTTCAAGCACAGGTCCGCCGTATCCATGGGCGAAAGTGCGAAGCCATCTCGGAAGGAACCGTCAGCATGACCAGCGAACCGACCAAACCCGCTTCGATCCCGGGCCGTCGCACCGTCATGGCGGCCGCCGGCGTGGCGGGACTCGCCGTCGCGCTGACCGCGTGCGGATCGGACGACGACTCGTCGACCTCCGTCTCGTCCGGCGCCGGGGCCGGCGACACGACCGGTGGTGACACGACCGGCGGCAGCACGGGCGGCGGCGACAGCGCGGGCGGCAAGGAGATCGCCAAGACCTCGGACATCCCCGAGGGCGGCGGCAAGATCTTCGAGAGCGAGGGCGTCGTCGTCACCCAGCCCGAGGCGGGCACCTTCAAGGCGTTCTCCTCCGCGTGCACCCACCAGGGGTGCGCGGTGAAGACGATCGCCGACGGAGTGATCAACTGTCCCTGTCACAACAGCAACTTCTCGATCGCCGACGGCAGCGTGAAGAGCGGACCGGCGACAAAGGCGCTGCCGGCCAAGACGGTCACCGTGTCCGGTGACTCGATCACCCTCGCCTAGCGTTCTCTAGGCGCCCGTGGGCCGGCCCGCGGGCCGCTCGAAGCAGGCCACCACCTCGTCCGTGGTCGCGACCGTGGCGACCAGCGCGAGGGTGTGGCGGATCATCGCGGGGGTGTAGTCGGCAGGCACCCCCGCGATGGCGTCACCGGGCACGACGACCGTGTAGCCGAGGTTGACCGCGTCGAACACGGCGTTCGGCACGGCCACGTTGGCCGAGACCCCGGCGACGACCAGGGTGCGGCAGCCCAGGTTCCGCAGCAGCGCGTCGACATCGGTGCCCGCCAGCGGGGACAGCCCGTGCAGCCGCCGTACGATCAGGTCCTCCTCGGCGACCTCGATGGGCGGCGCGATCCGTACGGCCGCGGTGCCCGTCAACTGCCGTACGGGCAGCCGTTCGGCCGCGCGGAACAGCCGGGCGTTGCGGTTGGCGCCCCGGCCGTCGGCCCGCCGCTCGGCGACGGCGTGCAGGACCTGGACCCCGCACCCGTGGGCCGCGGTGACCAGCCGGGCGACCCGGCCGAGCGCCCCCGACGACCGGGCCTCCCGGGCGAGTTCGGGCAGGGCACCGCCGGGCCCGACGACCCCCTGCTGGCATTCCACGGTGAGCAGGACGGTGGTGGCGGGATCGAGGAGCCCGCCCAGCTCCGGCCGCCGCTTCGACTCACTCGCGTTCGCGGGCATGCCATCCCCCTGTCACCGGCGATCGGGCGGTGGAGCGTAACGCCCCTTGCGCGGGGACGGAAGACGACCGATGCTCTTCGGACGCCACGCCAGAGAAGGGGACTCCATGACCGCCACCCAGCGCCGGGGCCGCAAGATCATGATGGAACCCGCCGAACTGGACGAGTTCCTGAGCGCACAGCGGACCTGCCGGGTGGCGACGGTCGCGCCCGACGGCGCCCCGCACGTCAGCCCGCTCTGGTTCGTCTGGGACGGCACCTCGCTCTGGCTCTACTCGATCACCCGCAGCAGACGCTGGTCCGCGCTGCGCCGCGATCCGCGCGTGGCCGTCGTCGTCGACGCGGGCGAGGAGTACGGCGAACTGCGCGGCGTCGAACTGTCCGGCACCGTCGAATTCGTGGGCGAGGCGCCGCGCACGGGCGAGCCGGTCCCCGAACTCGTCGAGGTGGAGCGGCTGTTCGCCCGCAAGAACTTCGGCATCGACGAGATGCCCCACGACGGCCGGCACGCCTGGCTGCGCCTGACCCCCGCCGCCGTCGCCTCCTGGGACTTCCGCAAACTGGGGTCCACGTAACCGGAAAGCCGGGATCCACCTCACCGGACCGGGCCGTCCGGGTGCGGCGCCGGTCCGCCCCGCGAGCCGAGGCGCACCACAAGCCGACGCGCCCGCCCCCAGCCGTCACCCCACCTGCCGCCCGGACCCCCTCACGCGTCCCCCGCCGCCCGTAGCGCCTCCACCGCCGCCCTGATGGACGGCCGCCGGTCGGCGTCCGAGCGCCACACCGCGTAGACGCTGCGGTGGACCCGATGGCGCACCGGCACGGTCCGCACCCCGGCCGGCATCGGGTCTCGGCCGAGTCGGGGCGCGATGCAGACGCCCAACCCGGCGGCGACCAGGGCGAGTTGGGTGTGGTGTTCGCCTGCGCGGTGGGCGATGTGGGGCTCGATGCCGTTGGCCCGCAGTGTGTAGAGCAGCCATTCGTGGCAGAACTCGCCCTCGGGCCAGACGACCCAAGGCTCCTGAGCCAGCTCCCGCAGGTCGATCTCGTCCCGGTCGACGAGCGGATGGTCCTCGTGCAGGGCCACCTCCACCGGGTCGTTGAGGATCGCGGCCCTGGCCAGCCCCTCGGGCACGGGCAGCGGCTTGTTGTACCAGTCGAGCACGACGGCCAGGTCGACGTCGCCCCGGATCACCGCGTTGACGGCGAGTTCGGGTTCCAGTTCCCGCGACCGCACGCGCAGCGCGGGATGGTCCTCGCGCAGCGCGCGGAAGACGGCGGGGAAAAGCCCCCGGAGGGCCGTGGGGAACGCGGCCAGCCGAAGCTCGCCGACCACCTGCCCCCGCTGCGCCTCGAGTGCCGACTGCGCCAGCTCGACCTGCGACAGGATGCGCGCGGCATGCTCGGCGAGCAGCCGCCCCGCGTCGGTGAGGCGCACTCCCCGCCCGTTCTTGGCGAGGAGTTGCTGCCCCACCTCTCGCTCCAGCTTGGCCATCTGCTGCGAGACGGCCGAGGTCGTCACGTGCAGCCCGTCCGCCGCCCCGCTGACCGAGCCGTGCCGGGCGAGGGCGTCCAGGGTGCGCAGGCGCTCCAGATTCAACATGTAAGCGATGCTACGAGAATCAGCTCACCAAATCTCGCTTGTGCTACGAGATCATGAGGCGCCATCGTGGTGCGCATGACCACCGCCACGCCCACCCGAGCCCCCGGTCGTGTCCCCGACCGCTCTCGCGCCACCGTCGACTGGCGGCTGCGCTTCGCCTTCCTCTCCCTTGTCTGGGGTTTCAGCTTCCTCCTGATCAAGGTGGGCACACAGGCTTACGCGCCCTTCCAGGTCACGTTCGGGCGGCTGCTGTTCGGCACCCTGGTCCTCGCAACGGCGATGGCGGTCAGGCGGGAGCGCCTCCCACGCGGTGCCCGCACCTGGGGACACCTGACCGTGGCCGCCTTCTTCCTCAACGCCCTGCCGTTCTCCCTGTTCGCCTACGCGGAGCTGACCATCCCGTCCACGCTGGCGGGCATCTGCAACGCGACCTCACCCCTGTGGGGCATGGCCCTCTCCCTGGTCGCGCTCTCCGAGGACCGCCCCACCCGGGTGCGGGTCGCCGGTCTCGGCCTCGGCTTCCTCGGTGTCCTCACCGTGCTCGGCGCCTGGCAGGGTTTCCACGGTCTGGACGCCACCGGCACGACGATGGCCCTGCTGGCCTCCCTCAGCTATCCCGTCGGCTGGATCTACGTCCGCCGCACCCTGGCCGGCACGACCGCGTCGCACCTCTCCCTCACCGGGGCCCAACTGCTGCTCGCCACCGCCCAACTGGCCGTCGTGACACCGCTGTTCACGAGTCTGCCGACCAGCTTCCCGGTGCTGCCCCTGCTGGCGGTCGTCGCGCTGGGCGCTCTCGGCACCGGGGTCGCGATGCTCGTCCAGTACGGCCTCGTCTCCGAGGTCGGCCCGACGACGGCCCAGATGGTCACGTACTTCATCCCGGTCATCGCCACGGCGGCCGGTGTCGCGCTCCTCGGCGAGTCCCTGGCCTGGTCGACGCCGGTCGGCGCGGCGATCGTCCTGGCCGGTGCGGCACTGACACAGGCGAGGCCGCGCACCCGCGCCGCGCTCACGCACCGCCCGAGGCGACGTCACACGTAGCCCGACCCCGGCCCCGACCCCGACCCGATCGCCGAGGCCACCGCGTCCGCCACCCTCCCGATCTCCCCCTCGGTGAGGGTGGAAACGGTGATCCGGATCCCCTGCGGGGCGCTCATCCGGAAGCGCGCCCCGGGCGCGACGGCCCAGCCCGCGTGCAGCAGCCGGGCGACCGCGCCGGTCTCGTCCGGCACCCGGATCCACACGTTCATCCCGCTGACCCCGTGCGCCTCGACCCCGCGCCGCGCGAGGGCGCCGATCAACGCGTCCCGCCGCAGCCCGTACGCCGCCGCCACGCGTACGGCGTCCACCGCACCGCCGGACCACAGCCGGACGACGGCCCGCTGCACCAGTCGGCTCACCCAGCCCGGCCCCAGCCGCTGCCGTCCCCGCACCCGGTCGACGGTGGCCGCGTCGCCGGTGAGCACCGCGAGCCGCAGATCGGGGCCGTACGCCTTGGCAACCGACCGCACGAAGGCCCAGCTGCGGGTGCCCCCGGCGAGCGGATGCAGGGGCTGTTCGACGATCCGGTAGCCGTGGTCGTCCTCGATGAGCAGGGTCTCCGGATGTTCCCGCAGCACCGACCGCAGGGCACGCGCGCGAGCGGCGCTCACGGCCGCGCCGGTCGGGTTCTGCGCCCGGTCGGTGACGATCAGGGCCCGCGCCCCGCCCTCCAGCGCCTTGCGCACGTCGTCGGGGAGGGGCCCTTCGTCGTCCACGCCGACCGGCACGACCCGCAACCCGAGCGCCGGCACCAGATCGAGCACGCTCCCCCAACCGGGGTCCTCGACGGCGACGGCGTCCCCCGGTTTGAGATGGACGGCCAGCACCCGTTCGATGGCGTCGAGCGACCCCGAGGTGACGGTGACCGGTCCGTCCGGCACCCCGTCGGCGTCCAGGTCGGCCCGCGCGATCCGCGCCAACTCGGGCTCCACCGCGCCCGATCCGTAGAGGACGGGTTCGCGGTCGCCCTGCTCGGCGGCAGCAGCGAAGACTTCCGCCAGGCGCGGCAGCAACGCGGGGTCGGGATTGCCGTCGGCGAGGTCCCGGACCCCCTCGGGCACCTCCACCCGGATGTACTCCCGCCCCGTCGTCGCCGGCCGGGACCGCACTCGGCTCCCCCGGCGTCCGGCGGTCTCGATGACCCCGCGCTCGCGCAGTGTGCGGTAGGCGGCCGCGACGGTATTGGGATTCACCCCGAGCCGGTCCGCCAACTCCCGCATGGGAGGCAGCAGTTGACCCGGCTCCAGCCCGCCCGAGCCCACTGCCTCCTCGACGCTCGCCGCGATTTCGGCTGCGCGCCGTCCACTGATCCGGTATTCTCCTAGCACAAAGCAGATTATGCACTAGTGCAATGGAGAGCGCAATGACGGGGACCCAGCGGTCGACGACACCCGAGCCGACGACACAGCCGCCCGCCGCCTACACCTCCACCGAGCGCACCGTCCCCACCCGGGGCGCCCAGAAGGCCTCGTACGACAGGGAACTGGTGCACTCGATACTGGACGAGGGGTACGTCTGCCATCTCGGCTTCGTCCGCGACGGCGCCCCGGTGGTGCTGCCGACGCTGTACGGCCGGGTGGGCGAGACGCTCTATGTGCACGGTTCGACGGGCTCGCGCCCGCTGCGGATGACGGGCCAGGCCGACCCGGGCCTCCCGGTGTGCCTGACGGTCACCCATGTGGACGCGCTGATCCTGGCCCGCTCCGCCTTCCACCACTCGATCAACTACCGCTCGGTGGTGGTGCACGGCACCGCACACCAGGTGACCGACCCGGAAGAGCGGCGGATCGCCCTGGACGCCCTGGTCGACCATGTCGTACCGGGTCGCTCGCAGGACTCACGCCCCGCCAACGGCAAGGAGTTCGCGGCCACGGCCGTGATCCGCCTGGACCTGAACGAGGTCTCGGCCAAGACGCGCACCGGCGGCGTCAACGACGAGCCCGATGACCTCGCACTCCCCCACTGGGCCGGCGTCGTCCCCCTCCGCAAGGGCTACGAGCCCCCGATCCCGGACCCCGACCTGACCCCGGGCACGGAACTCCCGGCCTACCTCAAGACCCTGTAACCGCCGACCACCCCGCGCCCCGAAGGGGCGCGGGGAACTGCGCGATCAGCCACACTCAACCTGCTGTCCGCAGTCGGCAGAGGCCCCCGCCCCCATCCCGCACGCCGCAAGCCCCCGACTCCTTGGTCACCCCCGCCCCACCGACACCTCGGCCGCCACCCCTTCCCCACCGGACGCCACCTTCCTCGACGCCCTCCTGCCCGGCGCGGACCGCTGCGCGACGAACGCCCCCGCCAGCACCACCAGTCCACCGACGATCTGCGCCACCCCCAGATGCTCGCCCAGCAGCACCCACGCGAGCACGGTCGCCACCACCGACTCCAGGCACCCCAGCACCCCCGCCACCTGCGGAGACAGCCACCGCACGGCCATCACCCCGGTCCCGTAGGCGAGCACCGTGGCGATCAGCACCACCCACCCGAGCAGCAGCCACGCCGGAACAGCCGTCCCGTCCATCAGCGCGGTACCCCCGAGCACCTCCCACTCCATCCCCCACGGCCGGGCCACCACCGTGAGCGCCACAGCTCCCACCAGCAGCCCGTAGGCGATGACACCGAGCGGGTTCGGCGCCTCGGTGCCCGCCTCGCTCCCCTGGTCGGACAGGAGGAAGTACCCGGCCTGACAGCAGGCGGCCCCGAGCGCCAGCAGCAGCCCCAGCGGATCGAAGCTCAGCCCCGACCAGATCTCGACGACACAGGCGAGGCCGCCGACCGCGAGAACGACCCCGACCGCCGCGGCACGCGTCACCGGCCGCCGCTGCACGAACCTCACCCACCCGAGAACGATGGCGGGCCCGAGGTACTCCACGAGGAGGGCGACCCCGACGGGGATTCGCGAGATCGACGCGAAGTAGAAGGCCTGCACACCGGCCACGGCGAACAGCCCGAACCCGACGAGCAGCGCGGGCCGCCGCCACACCAGGGCCCGGTGCCGCACGGCCAGCGGCAGCATCACCAGGGCGGCGCCCACGACCCGCAGCCACACCACGTGCAGCGGGTCGAGCCCCGCCTCGATGAGCGGCTTGGCCGCCGTACCCGATCCGCCGAACGCGAGCGCCGACCCGAGCGCGAGCACCAGCCCGACACCCCGACCGCGTGGTCCGTGACTCCCCTGAGACGTATGCACCGGCACATGATGGCAGCCGACGACAGGAGCGTCACCCCCAATGACACCTGTCTCACCGACTGGACCGGGCCCGACTCAGGACCGGGGATCGGCGCACGGAATCAGCAGCCCTCGCCCGTCCCCACAACTTCGGGCCCCACGACCGGCGTCCCCACGACGTCCGGCCCCACGACGGGCGTCCCCACGACCGGCGTCTCCACGACCCGCCGCGCCACGCCCCCGACATCGACACCCACGGTGCCCAGCACCTCCACGGCCCGCGACCCGTTGGCGGCGACCAGTGCGGCGAGCAGATCGACGCCGTGCGCCGACCGCTCACCCCGCCGCCGGGCGCGGTCGTACGCCTGGCTCATCGCGCGGGCCGCCACCGGCGACCAGCCGGGCATGCCCGGCGCCCCCGGGACGACTCCGGCGTCCTCTACACCGATCTGCCAGCGCAGTCCGTAGCCGATGCTGCGCTGCACCAGATACCCGAGCAGCCGGGCAACCTGGGGTCCGTCGAAGAGGGCGCGGACATCGGGGTCCGACTCCATGAGCGCATGCAGCAGATGAGCGGTGTCGATCTGCCGGTCCCCGTCCCGGAGAACCCGTCTACGCGCGGCGGCGATCGCCGAGGCCAGCTCGTCCGTGAGCCTGCCCTCGATCTCCACGTGGTCCGAACCATGGTCTACGGCCGACTGCCGGGGGAAAGGGGGTCGCACGCCCTCCACCCCATCAGTCCCACCGCCGCCGGGTCATCCACGAGAGGAAGCATCTTCGGGTCCCACACAGGTTGCGTAGGGAGCACCCGCTTCTCCTCCCTACGGATGAGAACAGACGCTCACGCCCCAGGGGCGCGCGCCCGCTTGCCCACGCCCCACACGCAACCGCATGGCACCGGCGCTCGTCCCTCACCGCATGGAGAGCGGGTGCTGGCTGGTGACCCTGCCGGCGATCGACGGCAGGCAGTACGTGTACCGGGTCTACGCTCCCGAGAACGCCCGCCGACTTCACCACCCCCACCCCGCACACACGAGAGCGCCCCGCGGAATCCTCCGGGGGCGCTGTCGCGCTTCAACGGCTCAGCCGTCCGTCAGTCCTCGTCGGCGAGGATCAGGTACAGCTTCTTGCGAGCTTCGTTGATCACCGCCAGCGCCTTGTCGCGCTGGTCCTTGTCGCCGGTCTTCCAGACCTGGCCGAACGCCTCCATCAGGCCGAAGCCGGCCTGCCGGATCTCGCTCAGTGCCTCCCAGTCGACCCCGCGCGAGGCCTCTTCCCAGGGGGCCTCGGGCCCCTCGTCAGCCGCGGTGCGACCGGCCTCGGTCAGCGAGAACAGCTTCTTGCCGCCCTCGGTCGCGCTGGCGATCAGCCCCTCGTCCTCCAACAGCTGGAGGGTGGGGTACACCGAGCCGGGGCTGGGCTTCCACGCGCCGCCACTGCGCTCGGCGATCTCCTGGATCATCTCGTAGCCGTGCATGGGCCTGTCCTTGAGGAGGGCCAGGAGCGAGGCACGCACATCGCCGCGCCGCGCCCTTCCCCTGGGTCCGCCTCGGCCACGCCCGCCCCAGGGGCCACCGCCGAAGGGTCCGAACGGTCCGGGACCACCATGGCCCGGCCCGAACGGCCCGAAGGCAGCGCGCAGCGCATCGAAGTCACCGCAGCCGCGGGGGCGCCCCCCACCACTCGGTCCATGCCCACGCTCGAATCCGAAGTCCTGTCCACGGGAACGCATCACGATCACTCCATTCCATCGTTGATCTGTCGCGATGCTTCAACGATATATCGGAAACTGTCGCCCGACAACCCCCTGGCTTCAGACGTCCTAAGGTGCAGGAATGATCTCCCCCAGCTACCTCTCCGAACTGTTCTCGCTCGACGGCAGGGTCGCCCTGGTGACGGGCGGCAGCTCCGGTATCGGCAAGGCCATCACCGCAGCTCTCGCCCGGGCCGGGGCGAGCGTGGTGATCGTCGCGCGCAAGGAGGCGGAACTGGCGGCCACGGTCGACGAACTGACCGCGGACGGCTGCCGGGCCGCCTGGGTGAGCGGCGACCTCGGCACCCGGGCCGGCGTGCGCACGGCGGCGGAGCAGGCGGTCGAGGCGTTCGGCGAACCCGACATCCTCGTCAACAGCGCCGGCGTCAACCTGCGTCCCCCGCTGACCGAGCTGGGTGAGGACGTGTGGGACACCACCATGGCGGTGAACCTGGAGGCGCCCTTCCTCCTGGGCCAGCGCTTCGGCCCCGGCATGGCCGAGCGGGGTTACGGCCGCATCCTCCACATCACCTCACAGCAGGCACACCGGGCGTTCGTCCGCAGCGGCGCGTACGGCGTCTCCAAGGGCGCCCTGGAGTCGCTGGCGCGCTCGCAGGCCGAGGAGTGGTCGCCCCACGGAGTCACCTGCAACACCCTGGTCCCCGGCTTCGTCCCGACGCCGCTCAACACCCGGCTGTCGTCCGACCCGGAGCAGGTCGCCGCGCTCGCCGCCCGCACCCTGACCGGCCGCAACGGTGTGCCCGACGACTTCGCCGGAGCCGCGGTGTTCCTGGCCGGTCGCTCAGCCGGCTACATCACCGGGCAGACGATCTTCGTGGACGGCGGCTTCTCCGTCCACTAGCCCGCCCCCGGGGCGAAGTGGCCCAGGAAAACCGGTCCACCCTCCCGGAATTGGCCTTGGCCCGTGGCTCCCCGCACCGCCTAGCGTCGTCCCATGCGCATTCGAATCGTCGACGCCTTCACCGACCGCCCGTTCTCCGGCAACCCCGCCGGGGTCCTTCTCCTCGACGCCTTCCCGGACGACGCCTGGCTCCAGAACGTGGCCAAGGAGGTCAACCACGCCGAGACCGCGTTCGCCCACCCCCTCCCGGCGGGCGGCGAGGCCGACTGGGCGTTGCGCTGGTTCACGCCGGTCGCCGAGGTGGCGATGTGCGGCCACGCCACACTCGCCACGGCACACGTCCTGAACAGCACCCGCACCCATGAGGGCCCCGTACGGTTCGCCACACGCAGCGGTGTCCTCATCGCCACGCCGCAGCCGGACGGTTCCCTCACCCTCGACTTCCCCACCGCGCCCCTCACCCCGGTCCCCGTCCCGGACGGAGTCGCCGAGGCCCTGGGCGCCGAGCCGGTCAGCGCCGTCGACACCGGGCCCCAGGTGGGCGACCTGCTGCTCGAACTGGCCGACGAGAAGACGGTCCTCGGTCTGGCCCCCGACCTCCGGTCCCTCGGCCGCTACTCCGAGCGCGGCATCATCGCCACCGCCCGCGCCGAGGACCCAGCCGCCGGCCACGACTACGTCTCGCGCTGCTTCTTCCCGAACATCGGCATCGACGAGGACCCGGTCACGGGCAGCGCCCACACCGCCCTCGCCCCGTTCTGGTCGGAACGTCTGGGCAGCCCGGATCTCACCGGCCTCCAGGCCTCCCCCCGCTCCGGCCACGTCCGCACGGGACTCCGCGGCGACCGCACCCTGCTCTCCGGCCGCGCGGTCACGGTCATCGACGGCGAACTCCTCGCCTGACAGACGGCCGCCGGGCACCACCTTCGGACGCAGCCGGGGGACGCCCGGCCACCCGTCACGGAGTGGGCAGCCAGTCCACCTTCCCGGCGAGCAGCGCGTACCCCACGAACGCCCCGATGTCGAGCAGCGAGTGGGCCACCACCAGCGGGCCCACTCGCCCCCACCGCCGGTACAGCCAGACGAACACCACGCCCATCACCATGTTGCCGACGAAGCCGCCGATGCCCTGGTAGAGGTGGTACGAGCCGCGCAGCACCGAACTTGCGGCCAGCGCGCTCCCCGGCGACCAGCCCAGTTGCTGGAGCCGACGCAGCAGATACCCGACGACGATGACCTCTTCGAGGACCGCGTTCTGGATCGCGGAGAGGATCAGCACGGGGTACTTCCACCACACCTCGGGCAGCGCCTCCGGCACCACGGTGAGGTTGAAGCCGAGGCCGCGCGCGGCGAGGTAGAAGGCGATCCCGGTGCTGCCGATCACCGCGGCGATCGCCGCGCCCCGGCCGAGGTCGGGCCACGGTTTCGTCCGGTCGAAGCCGAGAGTCCGCAGCCCGGCGCCCTCACGCAGCAGGAAGTGCGCGACCAGGGCGACGGGCACCAGGGCGGTCGTGATCCCGAAGAGCTGCCACGCGAGGTCGAGCCAGGGCCGGCCCGGCGCGGCCGAGGCGTTCATGGTGGCCGCCTGGTCCTTGAGCCCGCCCGGTTTCGTGACCGACCCGATGAAGCTGATCAGCGCGGACACCCCGCTCGCGCCGAGCGAGAGCGCGAGCACCAGGAGCGTCTCGTCCCTCAGAATCCGCCGGACCGGCCGCTCCCCCGGCACCGCGCCCTCCACCGACTCCGCCTGCCCCTGCACCCACGCCTCCAGTTGTCCGGCCCCGCCGAGGGTCCATCATCACCCGCGACGGTCCGCGACTTTCCGGCGGCGTCCCCCCACAGCGGCTCACCCGGACGGACCTGACGCCGTACAGGGACAGCCCGCGGCCCGGCAGGAACAGCCCGCAGCCCCTCCGAAGGCGACCTCAGCCCAGCGGCACCGGCTCCGGCAACCCCACCGGCCAGCTGTGGACCGGCTCACCGGAGTGCATCAGCTCGCCGTAGCGCCGTGTCGTGGCGGCCAGCGCCGCGTCCCGGCCGAGCCCCTTGGCCAGAGCCCGATGGAACGTTTCGACCTGCCAGGACGCCCCGTTGACCCGGCGCCGGCAGCGCTCCTCGATCACACCGAGGTAGAAGTCCCGGTCGACCGGCTCGACCCCCCACGCGTCCAGCCCCGCCTCGGCGAGCGGCAGCAGCTCGTCCCGGACGAGGTTCACCGCGTCCACCGGCCCCACCCCGCCGTAGCGCCCGCGCGGCCACTGCAGCCGCGCGTCGATGCCGTGCCGGCAGGCCTCGTCGAAGTTGGCGGCGGCAGCCTCGAACGGCAGCCGCGTCCACACGGGCCGCGACTCCTCGGCGAGGGCGCGTACGACGCCGTAGTAGAAGGCGGCGTTGGCGATCACGTCCGTGATGGTCGGCCCGGCGGGCAGCACCCGGTTCTCGACGCGCAGGTGCGGGACCCCGTCGGCGATGCCGTAGACGGGCCGGTTCCAGCGGTAGATCGTGCCGTTGTGCAGGGTGAGTTCGGCGAGTGAGGGCACGCCGCCCGCGTCGAGGACGGCCATCGGGTCCTCTTCGTCGCAGATGGGCAGCAGCGCCGGGAAGAAGCGCAGGTTCTCCTCGAAGAGATCGAACGCCGAGGAGATCCACCGCTCCCCGAACCAGGTGCGCGGCCGCACTCCCTGGGCCTGCAGCTCGGGCGGCCGGGTATCGGTGGACTGCTGGAACAGCGGCGGGCGCGACTCGCGCCACAGCTCGTGCCCGAACAGGAACGGCGAGTTGGCCCCGATGGCGACCTGCGCGGCGGCGACCGCCTGGGCGGCGTTCCACACGTCGGCGAACCGGCCCGGAGTGACCTGGAGATGCAACTGCACGGAGGTGCAGGCCGCTTCGGGCGCGATGGACTTCGAGGTGCAGACGAGCCGCTCCACCCCGTCGATGTCCAGGGTGAAGTCCTCGCCCCGGGCGGCGACGATCTGATCGTTCAGCAGGGTGTAGCGGTCGCCCGCGGAGAGGTTCGACGAGACCAGGTCGTCACGGCCCAGCGTGGGCAGAATGCCGATCATCACGATTCCCGCACCGACTTCGATCGCCTTGCGGTCGGCGTACGCGAGGGAGGTGCGCAGCTCCTCGGAAAGCTGGTCGAATACCCGGCCACCCAGCCGATGTGGAGCAATGTTGACTTCCAGATTGAACATGGCGAGTTCTGTTTGGAAATCTCGGCTGGCAATCCGCTCCAGCACTTGCGCATTCATCATTCTGGGGAGACCCTCGCCGTCGACGAGGTTCAGCTCGATCTCCACCCCCATGAGGTTCTTGGGGCGATCGAACCGCTTCTCCTCCAGCAGCCGCGCCAGCCCCGCCAGGCACTGCCTCAACTTGTCGCGGTACTGCTGGCGATCGGAGAGGCCGAACGGCCCCGCCACGACCTTCTCTCCCATCTAGGGGTCCCTCCTTGGATGGGCAGGCCGACCAACCGGCCACTGCTGTCTCGGGTCCACGGATGATGATGCCCCGGTGGAGCCGCTGATAACGTCCCCGGCGCGACCTGCGCACGCTAGGCTGAAGGCGGTCACCTCCGACACTATTCACTCGGCGTGCTTCTGGCACATTCAGCGGGCAATAATGAGCACGCGCTTTCTACCTGTTGCGCTTTCGTGAAAAGCGCCGACGAGAACCGGCCGTCCGCTACGTGCTGGTAATCCGAGGTCACCGGCGCACCCCCTTGGAAAAGCGGGGTGCTGGACAGGTCCCGGCGACCGGATACCGCCTTGTTCTTCATATGCGGAACGGCTAGACGAAACCTCGTGTGAACACGTGTCGTATAAACTCCGCAATCGAGGCTGAGAGTCGGCACTCGCGGTCCTCGGTCCCGCCGTCAGGCCACGCGCGGCGGACCCACCCACGCACCCGGACCCCGGGCACCCGTCTCTCCGATCCCCGAGAGCTGACAGCGCCGTCCGCCCCCGCCCTCGCGCCATCGTGCCTGTCGAACTGAGAGGCGACCCACCATGCCGCTGCATGTCCCCCCGGCTCCCGCGCCCGCCCTGCGCACCGTCCTCATGGCACTCGGTTCTCCCACCGCCGTCCACGAGGCGCGAACCCCTTCCCTGAAGAACGCCTCGGGCCCCGCCACACCCGAACTGCCGCTGCCCGTCCACGTACTCGACCGGATCGCCCCGGAGGGCACGGGCACCGCCCGGCTCACCGGCTGGCGGTTCCTGATCCGCTGCGGCGACCGCGCCGTGGCCGCCGCCGAGACCCGGCTGACCCCGGACGGCTGGGTGTTCTCGCACTTCTTCGAGGGCCCGTACATCACCTCCGCCGAGCGCGCCCTGCGCCAGGCCGAGGCCGTGCCACAGCCCTACCAGCCACGCCTGCTGTCGGTGCCCGAGCTGTACATGCACATGCTCTGGCTGCACGCCGACCCCACCGCCGACGGCGCCACCGGCCATCCGGCACCGAACGACCTGCTGGTCCCACTGGCGCCCGCGCCGCCCGGTATCGCCGCCCACCGCCCGCACCGGGTCGCCGAACTCCTCCCGGTACTGACCACCCGGCTCACGCCCGCACCCCTCCTGGGCTCACCCGCCTGAACCAAGGCCACCCCGCTTATTCGCACCGCCCGCGCCCCGCCGCCGATTTCCCGGCGGCGGGGCGCTTGTTTTCCCTCTTCCCGCCGCCGGGAATGCGCGCTCTTTAGGGCGGCAATACGCTCGTACGAGCTATTGGCTTGCCGTCCCCGCCACCTGACTAGCCCCATCCGACCATGGCGAACCACCCGAAGGGACAGTGCGGTGGGGATGAACCGTCCGCGCGAGGGATGCGTCATCAACCTGTGAAGAAGCCGTGCTGCGAAATGCCTGCGGATTGACGCCCGTGGGGCAACACTGGGACCGGACCGATTTATCACAACGGGGGGCGGCCATGAACGAGGCTTCACGCCGCGGGTCGGACAAACCAGCCAACTCAGACCACACGACAAACCGAAAGATCCCCACAACCATGTGCCAGCACCAGCCACTGTGCCCGACTGCCGAATCCGCCGACCGGGAAGGCGCCCGACTCGTGGCGCACCACCCGGAGCAGGGATGGAGCCTGCTCTGCAACGGCGTTCTGCTCTTCGAGGACACCGGTGAGCTCCTGCCGGACGGCCAGATCATCGCGCCGCACCGCCCGATGGGCACCGTGGTGACAGCCGCCTGAGCCGCACGGACGTGCGCACAGGGTGAGCGTCCCCGCACGGGACGCCCACCCGGACGGAAGAAGGGGCCGGCCGGAGAACGCACTCTCCGAACCGGCCCCGACGCGTATCCGCGGGCGACTACTCTTCGTAGGCGTCCAGCGGCGGGCAGGAACAGACCAGGTTGCGGTCACCGAAGGCCTGGTCGATCCGGCGCACCGGCGGCCAGTACTTGTCGGCGGGCGAGACCCCGGCCGGGAAGACCGCCTCCTCGCGGCTGTAGGCGTGCTCCCAGGCCCCGCCGAGCGCCGCCGCGGTGTGCGGGGCGTTGCGCAGCGGGTTGTCGTCCGCCGGCCACTCACCCGAGGCGACCTTCTCGATCTCCGAGCGGATCGCGATCATCGCGTCGCAGAACCGGTCCAGCTCACCGAGATCCTCCGACTCGGTCGGCTCGATCATCAGCGTCCCGGCCACCGGGAACGACATCGTCGGCGCGTGGAAGCCGTAGTCGATCAGCCGCTTGGCGATATCGTCGACGCTCACCCCGGTCGCCTTGGCCAGCGGCCGCAGGTCGACGATGCACTCGTGCGCCACGAGCCCGGCAGGGCCGGTGTAGAGCACGGGGTAGTGCGGCTCCAGGCGCTTGGCGATGTAGTTGGCGCTGAGCACCGCCACCTGGGTGGCCCGCTTGAGGCCCTCTCCGCCCATGAGCCGGACGTACGCCCAAGAGATCGGCAGGATGCCCGCCGATCCCCACGGCGCCGCCGAGATCGGTCCCACACCCGTCTCCGGCCCGGCCGCGGGCTGCAGCGGGTGGTTGGGCAGGTACGGCGCCAGGTGCTCGCGCACCGCCACCGGGCCGACGCCCGGCCCACCGCCGCCGTGCGGGATGCAGAACGTCTTGTGCAGGTTCAGGTGCGAGACGTCGCCGCCGAAGTGCCCCGGCTTGGCGAGCCCCACCAGCGCGTTGAGGTTGGCGCCGTCGACGTACACCTGACCACCGGCGTCGTGCACCTGCGCGCAGATGTCGGCCACGTGCTCCTCGAACACGCCGTGCGTCGACGGATACGTGATCATCAGCACGGACAACTCGTCGCGGTACTGCTCGATCTTGGCCCGCAGGTCATCGACGTCGATCTCGCCGTCCTCGGCGGTCTTCACCACCACGACCTTCATACCGGCCATGACGGCGCTCGCCGCGTTGGTGCCGTGCGCGGAGGACGGGATGAGACACACGGTGCGCTGCGCGTCGCCGTTGGCCCGGTGGTACCCGCGTACGGCCAGCAGCCCGGCCAGCTCGCCCTGCGAGCCCGCGTTCGGCTGCAGCGACACCTTGTCGTACCCGGTGGCCTCCGCCAGCCGCTCCTCCAGCTCGCGGATGAGCGTGAGGTACCCCTGCGCCTGTCCGGCGGGCGCGAACGGGTGCAGCTGCCCGAACTCCGGCCAGGTCACCGGCTCCATCTCGGTGGTCGCGTTGAGCTTCATCGTGCAGGAGCCCAGCGGGATCATGCCCCGGTCCAGCGCGTAGTCCCGGTCGGCGAGCCGGCGCAGGTAGCGCAGCATCGCGGTCTCCGAGCGGTACTCGTGGAACACGGGGTGCGTGAGGTAGTCGTCCGACCGCAGCAGCGCCTCGGGCAGCGTGTCCTCCGCGGCGGCGTCCAGGGCCTCGACGTCCCCCTCCACGCCGAAAGCGGTCCATACGGCACCCAGCTGCGCCCGGGTCGTGGTCTCGTCGCAGGAGATCGACACCAGGTCGGCGTCCACGAGGTGCAGGTTCACGCCATGTTCCCGCGCGGCCGCCACGACCTCGCCGGCACGCCCGGGCACCCGCACGGTGAGCGTGTCGAAGTACGCGCCGTGCACGACCTCGATCCCACCGGCCGCGAGCCCCGCGGCGAGCACGGTGGCGTACCTGTGCGTACGCCGGGCGATGGTCCGCAGCCCCTCCGGCCCGTGGTAGACGGCGTACATGCCGGCCATCACGGCGAGCAGCACCTGAGCCGTACAGATGTTGCTGGTCGCCTTCTCCCGGCGGATGTGCTGCTCCCGCGTCTGCAGGGCGAGCCGGTACGCCTTGTGTCCGTCCGCGTCCACGGAGACGCCCACGAGCCGCCCCGGCAGGCTCCGCGCGAACTTCTCCTGCACGGCCATGTAGCCCGCGTGTGGTCCGCCGAAGCCCATCGGCACCCCGAACCGCTGGGTCGTCCCCACCGCGATGTCGGCACCCAGCTCACCGGGCGACGTCAGCAACGTCAGCGCCAGCAGATCGGCGGCGACGGTGACGAGCGCGCCGAGTTCGTGCGCCTGCTCGATGACCGGCTTCAGATCGCGTACGACACCGGAGGCGCCGGGGTACTGCAGCAGCACCCCGTTGATCTCCCGCTGGGCGATGTCGGCCGGAATGCCCTCGCTCAGGTCCGCGACGACGACCTCGACACCGGTCGGTTCGGCACGGGTCTCGATCACCGCGATCGTCTGCGGCAGGGCGTCCGCGTCGACGAGGAAGAGACCCTTCTTGTTCTTCCCCATCCGCCGGGACAGCGCCATGGCCTCGGCGGCCGCGGTGCCCTCGTCGAGCAGGGAGGCCCCGGAGGTGGGCAGCCCGGTCAGGTCGGCGACGGCGGTCTGGAAATTGAGCAGCGCCTCCAGCCGCCCCTGGGAGATCTCGGGCTGGTACGGCGTGTAGGCGGTGTACCAGGCCGGGTTCTCCATGACGTTCCGCAGGATGACGGGCGGCGTGAAGGTTCCGTAGTACCCGAGCCCGATCATGGAGCCCAGCACCTGGTTGCGGTCCGCCAGCGAACGCAGCTCCGCCAGTACCTCCGCCTCGGTGCGGGCGCCCGGCAGCTCCAGAGCCTCGGCGTTCTTGATCACATCGGGAACCGCGGCGGCCGTCAGCTCGTCGAGCGAGCCGTATCCGACGTGCGCGAGCATCTTGGCCCGGGCCTCGACGTCCGGGCCGATGTGGCGCCGCTCGAAGGGGATTCCCTGTTCGAGCTCGGAGAGCGGAATGCGATGGGCGGTCATTGCGGAGGCCTCCTGGTCTGACACGACCTGCGAGGGCACCACGGCACGGGTGCCCGGACGGCCTCCCCCTCTGTCATCTCAACCTGAGAGCTTCACCGGTCCTGGTTCGGGCCGGTTTTCACCGTCGGTGAGAGCGGGAGCCGTGACACCCGCTCTACTTTCCAGAGTGACCTCGTCCATGCGGTACGTGAGCCTGAGAGATTCCGGGGAGGATTTGCTCCTTCGGCGCCTCCGGATGGTGTCCGGAGGACTCTCCCGCACGGGGTCAACAGCCGCTGCCAGCGTATCAGCGCGGTCAACGCACGGGTCTTCGAGTGGCCGCCGCCCCCGATGTGCCGTTTCGTAGGGGTGAGAGATGATTCGCCGCCGCTCTGCGACCACTTGGAGGGCCCGTGCAGACCGACATCGATCCGCGCCACCTGATCGGCCGCAAGGCGTTCGACCGCAAGGGCAGCAAGATCGGCACCGTGGACGAGGTCTACCTCGACGACGCCACCGGCATCCCCGAGTGGGCCGCGATACGCATGGGCTTCTTCGGCCGCGACGCCTTCGTCCCCCTGGAGCCCAGCGAACTGGTCGAAGGCACCCTCCGCGTCCCCTTCGAACGCGCCCTCATCAAGGACGCCCCCGACTTCGGCGTCGGCCGCCACCTCTCCCCCGAACAGGAACTCCAGCTCTACCACCACTACGGCCTGGACACGGCCCCACCCCCACCCCTGGACCACGACTTCGGCAACGTGCCGGGCAGAGACGACACCTGACGCCCCCGGAGCCCCACCCGCCGCCCCCGGCCACCCTCCAACCACCTCAGGCTGCGCCCCACTCTCCCTGATTCCACCTTCGCCCCTTCCGCAGGCGCCTACCTGCGCCTGCCTCTCCCGTCGCAACGGCGCTCAGCCACAACCACGCAGACCAGCGGTGCCACTCGGCTTCAGCTCCGCACCCCGCCCCGCGTCAACGGCAACGGCTCCGCCGGCTCCAGTCCCGGATCGTCGGTCCGGAAGGTCCGCACGCGCCCGGGCTCGACGTCTTCCGGCGTCTCGAACCGCACGGTCACCCGCCCCAGCCCACTCCCCTGCACCCACCCGTGCCCGTATTCGACATGCCGCACGTCATGCCCGGCCCTCCACTGCCGCTCCCCACCCGCACGCTCCTCCAGCGCGGGCACCTCCACAGCGTCCCCGGCCTCGTCCTCGACAAGTTCCACCTCACCGGCCGCCTGCGCGAACAGGTCCTCCTGCGTGTAGTCGGCGAGGCCGCTGACGCCCACCCCCAGCAACCGCACCCCACCCGTCGTGTCCACGGCCTCCAGCAGCCGCCCCGCGGCCTCCCGCACCACCGCGGGGTCGTCCGTGGGCCCCCGCAAGGTCTCGGACCGGGTCAACGTCGAAAAGTCGTACCGCCGCACCTTCAGCACGATCGTCCGCCCCGACAGACCAGCCCCCCGCAGCCTCCGCACACACCGATCCGCGAGCCGCTGGACCTCCATCCGCACCCGCACCCGGTCATGGATGTCGACGTCGTACGTGTCCTCCACCGACACCGATTTCGTGTCCCGCTCGGCCACCACCGCGCGGTCGTCCCGCGCCAGTGCCATCGCGTACAGCCCGTGCCCGTGCGCCTTGCCCAGCAGCCGTACGACCTCGTCCTCACCGGCCTCCACGATCTCCTCGACCGTGGTGATCCCGGCCCGCCGCAGATGGTCCCCGGTCGCCGGCCCCACCCCCGGCAGGATCCGCACGGACATCGGCCCCAGCAACGCCCGCTCGGTCCCGGGCTCGATCAGCACCAGCCCGTCCGGCTTGGCCTGCTCGGAGGCGATCTTCGCGAGCATCTTGGAGGCCGCGAGCCCCACCGAGCCAGTCAGCCCGGTTACCGCCCGGATGTCCGCCCGCAGCCTCCTCCCCACCAGCCGCGCGGACTCCTCGTCCCAGGCCGCGTCCCCGGCCTCCAGGTCCACGAACGCCTCGTCCAGACTCAGCGGCTCCACGAGCGGCGACAGATCACGCAGCAACCCCATGACCTGATCACTGATCGCCCGGTAGAACTCGAAGCGCGGCGTGAGGTACGCGGCGTTCGGCGCGAGCCGGCGCGCCTGCCCCATCGGCATCGCGGAGTGCACCCCGAAGACCCGCGCCTCGTACGAGGCGGTCGCGACCACTCCGCGCGGCCCCAGCCCGCCCACCACAACGGCTTTCCCGCGCAGACTCGGCTTCGACGCCTGCTCCGCCGAGGCGTAGAAGGCATCCATGTCGAGATGCAGGATGGTGGGCGCGGTTCTCACATCTCCGATGCTGCCCTACGCCACTGACAACGCCCCGCGTCCCTCGGACGCGGCGGCGCCTCCCTCAGACCGCCCGGTTGCGTCGCCGCGCGAGCTCGTCCGACGGGTTGTGGCCGACCAGCGTCTCCCCCGTGTCCACCCGCTCCCCGTGCAACTGGGAGAGAGCGCTTTCCACGTCACGCCAAACGACCCCCACGGCAATCCCGAAGACCCCCTGGCCGCCCTGGAGCAGGGCGTGGACCTCATCGGGCGAGGTGCACTCGTAGACCGTCGCCCCGTCGCTCATCAGCGTCATCCGCTCCAGATCGCTGAAGCCCCGCTCCCTCAGGTGCTGGACGGCGGTGCGGATGTTCTGCAGCGAGACCCCCGTGTCGAGGAACCGTTTCACGATCTTGAGGACGACGACGTCCCGGAAGCTGTAGAGGCGCTGAGTCCCCGAGCCCTGCGCGGAGCGCACACTGGGCTCCACGAGGCCGGTACGGGCCCAGTAGTCGAGCTGCCGATAGGTGATGCCGGCGGCCGCGCACGCGGTGGGGCCGCGGTAGCCGACGTTCTCATGCGGTTCGGACGCCGCCCCCGCGCTGTCCTGCACCACCGCGGGACGCTGCGGGACGTGACCGGCCGCGCTGCCGTGAAGCTGGTACGGGCCGCCGTCCCCCAGCCTGCGTCCGGGGGCACCCCCAGCCGTACCGTCGCCGCTGCTTCTCACGCCGACCTCCGTCCTTGACCTGCCTCATCGACGGTAGGCAGCCACCCGGGGTGCGTCAACGACCACCGCACTCGCCACGCCGAGTGATAATCACCCTGAGAGTGGTTTCCCGTGCCCTCCCGCGGGGAAAGGCTAGCCGAATGCCCTCCGACCGAGCCGCTCGACGGCGCACCGGCTCCTGGCATATGCGGAGCCCCGCTCGGACGCCGTCACCGCAGCACGAGCCCTCCACCTGCAGGGGAACGGCGACCGGCGGCGCCGAGGCCTCACGGCCCCTCACGACCACCCGCCGGGCTCACTGACTGTTCGTACCGAAGTCCTCGGGCGAGATCTGGTCGAGGAACTCGCGGAACTTCTCCACCTCGTCCTCCTGCTCGTCCGGGATCGCGATGCCCGCGTCGTCGAGCACCCCGTCACTACCGAAGATCGGCGTACCCGTACGCAGCGCCAGCGCTATGGCGTCGGAGGGCCGCGCACTCACCTCGACCCCACTGGCGAACACCAGCTCCGCGTAGAAGACGCCCTCACGCAGGTCGGTGATACGCACTTCAGTGAGCTCCTGGCCGACGGCCTCCAGCACGTCCTTGAACAGGTCGTGCGTCAGCGGTCGTGCGGGGGCCATGCCCTGCTGGGCGAAAGCGATCGCCGTCGCCTCCCCCGGCCCGATCCAGATGGGGAGGTAACGGTCGCCTCCCACTTCGCGCAGGAGCACGATCGGTTGGTTGGAGGGCATTTCGACCCGGACACCTACGACATCGAGCTCGTTCACACAGCAACCCTAGGCCGTGCTCGGGATGTTTGGGTAGTCGGGCAGAGATCGGCCGACCGATCCGCCACGGGCGAACACCACGCCTCAGCGCAGTCGCACGCCCAGCGCACTCTGCACCAGGGCGGCGTGCAGCTTCACCGTGAGCCCCGCCAGCTCCCGCGTGCGGTCCTCCGCATGGGCCCTGGTCTGCGGATTCCGGTGCAGCCGCAAGGGCGCCACGACCTGCTCCACGAGCCCCGCCTCACGGTCCGCGGCGGCCCGCATCACCCGCAGGTGCCGTGGCTCGATACCGAACCGCCCCAGTTCCACCACCAGCGTGGCGACGGTCAGCGCCTCCGCGTCGTACGACCCGTCCGGCAGCGCCGCCACCAGCCCGTACGACTCCCACTCCGCCAGCTGCTCCTCGTCGATCCCGGCACCGGCCATCAGCTCACCGCGCCCGATCCGGGCCGCTGTCGGCTCCTCCGGCTCCCCGAAGAGCTCACTCAGGCGCTCTCCGTCGCCGACGTCCCGCTGGCGCCCCACGGACGGCAGCCGTACGTCCTCACCGCGCTCCAGGGCCTCCAGATACTCACGGATCACCTTGAGCGGCAGGTAGTGGTCCCGCTGCATCCTGAGGACGTGTCCCAGGCGCTCGACGTCCTCGGCGCTGAACTTGCGATACCCCGAGGGGGTCCGCTGCGGCTCGATGAGCCCCTCCGACTCCAGGAAACGGATCTTGGAGATGGTTACCTCGGGGAACTCCTCGCGCAGCGCGTTCAGCACCGTGCCGATGCTCATCAGGCCACTGTCCGCGGCGGCGGTGCCGTGGTCGGCACCACCGCTCGTTGTTCGAAGCATGGACCTTCCCTGGGGTCCCCCCGGACACGGTCCGGGGGAGGGTCAGTAGCCCCGCTGGCTCGCGTAGAAGACCAGCCGGTACTTGCCGATCTGCACCTCGTCGCCGTTGTGCAGGGCGACCTGGTCGATCCGCTCACGGTTGACGTACGTGCCGTTCAGGCTGCCGACGTCGGCGACCGTGAACGAGCCGTCCTGGCCCCGGCGGAACTCCACGTGGCGACGCGAGACGGTCACGTCGTCCAGGAAGATGTCGCTCTGCGGGTGACGGCCCGCCGTGGTCAGGTCGCCGTCCAGCAGGAAACGGCTGCCCGCGTTCGGGCCGCGACGCACGACGAGGAGTGCCGAGCCGAGCGGCAGCGCGTCGACGGCGGCCTGGGCCTCGGGAGAGAGCGCCGGCAGCTGGGTCTGGCCGGTGACCTCGGAGTCGTACGCCTCGAGGCCGGAGATGGAGATCGTGGAGGTCGTCTCGGACGGACGCTCGGGGGTCGCGCCGGCCCGCAGCGGAGCACCGCAGTTCGAGCAGAAGCGGCTGTTCTCCGCGTTGCGGTTACCGCACCTCGTACACACCAGGGCCGACATCGACGGATCCTCCTGCCGCGGCTGCCCCGCCGGGGCATTGGACGCATACGGGTCTGTGGCAAACCCTCCACCCGTACCTGAGGTTGACGGTTCCCCGAAACCTATGCGGCCCGACTGGGCAGGGTCAACAGACGGCGCGCCCTGACCTCCGGAAATGTCACCTCCCGGACCAGCGACCTGGTCCCGGAACATGGGGCGCTCACCGCCCTGGCCCTCCGCCTCCGAAGGCTGCGCGCGATGGCGGGAGGTCGCGTTGTCGCTACCCTCTCGCGCGCTCTTGCCGAACAACTTCGCAAACAACTTCACGGGCGATTCCCCTTGACCGAAACAGACCCGCCCGTGGGGCAGGACGAACCCTGACTGAACACACCGGCCGAGCCGGACAACCTCACAACGTCCGTACCCACCGGACAGTTTCCACCACGCACCACCCATTCGGTGCGCCGACCCCCCGCAACCTCATGCCCTGGCCGGACGGTCCCCATGCACCTGCGGTTCACTGGGAGGACGACCGAGCGTAGTCAGGCCGCTCCGCCGCTCGCAAGGCGTCCACGACGATCTTGTCCGCCCGCTGCACGGTCACGGTGGCCTGCTCCTTCTCCAGTGTCTGCACCACGCCTCCGGGGATGTTCAGTGCGGGCTCGAGGTCCTGCGGATTGCCGATGACCTTGAAACGAAAAGGCTGGGTGATCTTGTTCCCGTCGACACTGATCCCGTCGTCGGAATCGGTGAGATACGTGCTGGCCACGACCCGTACGCCGTTCACCTGGATCGCCTCCGCGCCGGCCGCGCGCAGCTCCTGGATCGCGTCGAGCAACATATCCGCCTCGACCGTCCCCTTCGTGTCGTCGATCGTCAGTGTGATGCCGGGCCCCTGCGCCGCCACCGTGCCCGCCAGAATGCCGAGTTGCCGCTCCTTCTCGACCGTCTGTTTGCGTGCCTCCTCGGCCTGGTCCGAGCTGTTCTCCAACTCGGTGCGCTGATCCTCGAGACCCTGCTTCTCCTCCTCCAGACGCTGCGTACGGTCATCCAGTTCATCGAGGATGCGAACGAGGTCCTCCTGGCGTGCCCCGCGCAGCGCGCTGTCGTCGTTGTTGGACGCCACCTGGATGGCCAGCCCGAAGCCGAGGCCGAACAGCAGCAGGGCCACGATGAGTTGGGCGCGGGTGAAGCGCGGCGGCCACAGTCCCTGGGCCAGCCGCTGCCGCCCGGTCAGCTTGTCCTTCTCCTCCTGAGGCGCCCCACCGGGCTCCTCGGCGGCTGCGGGGGCCACTTCCTGGGGCAGTTCCCGGCGCAGCCGGGCCGTCGGTGTGTCGTCCCCTCCGGCACCGGGGGTCGGCTTCGGATCCGGCGTCTTGTCCTGGTCGCTCATCGGCCTCACGCCCGGAACACGTGCCGACGGATCGCCGCGGCGTTGGAGAAGATGCGGATCCCGAGGACGACCACGACGCCCGTGGACAGCTGGGCGCCGACGCCCAACTTGTCACCGAGGAAGACGATCAGGGCGGCCACCACCACGTTCGACAGGAACGACACGACGAAGACCTTGTCGTCGAAGATGCCGTCCAGCATCGCGCGCAGACCACCGAAGACGGCGTCCAGCGCCGCCACCACGGCGATGGGGAGATACGGCTCTACCACCGCCGGCACCTCGGGCCGGACCAACAGTCCGGCCACGACTCCGAGGACGAGGCCCAGTACGGCGATCACGATGTGCCCTTCTCTGTGCTGGGTTCTGCTGTTCGTACGATCACGCTCGGCGCGGCCGGCACCTTGATGTCGTCCTCGACGGAGATGCTCGTCCGGATGCCGAAGTTCTCCTGGAGGGCGTGCAGATACAGCCCGTCGGGGCTGTTCTGGAACGTGGTGCTCAGCCGCTGCCCGTCCCCCACCGCGAGGACCGTGTAGGGCGGTGCCAGCGGCTTGTTGTCGACCAGTATCGCGTCGCCCGCGGCCCTGATCGCCGACAGTGCGGTGAGCCGCTGACCGTTGATCGAGACGGCTTCGGCGCCGGACTCCCACAGCCCGTTGACGACCCGCTGCATGTCCCGGTCCCGCACACGGCCGGTGTCCGAGAACCCGGACGTCTCGCGCGGGTCGCCGTCACCGCCCTGACCTGCACCCTTGGCGTCGTTGACGACGAGACGGACTCCGGGGCCGTGCACCTCGACGGCGCCCGACAGGATGCCCACCAGGTCGTCACCGTCGCTGCCCCCGCCGTCCTCCTTGAGTGCCTTGCGCTGTCGGGCGCTCACGTCGTCCCGGAGCTCGTCCACGGAGTCCTCGAGCTTGTCCGCGGCTGCCGTCTCCTCCTGGATACGGTCGATGAGCTCCTCGCGCTCCTTGGCGACCACGGGAGCACTGATCCGCGCCTGCGCGGCACCCACGGTCACCACCAGGGCGGCGAGGACCAGACCGACCGCGAGTCCCAGCTTGGCCCGCACCGTCTTCGGCATGCCCTCGGCGCCTGCGGCCTTCCTGCGGGCGGCCGCCTCGGCGTATCCGTCGTCGAGGCTGTGGTCCATGACGTTGTTGAGCAGCGACATGGAGGCGTCCGGACGCGACGGGCGCGCGGGTGTGCTCCGAACGGGGGGCTGCTGCGGCATGCCGCACATCGTCGCATGTCGCGACCACTACCTCCGAATGGCCCCACCGGCGTGCCGGACAGGCCCCGTTGGGGGCACTTGTCCGGCACGCGCGCGTGCGAGGCGATTCAGCGACCGGCGCTGTCCACGACCGCCGCCCACTCGTCGAGCAGGGACTGCGCGGAGGCGTCGTCGGGCCCCTCGGCCCACAGATGCGTGACGGCTTCGGCCGGGTCCGGCAGGACCATCACCCACCGCCCGTCGGTCTCCACGACCCGCACCCCGTCGGTGGTGTCCACGAAACGGTCCCCGGCCGCCTCGACGACCCGGCGCATCACCAGGCCCTTGACGGCCCACGGAGTGGCGAGATCCCGCTTCAGGACGTGCGCCCGCGGAATCCGGGCGTCGATCTGGCTGAGCGTGAGCTGCGTCCGAGCCACCAGTCCGATGAGCCGTACGAAGGCCGCCGTCCCGTCGAAGACGCTGCTGAACTCCGGCACGATGAAGCCACCGCGTCCGTCGCCGCCGAAGATGGTCGTCTCGTCACCGCCGACCCGCGTGAGGTCGTCGGGCGAGGTGGTCGTCCACTCGACCTGCGTGCCGTGATAGGCGGCGACCTGCTCGCCGATCCTGGTGGTG
This sequence comes from Streptomyces sp. SP18BB07, assembly GCF_036322545.1. Taxonomy (NCBI): domain Bacteria; kingdom Bacillati; phylum Actinomycetota; class Actinomycetes; order Kitasatosporales; family Streptomycetaceae; genus Streptomyces; species Streptomyces sp. SP18BB07. The sequence continues at coordinate 38,331 of NZ_JAQYWT010000230.1, forward strand.
GTCACCGGTAGCGCGACCCGTCCGCTCCGCCGCTCGGCGGCGACCAGGTCGAGCATGACCAGCAGGGCCCGGTCGTCCTCGACGATCCGACCCTTCTCGTCGACGAGCGACAGCCGTTCACCGACGGGGTCGAACCGGACGCCGAACGCGGCCCGCGAGGACGCGACGATCTCACCCAGCCGCACCAGCCCCGACCGCCGCATGTCGCCGGTCTCCGTCGGCCTGGACTCGTCGAGACCGGGGTTGATCGTCAACGAGTCCACACCCAGCTTGCCGAGCAGACTCGGCAGCACGAGACCGGCGCTGCCGTTGGACGCGTCCACGACGACCTTGAGCCCCGACTCGGCGATCCCGGTCGTGTCGACGTTCCGCAGCAGCGACCCGGTGTACGAGTCGAACACGCTGGCCGGGAAGTGCAGGTCCCCGATCTCACCCGGGAACGCGCGCCGGTACTCCTGGCGCGCGAACACCCGGTCCAGCTTCCGCTGACTGGCCTGCGACAGGTCGGCGCCCTGTCCGTCGAAGAACATGATGTCGACAGAGTCCGGAACTCCCGGAGTCGTCCGGATCATGATCCCGCCGGCGCTGCCCCGGGCGGTCTGCTGCCGTGCCACCGGCAGCGGTACGTTCTCCAGGTCCCGTACGTCGATGGCGCTGGCCTGCAGCGCCGAGATGACCGCGCGCTTCAGCGCGCGGGCGCCTCGGGAGTGGTCACGGGCGGTGGTGACCGTGGAGCCCTTCTTGAGCGTCGTCGCGTAGGCCCCCGCGAGTCTCACGGCCAGTTCGGGGGTGATCTCCACGTTGAGGATGCCGGAGACGCCCCGGGCGCCGAAGAGATGGGCCTGCCCTCGGGACTCCCAGATCACCGAGGTGTTGACGAACGCGCCGGCCTCGATCGTCTTGAAGGGGTAGACGCGCACGTTCCCCTGGATGATCGATTCTTCGCCGACGAGACACTCGTCGCCGATCACCGCGCCGTCCTCGATCCGTGCGGCGCGCATGATGTCGGTGTTCTTGCCGACCACACAGCCACGCAGATTGCTGTGCTGGCCGATGTAGACGTTGTCGTGGACCACGGCCTTGTGCAGAAAGGCCCCGCTCTTCACGACGACGTTCGAGCCCACGACGGTGTGCTCACGGATTTCGGCGCCGGCTTCGACCTTGGCGTAGTCCCCGATGTAGAGCGGCCCGCGCAGCACGGCGTCAGGGTGCACCTCGGCACCTTCGGCGATCCACACACCGGGCGAGAGCTCGAACCCGTCGATCTCGACGTCGACCTTGCCCTCCAGCACGTCGGCCTGAGCCTTCACATAACTCTCGTGCGTGCCGACGTCCTCCCAGTAGCCCTCGGCGACATAGCCGTAGACCGGCTTGCCCTCCTTCATCAGCTGCGGGAAGACGTCGCCGGACCAGTCAACCGGGACATCGGCCTCGACATAGTCGAAGACCTCGGGCTCCATCACATAGATGCCCGTGTTGACGGTGTCGGAGAAGACCTGACCCCAGGTGGGCTTCTCCAGGAAACGCTCGACCTTGCCCTCCTCGTCCACGATCGTGATACCGAATTCCAGAGGGTTCGGTACCCGGGTCAGACAGACGGTGACGAGCGCGCCCTTTTCCTTGTGGAAATTGATGAGCTCGGTGAGGTCGAAGTCGGTGAGGGCATCGCCGGAGATGACGAGGAAGGCATCGTCCTTCAGCGCCTCCTCGGCGTTCTTGACGCTCCCGGCGGTACCGAGTGGCTTCTCCTCATTGGCATAGGTGAGCTCCATCCCGAGCTCCTCGCCGTCCCCGAAGTAGTTCTTGACGAGTGACGCCAGGAACTGGACAGTAACGACGGTCTCATTGAGCCCATGCCTTTTGAGCAGCCGCAGTACGTGCTCCATGATCGGGCGGTTCGCCACGGGCAGGAGCGGTTTGGGCATGCTCGAGGTCATGGGGCGAAGGCGTGTGCCTTCGCCTCCGGCCATCACGACGGCCTTCATGTCGGAAGCGTCCTCCTTGAAGAGACGGTCTAGCCGACTTCACCCGTCCAGATTGTCCCGCACTTTTCCGACGCGGGCCATCGAGCCACTAACGGCCGCCCACTGGCGGGCTCAATCGGCCATGGCGTCCGCACTGACGAGTCGGCGGACCTGAACCACGTAGAGGATTCCTGCCCACCAATACAGCGTTGTACCCCATCCGGCGAACGCCCATCCGAAAATAGCAGCGAGTGACGAGATCCATCCACTTCCGTCACTGAGCAGCAGCAACGGGAAGGCATACATCAGGTTGAACGTCGCCGCCTTGCCGAGGAAGTTCACCTGCGGCGGCGGATAGCCGTGCCGTCTGAGGATGCCCACCATCACCAGCAGAACCAGCTCACGCAGGAGCAGTACAGCGGTCAACCACAATGGCAGAATCTCGCGCCACGTGAGGCCTACCAGAGTTGACAGGATGTACAGCCTGTCAGCCGCGGGATCGAGAAGCCGGCCGAGGCTGCTGATCTGGTTCCAGCGGCGCGCCAGCATGCCGTCCAGATAGTCGCTGACGCCGCTGAGAGCGATCACCAGGAAGGCCCAGCCGTCGACCTTGGGGCCGCCGAACTCGGGCCAGAGAACCAACCACAGGAAGACGGGCACGCCGACGAGCCGCGCCATGCTGAGAATGTTCGGGATGGTGAGGACCCGGTCCGTCTGGACCCGGGTCTCCTGTACCTCCACCCGGGGGCCTCCTGTGGGAAATGAGCCAACGATGCCCCCTGACCTTACCTCAACGCAAAAAAGCTCTGGCTCCTGGGCTTGATGCCCAAGAGCCAGAGCTCTAAAAGGAGTTCGGCGGCGTCCTACTCTCCCACAGGGTCCCCCCTGCAGTACCATCGGCGCTGTAAGGCTTAGCTTCCGGGTTCGGAATGTAACCGGGCGTTTCCCTCACGCTATGACCACCGAAACACTATGAAACACTCAACCGCAC
>NZ_JAQYWT010000231.1:0-383 GCF_036322545.1 Streptomyces sp. SP18BB07
ATCCAGCTACAGAGAGAAACCATCCCCCAAAGCCCCTCACTCCACGCCCGCACCCCCCCCAAACCCCCCCCCCCCAACCCCCCCGGCCCCCCCCCACACCCCACCACCCCCCCCCCCCCCCCCGGGCCCCCCCAACCCCCCCCCCCCCCCCCCCCCCCCCCCGCCCCCCCAAACCCCCCCCCCCCCACACAAAACCCCCCCCCCCCCCCCCCCCCCCACCCCCCCACACACCCCCCACACCCACCACCCCCCCCCCACCCACCCCCCCCCCCCCCCACCCCACACCACCCAAAAAACCAACACAACAAACCCACCAAACACACCCAACGAACCCCCCTCGGCCAGGATCAAATATAAAAACACCCGCCCACCCACCAAAACCA
>NZ_JAQYWT010000232.1:0-742 GCF_036322545.1 Streptomyces sp. SP18BB07
AGGGGGGCGATGGTGCGTCCGTCGCGTTCGGCGGCGTCCCAGTCGCGGGGGCGGAGTTGGTATTTCTCGGAGTCGAGGTATTCCTCGCTGCCGGGTTTGAGGGGGGTGTTCTCGCAGAGTTCGTAGCCGGAGTAGACGCCCCAGGTGGGGGAGAGGGTGGCGGCGAGGACGGCGCGGAGTTCGAAGGCGGGGCGGCCGCCTTCCTGGAGGAAGGCGTGGAGGATGTCGGGGGTGTTGACGAAGAAGTTGGGCCGCATGTAGGCGGCTGCCTCACCGGCGAGTTCGGTGGCGTACTCGGTGAGTTCTTCCTTGGTGGTGCGCCAGGTGAAGTAGGTGTAGGACTGCTGGAAGCCGGTGGCGGCCAGGGTGTGCATCATCGCGGGGCGGGTGAAGGCCTCGGCGAGGAAGATGACGTCCGGGTCGGTCGCGTTGATGTCGGCGATGACCTGTTCCCAGAAGAACACCGGTTTGGTGTGGGGGTTGTCGACGCGGAAGATCCGTACCCCGTGGTCCATCCAGTGGCGCAGGATGCGGGTGGTCTCGGCGATCAGGCCGGGCAGGTCGGCGTCGAAGGCGATGGGGTAGATGTCCTGGTACTTCTTGGGCGGGTTCTCGGCGTAGGCGATGGTGCCGTCGGGGCGGTGGTGGAACCACTCGGGGTGCTTGTCGACCCAGGGGTGGTCGGGGGAGCACTGCAGGGCGAAGTCGAGGGCGACTTCCAGGCCGTGGGCGCGGGCTTCGG
>NZ_JAQYWT010000233.1:0-328 GCF_036322545.1 Streptomyces sp. SP18BB07
GCGGCCAGGCGCAGGTCAGGGGCGTCAGCGGCGTCTGGAAGGACCTCACCGACAACGTCAACTTCATGGCCCTGAACCTGACGTCGCAGGTCCGCAACATCGCCCAGGTCACCACCGCCGTCGCCAACGGCGACCTCTCCCAGAAGATCACCGTCGACGCGCGCGGCGCGATCCTGGAACTGAAGGACACCGTCAACACGAGGGTGGAGCAGCTGCGCGCCTTCGCCGACGAGGTGACGAGGGTGGCCCGCGAGGTCGGCACCGACGGCGCGCTCGGCGGCCGCGCCCAGGTGCTGGGCGTGTCCGGTGTGTGGCGGGACCTCACCGA
>NZ_JAQYWT010000234.1:0-9661 GCF_036322545.1 Streptomyces sp. SP18BB07
ACGACCAACCGCGCAGGAAGCAGCCGCCTACGTTGCTCTGAACGTCCGCATGCGGCCACCACCCGGTCCACCAACCCCGGCGGATACACCCAGGTCAGAAGACCAAGACCCGATAAGTCAGACGCACTCGCAGCCACACCGACCACCCCCGGGACCCACTGCCAACCAGCCTACGCCCACGGTAAAAGCAACGGCATTGGTACTAGGTCGTGTTTTGAAAGTGGGCTTCGTCGTTCTCCCTGCGCCGTGATGATCGCGGTGTGGGGCGAGGGGATCTTTCTGACGAGCGGTGGGCGGTGCTGGAGCCGTTCCTGCCGGTCGTGGTGTTGGGGCGGCCGTCGTTGGGCCGACGGAGGCTGCTGGATGGGATCCGTTGGCGGGTGCGGACCGGTGCTCCGTGGCGGGACCTGCCGTCGGAGTGCGGGCCGTGGCAGACGGTCTATGGGCTGTTCCGCCGCTGGCAGCGTGACGGCACCTGGCCCGATCTGCTGACCCGACTGCAGGCCCGGGCGGATGCGGCGGGACTGATCACGTGGGAGGTCAACGTGGACTCCACGATCTGCCGGGCCCATCAGCACGCCGCAGGCGCCCGCCGCGACGGCCAGGCCCAGAAGGAACCGCCCGGCGGCACCCGTACCGAGCCGGACGACCACGGTCTGGGCCGGTCCCGGGGAGGTTCACCACCAAGATTCATCTGGCCTGTGAACAGGGTCAGCGACCGCTGTCGTTGCTGGCCACCGCAGGCCAGCGCGGTGACAGTCCTCAGTTCATCGCCGTGCTGGAAGGCATCCGGGTTCCCCGCACCGGACCGGGCCGCCCGCGCGTCCGCCCGCTGCGGGTGCGGGGCGACAAGGCGTACTCCTCACGCGCCAACCGGGCCTACGTGCGAAAGCGCGGCATCCGATGCACCATCCCGGAGCCGGCTGACCAGGTTGCCAACCACAAACGGCGAGGGAAGGCCGGCGGGCGGCCTCCGGCCTTCGACCGCGAGGACTACAAGGCCCGGCACGCGGTCGAGTGCGGGATCAACCGGCTCAAGCGCAACCGGGCGGTCGCCACCCGGTTCGACAAGCTCGCGGTCCGCTTCGAGGCGACCGTCCTGATCGCCGCGATCGGTGAATGGCTGTGACGGTCCGGGTTGTCGGTTCTGCATGCCATGCTGACGGCGACCAAGGCGAACAGGGCGAGGGAGAGACGACGATGGGGGCTCTGTACTACGGCGCCGACAGCGAGAACGGCGACCGCATCGACGACCCCTCCGAGGACGCGCTGTTCATGATGATCAGCGACCTCAACGACTCGGACAACACCTTCGTCGTCGTCCAGCCCGACGAGGACGCCCCCGTCTGGTTCGCCTCGGTGGCCGTCATGGACGAAGGCGGCTTCGAGATCGTCCGCCGTGACACGGTTCGCAACGAGCACGAGGTCACCACGGCGACCAGCATGCGCCCATCATGCCCAGCTCACCCTATGGACACCAGGACATGAGGAACCCGTAACCGCAGCAACGCAGATGAACGTCCGGATGCAGACGGACCACGTCCGGCGCCGTACGGGAGCTGTCGGCAGTGCGCGGTTTGCCGGACATCTCCGCGGCGGCCGTCACGCCCGTGCCCTGCGGACAGGCTCGTCGGTCTGCAGGAGCCGCCAAGTGGTGGGTGAGGCAGGCGAGGTAGAGCGAGGGTGGTGTGGTGGTCGCGCAAGGGGGCGGCAGATGAGCTGTTCGGTCTTGTTCCTGCGGTAGACGGCGGTGTCGCCGACGACCACCGGGCAGTATCGGCGAAGCCCGTGGCCCGGTACGCAGCCGCCATTCCATCTGCCTGTCCATCTGCCTGCGGCTGAAGGGCTGCGGCGCGCGCGACAGACGCGCACAACGAACAGCATCAAACCTGTCCATAACTTGATCTCGTAAGCCCACGACGGGCCTGTCGGCAACTGCGTCACGGGCCGCGCGAGGGCGACATCCACCGGCCACTCCGCATCACCAGCCTGCGCTCTCGGGGCACCAGTCGCAGGCTGGTGTACTTCCGCAGGGTCAGGAGGCGGGTCTTGGCTTCGCCGTCAGGGGGTGCCTTGTTCGCGGACGAGGCGGGTGACTTCGCGGAGCGCGCTGATCGCCGCCCGCCCGGCTCGTTCGGCGTCATCTGGCTGGGACAGCTTCAGGGCGACCGGATTCATCCGCGAACCGGCGGGCACGCTGAACTCCATGACGACTGGTGGGAAGTTTTACTACTACCTCACCGACGCCAGCGGCAACGTCCTCGGCCTCGCCGACGACACCGGCAAGCGCACCCCACACCTACGCCAACGGCCCCACCGGCCTCCCTCACGGCACCACCACCAAGACCACCCCCCAGCCGTACCGATACGCGGGCGCCTACGCCGACCCGACCGGGCTTTACAAGATGGGCCACCGCTACTACGACCCGTCCCTCGGCCGCTGCACCCAGCCAGACCCCTCCGGCCAGGAAACCAACCCCTACCTCTACGCGGCCAGCGACCCCATTAACAACAGCGACCCCACAGGACTTCTCAGCCTCTCCGACGCTCTCGATGAGGGAAAGAGCATCTTCAGCACTGGCACGGGTTGCCTTGCCGGGATCGGCGCCGCAGGTGAAACCGGCATCATCGCCACTGCCGGCATCGTGGCCGGCCCGTGACGGAAGGGCACGACAAACCGTGAGCAACAAAGTCAAGATGAGCATCTTTCTGTCCGTGGTCGCGGTCGTCACCGTGCTCGCGGTGCTGCAAGGCCTCACGGCAGAGGGGTCGAACAAAGCCCTACCGCTCATCGTGGCAGCCCTTGGAGCGGCGTCCCTCGTCATGTGGACCATCGGGGTCCGCAACAAGCCCAGGGAGAAGTGACCGGACTCCTCGCCGTCCACCCCCGCCGCGGGCGGCGAGGAGGCGGTGTCGGGCTCACGACTGAATAATCGCGCTGATCCGCCCCAAGCAGACCATGGCGCCGACCCCGGCTGGTCAGCGAGGGCGTGGCCGTCCGCAGGGCCACGAGCCGGGCTCCTGGCGTAGGTCCAGGAAGCAGCGCAGCCGTACACCGGCCTCGCCTGGCTCCTGAGCCGTACGGTCTGATGGCGCGATGGCGCGTCGCGCTCCTGCGCCGCCGCAGAGTGGAGCCCACCGTGGCGAACAACCGGGTGGGAGTGGAGTCCACCGCGATGCCCAGCGGATGGGAGTGGGCTCCACACTGACGAGCACTGGCCGATGAGGGAGTGGGTACCTCCCGGCATCCGGTGCGCCACTTCCTCCGGTGGTGCGTACCGCGCGGTGACGATGAGCCTCCGCCAACTTGAAGTCGCAGGTCGAGGTTCGTCAGGACGAGCAGGACCAGCAGGGCGCGCAGGAGGCGGGTTGCATGGGCGGGGTCGATGCGAGCTTGGTGAGGGTCAGCCAGTTCTTCAGGGGGGGCGAATCCGTGCTCGACCGGCGCGCGTCCGACGGCGAGGACACGGTTGGCGCCCTTCTGGCCGGGGGTGAGCTCGTGGGCGCGGCCGGCTGTGAAGCCGGTGACGATCACGGGGTCGCGTACGTCGTTGTCCAGGCCGCGGAAGCCGAGGTCCGCGAGGGCGTCGAGGTCGGCGGCGCGCAGGTGGGCCAGGGCGTGGTCGTGGCGGGCTGCAGTGATGTCGTGGGTGCGTCCGGACTGGGCGGCGGATATCCGGATCAGGCGGCCGTTTTCGTCGGTGAGGGCGAGGAAGTGCAGGCCGTGATGGCGGTGTTCGCCGGAGTAGTTCCGCCGGTCGCCGCGATCTTCCCGGGCGGCAGGATCCGCCACCTTGACCGTGTCGCTTTTGCCCTCGGCGTCCTCTTTGGCTTTCGTCACACAATTCCAACGGTTGCCGGGGGCACCGGGGTTACGCTCGCGCCGCACGACTCCGGGCTGCTCTTGGCGGGCTCGCTCTGGGCGCCGACGTCGATCAGCAGGTCCGTGGGTCCGTGTCGCCGTCCTGATCGGCCGGGTGGAGCAGTTCGATGACACGTTCCTCGTACCGGACTCGGGCCGGAGAGAAGTCGTACGGCATCTTGCCGAGGGCCCCCATCGCGCTCACCCTCGCCCCGTCCTCTTCCTCGCCGGCGTGCTCGTCCTCCCGGTCCAGGAGGACGTCGAGGGCCTCTTCCAGGCCGGATCTTTCGATGGCGGCTGCCAGGGCGGTCTCGTGATCACATCGCTGGGTGGCCAGGTCTTCGATGTGGGGGTAGTCGGGGGACATGGTGTCGTCCAGGGCCGCCTCGGCCTCGGCCAGTCGGTCCTCCTCGGCCCGCAGCTCGGGGTGGGTGGCCAGGACGATGAACCGGTCGGCCTGGATAGCGGCGCCCAGAGGGCCGAAGACGCGCTCCGTGACCAGGAGGGTGTCGAGGTCGGTCAAGCGCAATGCTCCGGGCGGTAGATCGCGCAGGCGGCCCGTGACCAGCGGTGAAAGCAGGCCCAGGGGGCTGCCCACCTTGCGGAGACGGTTCACGGCGGCCCGCTGGGCCTCGATGGCGGCAGCCTTGGAAGCGAGGGACCCCTCCAGGCGGGCCAGGGACTGCTCGATGCCGGTGGTGCCCTCGAAGGCGGCGTGGATGTCGTCCAGGGAGATCCCCGCATCGGCCATCCTGCGGATCCACAGCAGGCGGATCATGTCGTCGTATCCGTAGCGGCGGCGGTCGTCGCTGCCGCGTTCCGGTTCGGCGAGGAGCCCGATGGCGTGGTAGTGGCGGATGGCGCGGGGTGTGGTCCCGGCGAACGCGGCGGCATCGCCGATCTTGACCCGGCGGGGAATCGCAGGAAGGGGTATGCGAGGGAACCTCTCAATGTCGTGCTCGCCGCCTACTGGACCACATGCCGCTACGGCACATGCAAACCCCTCTGTCGTGCGGGCGCACGCATGTACTCCGGCACCATCAAAGTCGTACGGACCGCTGCACGGGTAGAGAAGACGTACCGGATGAGCAGACTTGGGGAACAGCCTGAGGGGTGGGGAATTCAAGCAACGGGCGCCATCAGGGCGGCAGCGTCCCTGGTCGCAGGCGAGTGGTGCACCGGCCGTCGGGCAGTTTCCACCGTCGGTCTCGATCGACGAGTCTGATCAGTCTCCCGCGTAGCGGTTCCAGCTTGGCCCGCATCGCGACGTCGACTCCCCAGTATCTCGACGACCTGCCGGGCCATGACCGGTCCTGCAGCCTGCCGCCTGCCGTACGGCAGCGAGGATGCGCTGATAGTCCGACGGGAGCATGGTCTCCTCCACGTCTGGCTCGCCCTGCGGGATCAGCATCACCGCCCGGCCGCCCACCTGCCCAGACGCCGGGGCGGCCAAGGCGCGCTCGCCGGCAAGCTGTTCGCTCACCCGCTCAAGAACACGTCGGCGACGGCGAGTTCGTCCCGCTCAGCCCGGACCTCGGCCAGCTGTATGGCCAGTTGTTCTTCGATCGTAGAAGGCGGCCCGGCTGCAGCGAGCAAGAACTGGCGAACGACCGCTCTGTGACACGACGCCTGAGCTCTCCAGAGGTGGCAGATATATTTCGGAGCTCGATATATGCTCGACGCATGACCAGACAGAATCCGCCCTTGACGGAACCGCAGTACTTCATCCTGGCTGCGCTCATGGATGGTCCGTTGCACGGTTACGGCATCATCAAGGCTGCCGAGCAGGCCACCGACGGGCGGCTGCGGATCGCTGTAGGCACCCTCTACGGCGCGCTGGAGCGGATGGAGCGGGCCGGGCTGGTGGCCGCCGGCCATGAGGAGATCGTGGATGGGCGGGCGCGGCGCTATTACCGGCTCACCGAGGACGGCACCGAGGCGCTCGGCCGGGAGGCGCTGCGGATGCAGCAGGCGGCGGCCGTCGTCATCGGACACCGCCGGGATGCCGGAGCGGCTCCGGCATGAATCGTCTGCTGCTCGCGGCCTACCCCGAGTCCTACCGTTCCCGGCAGGGCGAGGAGTTGCTGGCCTGCCTGGCCGAGGCGTACCCCGGCCGCTCCTGGCCCCTGCCGCGGGAAGTTGCCGCCTTGGTGCGCGCCGGGGTGCAGGCCCGCGCCCGTGCCACCGTTGACGACACCACTCGGCCGTGGTGGCTGGACGGCATCCACCTGGCCGCCCTGGCCCTCGCCGCGCTGGCGCTGGTTCCGTACTTGCAGGACGTGTGGCACTGGGCACTGCGCATCGACCCCGGACAGCACGCCATCGCCTTCCGCTTCTCCGGCTGATACCCGTGGGCCGAAGGTCCCACGCGGATACGGCTGTTGCCCTACGGGCTGCTCCCGCTGGGCTGCCTGATCGCTCTGCTGCGTGGCAGAGCGTGGATCGCGCTGCTGGCCGCGGCAGCCATGATCTGGGCCGGCGTCACGTCCCACGGCCGCATCCTCTTCGGCGACGAGGGCAAGGCGGGCCTGGGCTACTACGGTCTCGGCACCCCGATAACGGCCCGTGACCTGGCGCTCTCGGGGGCACTGTGCGCCGCGTGCGCCGTGCTGGCGCTCTGCCGTCCCAGCCGTCTGCGACGCCGCTCGTACCGCTGGCTGGCTCCCGTCGTGCTCGCCATGTTCGGGGCCGGGGGCCTGCACATCATCTCCGTCAGTCCGACCTTCCAACGCGGCTTGTTCGCCCTCGAAGTCACCTCGCTGATCGCCGCGTGGGTGGCGACGGATGCCACCGGCGACCACCGGTGGCTGATCCCCGTCGCGGCGGTTGCGATCGTCCGCACGCAGGCGATCGTCGTCCGGCCGGACGCGTTCATGCAGTCCTTTCCGGACCTGATCGTCCTCATCCTGCCGACCGCACCCCTCCCCGCCCTGGCGTTCGCCGCCCAGCGCCGGCAGGGGCGGGCACTCACCGAATAGGAGCGGACCGTCGGTGGGCCGACCGAGCCCGGCGGCCCACGTCGTGCCGCAAGACGCACGTGGCCGAACTCTCCCCAACGGAATTAACACTGCGATGACTCAGCACTGGGAGCCACACTGTTGGCCTGTGCCTGTTACGGCCTCGCAACCTGGCTGCTGCCGCCGACCGCCCCGCCAGGCGCCACGCGGAACCCCCGTCAGCTGCCCGTCGCCCCCCTGATGCTGGCACTGGCCGTCGCCCTCGTTTCCGGCGCACGGAACGACACCCTCACAAGGTCACTGGCCTCCGCGGCGACGGCCTTCCTATGCACGGCCCTGGTCTGGTACGCCGCAGTCGGGCGGCCCGCACGCACCACACGCCGCGCACGCCCCGCATTGGACTGACCACCCGGCAGGCTCCGGTCGGAAACCGGCACATCCTGGCAAAGCGATGGTCCGACGCCACCGACCAGTCGTAGAAGCCGTCGACGCTAGTGCACGACGCATGGCGCCGCCCGTCCGATGCGCACCGCTCCGTGTGTGGGCGCTACGCGGCTGTACGGGCTGGTCAAGGCCGGAAAACCGGCCGGGCAGAAGCGTTTTGCCGCCAACGATCAGTAACTGGGTAGCCACGCGGAGTGGGTCGGGGCTACACAAGTCGGCGGACGGTTGTGTCTGATGGGGGAGGGCTGGCCGGGTGGTACTGACGATCAACGTGGCGGTTCTGCTGGCGGTCATCATCGTCGTGCGGCTGCGTCGGCGTACGCAGGCCCGGAGCCGGTTCGACGAGAAGTTGACCGTCGTCATCGTGCTGGTCTTCGGCGTGCTGGTCGCCCCCACGGCGTTCGGCCAGGGAATCCTGGATGTCGTCGTCCAGCTGGTGGAGGGCGCTTCCCAGTCGGGTCGCTGAACTCCCGTCGGGCGGTGGGGCATCGGCCACGTACGAACCGCCCGGGCAAGGGGTGGTCAAGGGCCATAACGGACAAGGCGTGCCTGGCTGAACAGGCCGCGGACAAGGGGTGCTTGCTCATGGTGGGCCCCGGCTCGCGCGCCCCTTTGCGTGCGAGCCGGAGCTGTCACCGATCCGGCCCTGTACGGCCGGGGAGATCCGCGGACGCGATGACCACCGCCCCCGTCCGCTGACCCAGCCGCCGCCACCGACCCCGGCCGACACCGATGCGACCACCGGACCTGCGGCAAGCCACACGGCGAGCCCCGCTCCCAGCCCCGTGGCTTCCAGCCCGTGGCTTCCGGCCGCCGCCTGCCGGTTGTCGCTGATCAGATCCCTTGTCGATCGGCCCTGGCCAGTTTCAACTCCTCTATCTCCTCTATCAGTAGTTCCCAGGAGACAGCGCCCCGGCCGGGGAAGTCCCGCCCGGGCAGGCGCCGAGATCCAGGGTGAGGTCCTCCTGGCTCTCGCCCAGCCGTGCCTTGCCACGCCTCGCCAGCTCAAGGCCCTGCTGCCGGACCAGCAGGCACCGACTACGTACGCCGCGCGCTGCGTGACCTGCGCGCCGACGCCCTGGCCGGGCGGACCCACCGTGCCCAGCAGAGTTATTGGTACTGCACCCCCGCCGGTCTCGGGGAAGCCGCCGCCTCCGGTGAGCTCCCGCCGACGTCCGGACGGACTATCGGGCAACGCGCGGCCACGAAGAGGGGACTGCGCGAGCACGGCCTCGCGCTGGTCGACACCGTCGTCACCTTCCGCCAGGCGCAGGCGGCCGAACACACGGACTGGCGCCTCGCGAGGCCGCCCACCTCACCCCCGGCCGGCTCCCTGCTCCCCGACGCCGGCGTTCTCCTGACGAACGGCCAGAGCGCGTTCGTGGAGATCGACCGCACCATGTCCTACGCCCGTCTGGTCGCCAAACTGGAGCGCTACGACGCGTACCGCAACGCACCGGCGACCGGACGCGGCAACGCCGCCCGCGCAGCGTGGGCTACCGGATCACCCTGGCGACCACGACGCTGGCCACAGCTGACCAGCACGGGGCGATGAGCCGGTGTGGCGCGTGGCCGGCCGCCACGCGGGGGAGGAGCACTGCTCTCTGGACGCGCTGCCGAAGGCACGGTGAGCACGGCGGGTCCGGCCCAGCCTCCATGAACCCAGCCACGTGCCGGAGCCGCCGCCGCGCGGGGTGCTGTCGGTGGTGGCTGCGAGGCTGGACGGATGAACGGAGACGAGCAGCTGCTGAACGGCCGTGTCTACGGCCACGACCACGACGACCCCAACCCCGGCCCGCTCCCGCACCGGACCTACGCCGAACTCGTCGGGGGCCCGCTGGACGGCCTACTGCTGGACATCCACGAATGGCGGCCCGCGGAAGTCGACGACGGGGCGGCTCTGTCCACGGAGCTCGGGAGGTTCCCCGGCGGGCGGTCGTTGTACGACCCGCGACCCGGTGAGGCGCGTACCCCCGGCCCAGGTGTGAGCTGCCGCTTCTACTACTCCGGCGACACGCCCTGACCGTCGCCCCGGCAGGTGCGACGTTTCCGGCTCGCCAACAGATGATGCCCGGCACCGAGGTGGTGCCGGGCAGCATCGTTCTGCGGTGCGGTGGAGTCCGCCTACGGCTTCTGCAGCTTCTCCTGGATGGTGAGGACGAGCCCCGTGACGACGATGAAGGTGCTGGAGCCGGCGCCGATCGCGGCGAGCGGCGTGGCACTGAGGCGGTCGACCACGAGGTGGGTCTGTCAAACGAGCGGCCCTGTCTCACATTCGGTGGTGACAGAGAGTTGTGAGGGTCGTTGACCTTCATGTGATGGGTGTCAACGAGCTTGTGCGGACGGTGTTTTCGGGTCTGTCCCCACTGGTCATGGTGGATGTGGTCGACGAGGGTGA
>NZ_JAQYWT010000235.1:0-406 GCF_036322545.1 Streptomyces sp. SP18BB07
GGGCGCGGCCCGGGGTGGGGGTTCGGATGCGTCGGCGGGTGCGGGTTGTTCCTGGTGTCCCGCCCACTTACCCGCGCCCCAGAAAATCATGGGCAGCGCCCCCTGCAATAAATTCCCCCAACCCCCGCCCCATAAGACCCCCCCGGCCCGGCGGGTCTGAGGGCGCGGGGGCGGGGGGCCTGACACCCCGGGGGCGCAGCCCCTGTTTTACGGGGGCGGGGGTAACTGCGCGGGAAACCCCGAACCACCCGCCCCCGCCGACGCATCCGAACCCCCACCCCGGGCCGCGCCCCCAGCGGCGAAGGCCCCGCCCGGGAACCCCCAACGATGGAAGACATGACCGCTTCGCCAGGCCGCCGCCGAGTCCTCCACCCCGCCCCGCGACGCAAACGAGATCGGAACAACA
>NZ_JAQYWT010000236.1:0-378 GCF_036322545.1 Streptomyces sp. SP18BB07
ACGACTACATCGAGCTGTGCCGCACGCACTACGAGAAGGTCGGCATCGGCGCCGACTACGTCAACTCGCTCTTCCGGTGACCCCGGTTCCGGCCCCGGACCGCCGTATGAAGGCCGCCGTCTGGCACGGAGCCAGGGACGGCCGCGTCGCCGAGGTGGACGGCCCCCGAGCCGGGCCCGGCGAGGTGCTCGTCGAGGTGGCCGACTGCGGCAGCGGCGGCAGCGACCTGCACGAGTACGCCGACGGGCCGCACGCCATCCCGGTCACCGAGCCTCACCCGGCCTCCGGCTCCACGGCTCCGCACGTCCTCGGCCACGAGTTCTGCGGGACGGTGGCGGCTCTCGGGCCATTGGTGCCCGGCCTCACCGTCGGCGACCG
>NZ_JAQYWT010000237.1:0-179923 GCF_036322545.1 Streptomyces sp. SP18BB07
ACCGCCGGATCGCCCAACGTCCGCCGACCGCCCCGCCACCGCCGGATCGCCCAACGTCCGCCGACCGCCCCGCCACCGCCGGATCGCCCAACGTCCGCCGACCGCCCCGCCACCGCCGGATCGCCCAACGTCCGCCGACCGGCCCGCGTCCGCCGGGCCGCCCAACGCCGCCGGACCGCCCAACGCGGCGCTCGCGGAGCGCTCGCAAGGCGCTCGTGAGACGCTCGTGAGACGTGTGTGCGGCGCTTGTCGGCCAGCCGGTCGCGCGGCACCGGAGGGTTCGGGTCCGGTGCGGCATGATGAGGCGTATGGGGACCGAGGGGGAGAACGTCCGTGTCATAGCCGGGCGTTACCGGCTGGAGGCCAGGATCGGCCGCGGCGGTATGGGGATCGTGTGGCGGGCCACCGACCAGCTCCTCGGTCGGCAGGTGGCGGTCAAGGAACTCGCCCTGGACGACTCGCTCCCCGAGGAGCGCTCCCGGCAACGGCGCGAGCGCACCCTGCGGGAGGCACGGGCGGTCGCCCGGCTCGGCCACCCGCACATCATCGTCGTGCACGACGTCGTCGAGCAGGACGAACGGCCCTATATCGTCATGGAGTTGATCGACGGAGCCTCGCTCGCGGAGCGGATCGACGAGCAGGGCCCCGTCGACGCGCGGGAGGCCGCGCGGATCGGGATCGCTCTGCTGGGCGCGCTGCGGCGGGCGCACGACGCCGGGGTCCTGCACCGCGACCTCAAGCCCGCGAACGTCCTGCTGGAGAACGGCACCGACCGGGTCGTCCTCACCGACTTCGGGATCGCCCAGGTCGCCGGCGCGACCACGCTCACCGAGAGCGGGTCCTTCGTCGGCTCGCCCGAGTACACCGCCCCGGAGCGCATGTCCGGGGTCCGCACCGGGCCGGAGTCCGACCTGTGGTCGCTGGGCGCGCTGCTGTGCGCCGTGCTCAGCGGGGAATCGCCGTTCCGGCGCGACTCGTTGGGCGGGATCCTGCACGCGGTCGTCGTCGACGAGATCCGGCCGCCCGCGCAGGCCGCGCCGCTGCTCCCGGTCGTACGAGGGTTGCTGGAGCGCGATCCGGACCGGCGGCTCGACGCGGAGGAGGCCGAGCGGTTGCTGCGGGCGTTCCGGGAGACCGGCCGGACGCCGCGTACGACGAAGTACCCGAGGACGTCGCCCGGTTACACCCCGACCCGGCGGGACGTGCCGCGCCCGGGGCGGGACGCGGGGCGTACGGATGCCGCGGGGGACGCCGGGGCCGCCGGGGCCGCCGCCCAGGACGTAACGGCGGCCGGGGGCGGACCGTCGCCGTCGGGGCCGGGCCGGCCCGGTTCGGCGGCGCTGCGGGAGCAGCCCGGGCAGCGGCGGCCGCCGCACTCCACCCGGAGCGTGCTGGTCGCGGCGGCGCTGGTGGCGGCGATGGCCGGGGCGGGTGTCTCGGCGGCGGCGCTGCTGATGCGGGAGGGGGGCGGTGGGGGCGGCACACCGGGCACTTCGGCGCCGCGGACGCCGGGCGGGTCGAGCACGGCGGGCGAGTCGGGGCAGTCCGGGCAGTCCGGCCAGTCGGGATCGCCGGGCGAGTCGGGAGGGTCCGGCACGCCGAGTGCTTCGCGCACTCCGGGTGTGTCGGGCGGATCCGGAGAGCCCGGTGGTACGTCCGGTGCATCGGGTACATCCGGCACGTCGGGCGACGCGGCGCCCACCGTGACGCGCTCGCGGGCGGCCACCGCGCCGACCGTGCCCTCGGGGTACCGGCTGGCCGAGGACGAGCGGGGCTTCAGTCTCGCGGTGCCGGACGACTTCACCCGGGAGCCGCAAGGCGAGCGGGTCTTCTACATGTCGCCGGGGCAGGTCATCCGGATCGGGGTCAAGGTCGACGACCCGGAGGCGGGCGGGCCGGCAGGGGTGATGCGGCGCGCCCATGCGAAGGGGCCGTCCACCAACCCCGGTTACCGCGACGGCCGGGTCACCGAGACCACGCACGACGGACGGCAGGCCGCGCTCTGGGAGTTCACCTGGGACGGCTTCAGCGCGGCGGAGGGGCCCCGGCACACGTACGACCTGTGCTGGGAGCGGGATGGGCGGCTGTACGACGTGTGGGTGTCGGCGCCGGTCGGGAGGGTGAGCGAGGCGAAGGAGTACTTCGACGTGGCGGTGGACTCGTTCGTACGTGACTGAAGCGGCGATAGGCGGCGATAGGCGGAGATAAGTGGTGTTCCGCGTCACGGGTCTGTGACCGGAAAGCGACGGGGCTGGATGCCGAAGCGCTTCCCGCGATACAGATGAACGTATGAGCAGCAACGGGGGCGCCCCTTACGGATCAGGGCCTGGGCCCGGCTATGGAGCCGACGAGCCGACGAGTTTCGGACTACAACCGCCGCAGCCGAGTGCGCCGTACCCGGGGAACCCCTACGCGCAGCCGAGCCCGGTCGCGGCCGGGCCGGTGCCTTCCCCGGTCCCGCAGCCGCAGCCACAGCCGGCGCAGACGGCTCGGCCCACCCCGCCCCCGCAGTCGGCGCCGTCCTCGCAGGACCCCGGCACCGGGCGGTTGATCGCCGGGCGCTACCGGTTGCTCGCCAAGCTCGGGCACGGCGGTATGGGCACGGTGTGGCGGGCGCAGGACGAGACGGTGGACCGGGAGGTCGCCGTCAAGGAGCCTCGCGTACCCGACCATCTTCCCGAGCGCGAACGGGCCAACGCCTTCGAGCGGATGCGCCGCGAGGCCCGTGCGGCGGCCCGGCTCGATCATCCGTCGGTCGTGAACGTGCACGATGTGGCGGTCGTGGAGGACCGGCCGTGGATCGTCATGGAGCTGGTACGAGGGCGTTCGCTGGGCGACGCGCTCCAGGAGGGCACCCTCGGGGCCCGTGACGCGGCGAGAATCGGCCTCGACGTGCTCGGCGCGCTGGAGGCCGCGCACGCGG
This sequence comes from Streptomyces sp. SP18BB07, assembly GCF_036322545.1. Lineage (NCBI taxonomy): Bacteria > Bacillati > Actinomycetota > Actinomycetes > Kitasatosporales > Streptomycetaceae > Streptomyces > Streptomyces sp. SP18BB07. The sequence continues at coordinate 2,924 of NZ_JAQYWT010000237.1, forward strand.
CGGGCATCCTGCACCGGGACGTCAAGCCGGACAACGTCCTCCTCGGTCGGCACGACCGGGTCGTCCTCACCGACTTCGGTATCGCCCAGATCGAGGGCGAGACCAATCTGACGGACACCGGCGGCTTCGTCGGCTCGCCCGAGTACATCGCCCCCGAGCGGGTGCTCGGCCAGCGCCCCGGCCCCGCGTCGGACCTCTGGTCGCTCGGCGTCGTCCTCTACGCCGCGACCGAGGGCGTGTCGCCCTTCCGACGCAGCAACACGCCGGCGACCCTGCAGTCCGTGCTCAACGCCACGCCCGCGGCGCCCGCCTCGGCCACCGGCCCGCTCGCCGAGGCCATCAACGGCCTGCTGCAGAAGGACCCGGCGCGCCGCCCGAGCGCCGCGCGTGTCCGCGAACTGCTGGAGGCGGCCGCGAACCCGCCCGCGCCCATCCAGGTGGTCCAGACGACCGCCGGGCCCCACGCGGGGGACTCCAAGGGCATCAGGATCGGCGCCAAGACCCTCGCCGGGGTCGGCGCGGCGGTCGTCGCGACGGCGGTCGCCGGGCTCGGCGTGCTGGGCGTGGCGGCGGCGGTGACGGCCTACGTGGTGATCGCGGACCCCTTCGCGGGACCGCTGCCGGACGGCTGGAAGCAGCGGGACCTCGGTACGAAGGTCGCCGCGAGCGTGGGCGTGCCCGCGGACTTCGTGAAGGACCGGTTCGAGCCGGACGAGACCGACGGCACGTTCGCGCAGTACAGCGACCCGAGCGGGCTGATCCGGATCAACGTCGACCGGGACATCGAGAAGGACGGCAAGGAGAACGAGATCCCGGGGGTCGCGCTGGACAGGGCGTACGCCGACTGGGAGGTGGTCAAGGACGGCGAGTACTCGCTGGACATCGCCGACGTTCCCGCGCCGAAGGGGCGGCCGCAGGAGGCGAAGTTCCAGGACCGTGAGGCCGCCGAGAACACGATCAGGTACACGACCACGGACACCCAGGCCCCGCGCCTGCGTGAGGCGCGGGTCCTGTACTACCGGGCGGGCAACGGTGACATGTACCGGCTCTGGATCGACTATCCGGGCAAGGGGCACTTCACCGAGCAGGGCCGCGAGATCGCCCGCACGGCCATCGCGAACCTGAAGATCGACGCGATGTAGGGGGGGCCGCCGCCCGGCAGCGTACGCCTCCTGTGGGGGAGCACCTCGGTGGGCGGGACCGCGGCGGAGGGCCGGGACATCAGCTCGGGGCGCTCAGTGCGTCCTCTCGGCGATCCAGCCCAGGACCCGGTCGGCCACCCCCGGTTCCTTCAACAGTGCTCCGCCGTGCGCGGTACCGGCCACCGTCTCGACCGTGACCCCGTTGGCGGGCATGTTGTGGTCCTTCTCCTCGGCGGCTTCGAGGTCGAGCGAGTGCCGGACGGGCACGAAGTCGCCCGCGGAGTGGATCAGGAGCATGGGGGCGTCGTCGCCGCCCGAGGCACGGTTCCTGACGACCATGTCCGTCCAGGTGTCCTTGCAACCCGGATGCGCCGAGGCGGAGTTGTCGACCGTCTCGGGGTGACAGCGGGCCAGGAGGGTGGCGTTGTCGCGCAGTTTGCGCTGCCTGGCGGTCGCGTCGTCGGCGTTGCCGTCGCGCCAGGCGCGGTACGGGTCGTTGACGGGGGACAGGGCCACCACGCCGTCGACGCGGAAGGTGCCGGAGCCGTACGTGGCGACGGCCGTGGCGATCTGGCCGCCCGAGGAGGAGCCCAGCAGGACCAGCCGGTCGGTGTCGACGTCGAAGTCGGCGGCATGGGCGCGGATCCAGTCCAGCGCGGACAGCGCGTCGGTCCGCTGGGCCGGCCAGGGAGCGTCGTAATTCAGCCGGTGGTCGACGGCGAAGACGGCGTACCCCGCGTCCGCGAAGGTGCGCGACCAGGTGGCCCACCCGGTGTCCTCGTACCAGTGGCCGCCGTGCAGGATCACGATGCCCGGCTGCTTCCCGCCTCGCTCCTCACCAGCGGCGTTCCAGTAGGCGTCGAGGGTCTGCCGGGGGTGTGAACCGTAGGCGTGGGAGCTCTCGTTGCGGTCGGCCGCCGCGCTGTCGCGGATGTCGTGGAGGAGGAACCCCGCAACGGTGGCGACGCAAAGAATGAGACAACCCCAGAGCCGACGCACGGCTACCTGCCCTTCGAGTGACCTGACGGCAGGCGACGCCCTCCCCGGGCACGGGATCCGACCGAATGGTCCACGGCATGGGGGCGCCCATACGGCCTGCTTGCGTGAGCAACCGGACTATAGGCGGCCCGCGCGAGCAACCGTCAATCGGGGCAGGCGAGTTGGCCTGACGGACCCGGCCTGAGCGGCTTGGCACCAGGGGGAGGGGTACGATCGCGCACCGGACCGGTCACTACAAGACGTTTGCGCGGGTGCGATGACGACGGATGATCTCCAGGATTCCTGGGTGGACCCCCGGGACGTCCTGCCCTGGCTGCCGTCGGAACCGTACTTCGCGCCGCAGAGCCGTCGCGAGGAAGTGGTCGAGGAACTGAGCGGCGCCGGATTCACCGTCCTGGAGGCCGATCTGGCCGACGTGACGACGGAATCGGACCTGCTGAGGGTTCTGGGGCGCGCGCTGTCGGCGCCGGACCACTACGGCGAGAACTGGGACGCCCTGACGGACATCCTCCGGGACCGGGGGGCGGAAACGCCGTTCCGGATCGCGCTGGTCCTCTCGTCGAGTGCCGTGTTCCTCGGAGCCGACGTCCACGGGTTCGTCCGCTCCGTCTCGCTCCTGCACACCATCGCGCAGGACCTCTCGGACGTGGACGACGAGTACGGACAGCTCGAACTGTTCTATCTGGCCGACTGGAAGCACTGAGCCGCCGTCCCGGGTAGTCCGCCGTCCCGGGTAGTCCGGCTTCCCGCAGGGTCCGGCTCCCCGGGTCGTCGCCCGCTCGTGCCCCCTTGCCCCTAACATGCCGTGTCAAGTGCATGATCGGCGCGAAGGGCGAGCGAGCGTGGGCATCGAACACCTGGACGTACGGGCACACGCGAGACAACGCTGGGCGGCGAGGGCCGCCCTCGGCTGCGCGGTCCTCGCCGTGCTGCTGCCCCTCGGCTTCGCGCGCGGGGCGAGCCTGCTGCTCGTCGCCGGAGTCGTGCTGGGCGCCGGACTCACCGTGGCCTCGCTGTGGTGGGTGCTGACCCGGCGCGGCGCCGCCCGGATCGCGGCGGGAGTGCTGGCCGTGGCCGCGCCCGTCAGCGTCGTCTGGTGGTTCGCCGTCGTCAACCTGCTCTGGGTCGTGATCGTCTCCGCCGCCCTGTGGGGCGTCGCCGTCTGGTCCGGCAAGTTCGCCCTCAGCAGCACCAAGTCCCACCAGGTGCATGTCCCCGAGCACCGCGTCCCCGCCCCCACCCGCCCCTTCCTCATCATGAACCCCAAGTCCGGCGGCGGAAAGGTCGAACGCTTCCGGCTGAAGGAACGCGCCGAACGGCTCGGCGCCACGGTCCACCTCCTCGACCCCGCCCGCCACGAGGACGTCGCCGTGCTGGCCCGGGACGCCGTCAGGAACGGCGCCGACCTCCTCGGCGTCGCCGGCGGCGACGGCACCCAGGCCCAGGTCGCCGCCATCGCCGCCGCGTACGACGTCCCCCTGCTCGTCATCTCCGCAGGCACCCGCAACCACTTCGCCATGGACCTCGGCCTCGACCGCGACAACCCCGCCGCCTGCCTCGACGCCCTCACCGACAAGGGCGTCGAACTCCACGTCGACCTCGGCTACGCCAGCGGCCACCCCTTCGTCAACAACGCCTCGTTCGGCGCGTACGCCGCCGTCGTGCAGAGCCCCGCCTACCGCGACGACAAGGTCCGCACCACCCTGGAACTGCTGCCCGAACTGCTCACGCACCAGCGGGGCCCGCACCTCACCGCCCGCATCGGGGACGCCGTCATCGACGCGCCCCAGGCCGTCCTCGTCAGCAACAACGTCTACCGCAGCGACGACCTCGTCGGGCTCGGCCGCCGCGAACGGCTGGACGCCGGGGTGCTCGGCGTCGTCGGCATCCGTGTCGACAGCGCCGCCGAGGCCGCCGGGCTGGTCCTCGGCCCGAACGCCCCCGGCCTGAGCCTCCTCGTCGCCGACGAGATCGTCGTCGAGGCCGACCGGCCGGAGATCGAGGTCGGCGTCGACGGCGAGGCACTCGTCCTGCCCACCCCTGTCCACTGCCGGGTCTCGCCGAAGGCGGTGCGCGTCCGGGTGCCCCGCGACCGCCCCGGTGTCCCCGAGCCCAAACCGCCCCTGGACTGGCGCCGGTTGCGCAAACTCGCCGCCGCCGTCGGCCGCACCGCCCTGCCCAAGCACCGCGAACGGTACGACTGGGCCGAGGAGTTGTGGAACCGGCGTCGCTAGACTTACTGCGCGCGAGCGTTGTCGACACCGGTCCACCGGGCCCGCGTCGACAAGCTCCGGCCCCACACGGTACTGATGGGGCATGAGCGACGACGGCGAACATCCGCGCGACGAACTCCCGTCCGGCATCAGGACGTTCCGGAGCACCGGTCGCCTGGTGGGCGGCCGTTACCGCCTCATGGAGCGCGTCGGATCCGGCGGCATGGGCACCGTGTGGAGGGCGGTCGACGAACTCGTCGACCGCGAAGTCGCCGTCAAACAGCCCAGGCTGCCCGGTGACCCGCACGGCCCCGCCGGCCCGGACGCCCCGGGCAGCCCGGACGGCGGCCCCGATGGCCCCGTCGGTCCTGAGGACGACGCCCGTCGGCGGGCCGCCAACCGGCTCTACCGCGAGGCCCGCGCCGCCGCCCGCGTCGACCACCCGTCCGCCGTCACCATCCACGACGTCGTGGTCGAGGACGGGGCCCCGTGGATCGTCATGGAACTGGTCCGCGGGGAGTCGCTCCACGAGGTCCTCAAACGCGGCGCCCTGACCCCCGTCGAGGCCGCCCGCATCGGCCTCGCCGTGGTCGGCGCGCTGCACGCCGCGCACGGTGTCGGCATCGTGCACCGCGACGTCAAGCCCGCCAACGTCCTCCTCGGGCCGCACGGCCAGGTCGTCCTCACCGACTTCGGCATCGCCCATGTCCAGGGCGAGGAATCGCTCACCGTGACAGGGGAGTTCGTCGGGTCGCTCGAATTCGTCGCGCCCGAGCGGATGGCCGGGCCCGGAGCCGCCGGCCCGCCCTCCGACCTCTGGTCGCTCGGCGTCCTCCTCTACGCCGCCGTCGAGGGCTGGTCCCCCTTCCGCCGCACCACCCTGGAGTCCACGCTCGCTGCGATCCTCGCCGCCGAGCCCCCCGAGCCGGAGCGGGCGGGCCCCCTCGGACCCCTGCTCGTACGACTGCTGGCCAAGGACCCCGCGCTGCGCCCGGACGCCGAGGAGACCGCCGGGTTCCTGCGCGACGTGGCCGAGGACCGGACACCCGACACCCAGACCCCTGCCGGGCTCCGTGAGTTGGGCGAGGACGCGGGGACATTGCGGCTCGGCGTACGGGGTGAGGACGGCGAGGACGTACGGGGCGAGGAGCGCGAGGACGTACGGGGTGAGCTGCATGCGCCCGAGGTCGTGCGGGACACCGAGGTCGTGCGGCCCGGAGCCGCGCGCCCCCGGCGCAGGGCGCGCGCCGGTCGTCTCGCCGTCGCGACCGCCGCCGGGCTGCTGCTGGCCGGTGGGGGAGCCTGGGCCGGGGTCGCGTTCGACAAGGACGGCGGTGTCACCGAGGTCGCCGAGCCGAAGGTCGGATGGGTGGACGCCCGTGTCGCGTCCCCCAGCCCGACCCCGACCCCCGGCACACGCTGGGTGGCCCACCGCGAGGAGGCCATGGACGCCGTCCTCTCCCTCCCAGGCCCCTACGAACGGCTCCGCGCGGAGGGCGGCGACGGCGACGACGGGCGGCCCCGTACGGTCACCTACGAGGGCGAGAAGGTCGTCCGGGTACGGCTGACGCAGTGGGACCAGGCGCCCGCCTCACCCATGGAACAGGCCAAGGACTCCACGGACATCGTGGCCGGCGACGTGAAGTCGATGGCCAACTTCACCGCCACGAGCTTCCACGACCAGGAGGCCGTCCTCGCCGACACCACCCACTACCTGGACGGCACCCCCACCAGGGTCCTGGAACTGATCGTCCGCACCGACGACGACCGGATGTACGAACTGCGCGTCGACATGCCGAAGGGCACGGCCGACGAGAAGAAGGGCACGGCCGTCTTCAAGGGCGCGCGCGAGCGACTGGAGATCGGGCCGTAGGCCGCCGACCGGCACTGGAGACCGGACCGTAGCCCGCGCCGGCATTGGAAACCGGGCCGTAGGCCGCCAAGCCGGCACCGGTGACCGGACCGTGGCCGTCTTCCGGCACGGAAGTGATCGACGCCGCATTCGTGGCCGCACGGCACCGTCCGCCGCCCTGATCAGCGACTTCGTTGCCAGCGATCACTGGCGTGGTGCGAGCGTCCCGGTGAAACCCTGTTACCGCCGGGTACCCAAAGTCGTCCGGTCCGGAATACCCTGCGCGTCATGACGGACTCGCAGGCCCCCGAAAAGACCGGCACGACCACCACGGGAACGACCGGCACGGCACGGACGACCGGCACCAACCCCCTCGCGGCGGCCCCGCAGGGCGCCCGTACCGCCGCCGACGTGGTCACCCCCGAACTGGTCGCCCAGCTCACCAAGGGCGTGGTCGGCTCCGGCCGCACCGCCAACCACACGCCCTTCACCGGCGAGAAGCTCGCCGACCTGCCGGAGTCCACCCCCGAGGACGTGGCGACGGCCTACGAGCGGGCCCGCGCCGCCCAGGCCGTCTGGGCACAGCGGCCCGTGCGCGAGCGCGCCGCCGTACTCCTCCGCTTCCACGACCTGGTGCTGGAGCGCCAGGGCGAGGTGCTCGACCTCATCCAGCTGGAGACCGGCAAGGCCCGCCTCCACGCCCACGAGGAGGTCCAGGCCGTAGCGGTCGCAGCCCGTCACTACGGCCGCAAGGCCCCCTTCTACCTCAAGCCGAAGCGGCACACCGGCGCCGTACCGACCCTCACCAAGGTCACCGAACTGCGCCACCCGCGCGGTGTGATCGGCCAGATCGCCCCCTGGAACTACCCGCTCGAACTCTCCGTCGGCGACGCGATACCGGCCTTCGTCGCGGGCAACGCCGTCGTGATGAAGCCCGACACGGAGACCTGCCTGACCGCCCTGTGGGCCCGCGACCTGCTCATCGAGGCCGGCCTGCCCGCCGACGTCTTCCAGGTCGTCCTCGGCGAGGGCCCTGTCATCGGCCCCGAGGTCGTCAAGCACGCCGACTACGTCTCCTTCACCGGCTCCACCCGAACCGGCCGCGAGGTCGCGCAGGGCGCCGCCGCCCGCCTCGTCGGCGTCTCCCTCGAACTCGGCGGCAAGAACGCGATGCTCGTCCTCGAGGACGCCGACATAGAGAAGGCGGCGGCGGGCGCCGTCCGCGCCTGCTTCTCCTCCGCCGGCCAACTCTGCATCTCCATCGAGCGGTTGTACGTCCACGAGTCCGTCGCCGACGCCTTCCTGGAGCGTTTCGCCGCCCGCACCAAGGCCATGCGCCTCGGCAAGTCCCTCGCGTACGGCGCCGACATGGGCTCCCTCGTCGGCGAACGCCAGCTGGAGACCGTCACCCGGCACGTCGACGAGGCCGTGGAGAAGGGCGCGACGGTCGTCGCGGGCGGCGTGGCCCGCCCCGACATCGGGCCCTACTTCTACGAGCCGACCATCCTCGACGGCGTCACGGAACCCATGTCCGTGTGCACGGAGGAGACCTTCGGCCCGGTCGTCTCCCTCTACCGCTTCACGGACGAGGACGAGGCGATCGCGGAGGCCAACTCCACCGCGTACGGCCTCAACGCCTCCGTCTGGACCAAGGACGGCCGCCGCGGCCGCGAGGTCGCCTCCCGTGTCCGCGCCGGCACGGTCAACGTCAACGAGGGTTACGCCTCCGCCTACGGCTCCGTGCAGTCCCCGATGGGCGGCATGAAGGACTCCGGTCTCGGCCGCCGCCACGGTTCCGAGGGCATCCTCAAGTACACGGAGGCCCAGACCGTCGCCCAGCAGCGTCTGCTGCCCATGGCCCCGTCCCTCGGCATGGACGACGAGAAGTACGCCCAGTTCATGAGCCGCAGCCTGAAGGTGATGAAGGCACTGAGGCTCCGCTAGGTCTTCGGGCCCGCCCACCGTTCTCAACGAGGAGAGCACGTGTCGTACGACTACGACGTCATCGTCGTCGGATCCGGTTTCGGCGGTTCGGTCACCGCCCTGCGCCTGACCGAGAAGGGCTACAAGGTAGGCGTCCTCGAAGCGGGCCGTCGGTTCACGCGCGAGTCGCTCCCCAAGAACTCCTGGGACCTGAAGAACTACCTCTGGGCCCCCGCCCTCGGCATGTACGGCATCCAGCGCATCCATCTCCTGGGCAACGTCATGGTGCTGGCCGGAGCCGGCGTGGGCGGCGGCTCCCTCAACTACGCCAACACCCTCTACGTACCGCCGAAACCGTTCTTCGAGGACCCGCAGTGGAAGGACATCACCGACTGGCAGGAGGAGCTGAAGCCGTACTACGACCAGGCCCGCCGCATGCTCGGCGTACGGCTCAACCCGACGATGACCCCGTCGGACGTGCACCTGAAGGCCGCCGCCGAGCGGATGGGCGTCGCCGACAGCTTCCACCTCGCCCCGGTCGGCGTCTTCTTCGGTGACGGCGAGGACGCCGACGGCAAGACGAAGGCAGCCCCCGGCGACCAGGCGGCTGACCCCTACTTCGGCGGTGTGGGCCCCGCCCGCACCGCCTGCACCGAGTGCGGCGAGTGCATGACCGGCTGCCGCCACGGCGCGAAGAACACCCTCAACGAGAACTACCTCCACCTCGCCGAGAAAGCGGGCGCGGTCGTCCACCCGATGACGACGGTCGTGGCCCTGACGGAGGACTCGCAGGGCGGCTACGCCGTGACGACCCTCCCGACCGACAACCGCAGGAAGGGCGAGGGCCGGGTGCTCAGGGCCCGCCGCGTCGTCCTCGCCGCCGGCACCTACGGCACCCAGACCCTCCTGCACCGGATGAAGGCGAACGGCCAACTGCCGCACCTCTCGGACCGCCTGGGCATGCTGACCCGCACCAACTCCGAAGCGCTGGTCGGCGCCCAGACCGACAACCGCCGCTACCGCAAGGCGCACGGCGCGCCCGAGGTCGACTTCACCCGGGGCGTGGCGATCACCTCCTCCATCCACCCCGACGACAGCACCCACATCGAGCCGGTCCGCTACGGCAAGGGCTCCAACGCGATGGGCGGTCTGTCGATCCTCCAGGTCCCGTACGCGGGTGGCACCGCATCGGGCGCCACCCGGGTCCTCGGCTGGCTCGGGTACGCGGCCAAACACCCCCTGCTGGTGGCCCGTTCGCTCTCCAACCGCCGCTGGTCGGAGCGGACCATCATCGGTCTGGTGATGCAGTCCCTGGACAACTCCCTGTCGACGCACCTGAAGCCGAAGGGCCTGGGCAAGGGGCTGTTGACGGCACGTCAGGGCCATGGCGCGCCCAACCCCAAGCAGATCGAGGCCGCTTCGCAGGCCGCGTCCGCCATCGCCGCCGAGATCAACGGCTTCGCCGGCAGCAACGTGGGCGAACTGATGGGCACCCCGCTCACCGCGCACTTCCTCGGCGGCTGCCCCATCGGTGCCACGGCGGACGACGGCGTGATCGACCCGTACCACCGCCTCTACGGGCACCCCGGCATCTCCGTCGTCGACGGGGCCGCTGTCTCCGCGAACCTGGGCGTCAACCCGTCCCTGACGATCACGGCGCAGGCCGAGCGGGCGATGTCGTACTGGCCGAACAACGGCGAGCCGGACCGGCGCCCGGCCCCCGGCGAGGCCTACGAGCGCCTCAGCCCCGTCGAGCCCCTGCACCCGGCGGTCCCGGCGGACGCGTTCGGCGCGCTGCGTCTGCCGCTGGTGCCGGTACCGACGGTGCCGCCGAAGAAGTAGCCAGGGGAGGAAAGAGTTACGGAGAAGGACCCGCACCCCCCTCCGAGCGCGGGTTCTTCTCTCGTGTGCCAGATGTGACTGGTGAGTGGTGCGAAGGGTTGCCCTCGCGATGACAGTTTTTTTGTGTGACGCGAGTCACGCGCAAAGAGGGCGTGAGGAGCACAACCGATGGGCGCGCCCCGCCGTCACATACATGTTCGATGGGGCCTGTGGGGCCTCTGTGATGCATGAAGCGAAAAGCATGAGGTGGGGGACATGAAGTCGACGATGTCGCGGGTGGCGGTGGCCGTCTCGGTCGCGGTCGCGCTGGGATTCACCGCGGCGTGTGGTGGGGGCGGCGACGAGGACAAGGGCGCTGACGCGAAGCCGTCGGCCGCTGACAGCGCCTCGGCCGCCGGGGACGGGAAGGACGAGGCCGGGAAGCCCGCGCTGACCGAGGCCCAGTTGAAGGAGGCGGCCCTCGCGAAGGGGGACGTGAAGGGCTACACGATCTCCGAGATGCCGGCGGACGACATGCCCGCCGTACCTGTTCCCGCGGAGCCGGCCGCCTGCCAGGCCCTTGCGAACATGTTCTACTTCACCTCCGACCCGCAGGCGAAGGACCGTGCCGGACGCAGGGTCACCGCAGTGGACGAGCTGTCCGCCACCGTGCTGGCCGTCGCCCTCGCCGCGCACGAGCAGAGCGACGCCGAGAAGGTCATGGCCGACCTGCGCAAGGCGACGGAGAGCTGCGACGGGTACGAGCAGGTCGGCAACAAGTACACCGACATCGAGACCCTCACCACACCGAAGCAGGGCGACGAGGCCGTCGCGTACAAGCTGAAGGGCGACATCGAGGGCGCGAAGATCCCGATGTCCTTCACGGTGGTGCGCAGCGGCTCGACGCTCATCACGTTCTCGTCGATGAACATGCTCGACGCGGACAAGGCCGAGGTGCCCGCCGAAGTCCTGGACGCACAGGTCGCGAAGCTGGAGAAGGTCGCCGGCTGAGCGGACGCGGTGGGACCAAGGGCCCCGGGGACGGCTGTAACAGGCCGACCGCGGGGCCCTCCGTCCTTTTTTGCCTGGTCGTGTCGGCGGTTCGTTCCGCGTCGTAAGGGGGAGAACGGCCTCCGCGACCGGTCTGCCCGCCCTGGAACAGTTCCGCCGGTCGGCCCCGGGCGTCCCCGGAGCCGGCCGATCTCTTGCGTGACCGGGCTGCTGTCCCCTGCCGTCCGGTCACAACCCCGGAGCGAGGTCCCACGGCGCACGGCACGATCCGGACGCCTCATCGCTCCAGCGGAGCCACGCGTGGTTCTTTCGGGCCCGCACCTGGCTGGCACGGACACCGACACCAACGAAGCGTGTCGTACGGCGGTCACGCGCCGTACGGGTGAGACGGCAGGCGTATGTACGTGCGCCGCCGGAGCGCGCCGGTCAGATGCGGCCTCGGCACAGCTCCAGCAGGGTCATGGCGAGCGCGGTGCCCGGCTTGCCGAGGGCGTCCCTGTAGTGGGCCAGGACCTCCATCTCGCGCGACAGGTTCACGCGCCTGCCGCCGGACTCGATCCGTGCCTCCTGGATCACGGCGGAGACCGCCACGCGTTCCTGGATGAGGCCGATGATCCGGTCGTCCAGGGCGTCGATGCGTTCCCGGGCGCCGGTGATCAGACCAGCCGCCTCGGAGGTACGGGCGCCGGTCTTCTCGGTGGAGGTGATGGTCATCTCTGGGGCTCCTCGTCGGAAGTCGAACGGACTCCCCGGAGCGGCAAGACCCGGAAAACGCCAGACGCCCCGGACCTTGTCGGCCCGGGGCGCCTGGGGAAGTCGCTTGTCAGTAGCTCAAGCAGCACGACCATGGCAGCCGGTGGGCCCGGTGCCATAGCTAAAGACAAAGGTCGAGTGCGCGAACATGCCCCCACTATGCCACACCCCCCTCCCCACCCCCCATGACTCCGCCCGCCCGCCCGACCGACCGCCGACGCGTTCTTCTGCCCCCGACGGCTCGCACCTCTTCCACCGCCCCGGCCGTCCGCGCGCTTTCCGCAGCCTCGACGGCCTGCGGCTTCTGCCTTCGCCCTGGCCGCCTGGGCGTTCTTCTGCAGCGTGGATGGCTTGCGGCTTCTTGCACCACCCCGACGGCTTGCGGCTTCTTCCACCGCCCCGATGGCTTGCGGCTTCTTCCACCGCCCCGATGGCTTGCGGTTTCTTACTGCGCTCTGGTCGCCTGCGTGCTCTTCCGGAGCCTCGAGGGCTTGCGGCTTGCGGCTTGTGCGCCCGCCCGACCTCCCGCGCGCTCCTCCACAGCCCCGTTCGCCTGCGGTTATACCGCCGAACCCGGTCGACGAGTTGCTTGCCCCGTCCCGGCCGGCCGAGATGCCTCGCCGCGCTGACCGGTCAGGTGCTCTTCCACTGTCTGGTCGACCGAGCTGCGTTCGCCGTCCCGGCCAACCGCGCCCTTCCGTCGCCTCGGTCGCGTGCGCCGCCGCTTCCGGAACCCCCCCACCCAACGTGAGGCATCCCTCCGCGTCGCCTCCGTCCGCCGCGAGCCGCTCGTGCCGTCCGCGTCCGTCGCGAGGTTGCGCCCTGCCGCCCCCACCCCAGGGGCTCTCTCCTGCCGGGGCCTCCGCCGGGGCCGGTGTGCCCTCTCGGCGGAGCGACCGGTGGGCCCACTTCAGGAGCGCGCACCCCGGTAGACTCGGACACACACAGACCCCGCCCAACCGCCGGAAGGCACCCCGTGTCATCAGCGAACGCCGCCCCCGACACCGTCCTGGTCGTCGACTTCGGCGCCCAGTACGCCCAGCTCATCGCCCGCCGCGTCCGCGAGGCCCGGGTCTACAGCGAGATCGTGCCGAGCACCATGCCGGTCGCGGAGATGCTCGCCAAGAACCCGGCGGCGATCATCCTCTCCGGCGGCCCCTCCTCGGTCTACGCCGAGGGCGCCCCCCGCCTCGACCGCGAACTCTTCGAGGCCGGCGTCCCCGTCTTCGGCATGTGCTACGGCTTCCAGCTGATGGCCACCACCCTCGGCGGCACCGTCGACAACACCGGCGCCCGCGAGTACGGCCGTACCCCCCTGCACGTCTCCAAGTCCGGCAGCACCCTCTTCGAGGGCACCCCCGACGAGCAGTCCGTCTGGATGTCCCACGGCGACGCCTGCTCCGCCGCCCCCGAGGGCTTCACCGTCACGGCCTCCACCGACGTCGTCCCGGTCGCCGCCTTCGAGAACGACGAGAAGAAGCTCTACGGCGTCCAGTACCACCCGGAGGTCATGCACTCCACGCACGGCCAGCAGGTCCTGGAGCACTTCCTCTACCGCGGCGCGGGCATCACCCCCAGCTGGACCACCGGCAACGTCATCGAGGAGCAGGTCGAGGCCATCCGCGAGCTGGTCGGCGACAAGCGCGCGATCTGCGGCTTGTCCGGCGGCGTGGACTCCGCCGTCGCCGCGGCCCTCGTCCAGAAGGCCATCGGCTCCCAGCTGACCTGCGTCTACGTCGACCACGGCCTCATGCGCAAGAACGAGACCGAGCAGGTCGAGAAGGACTTCGTCGCCGCGACCGGCGTACAGCTGAAGGTCGTCGACGCCGAGGAGCGGTTCCTGAAGGCGCTGGCCGGGGTCTCCGACCCCGAGCAGAAGCGGAAGATCATCGGCCGCGAGTTCATCCGCGTCTTCGAGCAGGCCCAGGCGGAGATCATCGCCGACGAGGGCCCCGAGGTCGCGTTCCTGGTCCAGGGCACGCTGTACCCCGACGTGGTCGAGTCCGGCGGCGGCACCGGCACCGCCAACATCAAGTCCCACCACAACGTCGGTGGCCTCCCCGAAGACCTCGAGTTCAAGCTGATCGAGCCGCTGCGCAAGCTCTTCAAGGACGAGGTCCGGATGGTCGGCCAGGAGCTGGGCCTTCCGGAGGAGATCGTCCAGCGCCAGCCGTTCCCCGGCCCCGGCCTCGGCATCCGGATCGTCGGGGAGGTCACCAAGGACCGGCTCGACCTGCTCCGCGAGGCCGACGCCATCGCCCGCGAGGAGCTGACGGCGGCCGGCCTCGACCGCGACATCTGGCAGTGCCCGGTGGTGCTGCTGGCGGACGTCCGGTCCGTCGGCGTCCAGGGCGACGGCCGCACCTACGGCCACCCCATCGTCCTGCGCCCGGTCTCCTCCGAGGACGCCATGACCGCCGACTGGTCCCGGCTGCCGTACGACGTCCTCGCGAAGATCTCCACCCGCATCACCAACGAGGTCGCCGACGTCAACCGCGTCGTCCTCGACGTGACGAGCAAGCCCCCGGGCACCATCGAGTGGGAGTGACTCCCGTTTGAGCGGTCAGGTCCGCTTGAGGGTCCGCACCGGCTCTCCGGGCTTCCAGACCTGGACGACCAGGTACTTGTCGTCCTCGACGTAGGTCCGCACGACCTCCGTCAGCTCGGTGCGGAAGAGGTGGAACGGCTCCGGCGGTTCCACCTCTTCGCCGTATGCGGCCTTCACCGCGGGATCGTCGACCTCGATCGCCCGGCCGCTCACCCGTACGTCCCCGCCGCCCATCTCCGTGCCCGGCCCGGGGTTGGCCTGCAACGCGAAGCGGGAGTCGCGGCGCAGATCGAGCGCCTTGCGCGAGCCGGGCATCATCCCCAGCCACAGCTCCCCGTTCACGAACCGGACCTCCAGCCCGGTCGTACGCGGCGAGCCGTCCCTGCGGAGGGTGGCGAGGACGTGATGGGTGAAGGCGCCGAAGCGCGCCTCGACCGTCTGTGCGAGTTCGGGTGCGGCGGCGACGAAGGCGCCCCAGTTCGAAAGATTCTCCGGCATACGTCGAGTCTCACGCGGATACCCGACAACCACTGTCCGGTTACCCCGAGCGACGTACCGTGTCGCCCGGCCCGCCCGGCGGAGTGCCATCTGACGCGCTTCGGTGACTTGCGTAACGGTTGCGCACCCTCTTCACCGGACGGACCTGTTCTCCGTGGGGGACCGACGGTAACTTCCGCTTTGTAAAGGAAGTCACTCTGGAGGACACATGCACGGGCCCACACCGCCCCTGCCCCTACCCACCGACCAGCTCCGGTTCGCCATGCCGCCGATGCACGAGTCGCCGGAGGACGAGCGGCGGCACCGCAAGGAACGGCTGGCCGGGGCCCTGCGGATCTTCGGGCGTATGGGGTTCGAGGAGGGGGTCTCGGGACACATCACCGCGCGCGACCCGGAGTACAGCGACTGCTTCTGGGTCAATCCGTTCGGGATGCCCTTCAAGCACGTCACGGTGAGTGACCTGGTCCTCGCCAACCAGGACGGCCAGGTCATCGAGGGCCGCTACCACGTGAACCAGGCCGCCTTCACCGTTCACGCCCAGGTGCACGCCGCCCGCCCCGACGTCGTCGCCGTCGCCCACTGTCACTCCGTGCACGGCCGCGCCCTCTCCGCCCTCGGCGAGCTGCTCGACCCGATCAGCCAGGAGTCCTGCGCCTTCTACGAGGACCAGGCGCTCTACGACCACTACACGGGCGTCGCTGTGGACGCGGACGAGGGCCGCCGCATCGCCGCGGTCCTCGGCAGCCGCAAGGCCCTCGTGCTCCGCAACCACGGTCTGCTGACCGTCGGCGACTCGGTCGACGCGGCGGCCTGGTGGTTCCTGTCCATGGAACGCTCGGCGCAGGTGCAGCTCACCGCGAAGGCGGCGGGCCGGCCCCTGCTCATCGAACACCGGCTGGCCGTCGCGACACGGGAACAGGCGGGCGGCGACCTGGTGGCGTGGATCAACTACCAGCCGCTGTGGCAGGACATCAGCCGCAGCGAGCCGGACCTGCTGAGTTGAGGACGGCGCCTGAGCGCGAGCCGTCAGAAGTCGCGCAGCACCGCCGCCTTCGTGGCCGCGAACTCCTCGTCCGTGAGGACACCGCCACGATGCAGCTCACCGAGTTCGCGGAGCCGGCGCAGGAGCGTGTCATGGTGGTCGGGGGCCGGAGGCCGGGCCGTGACGGTCCCGGCCGGCCCCGACCGGTCCGCGTGGTCGTTCGCCCGTGTCGACGGATGGGGGAGCCGCGCCGTGACCGCCGTCGCGACGAGGGCCGTGAGCAGGTCGCGACGTGTACTGCCCCACAGGTCGAGGGCGAACGGATCCCGCTCCGGCGGCAGCTTCGAGAACACGGTCTCGCGCGTCACGAACCGCAGGAAACCGTCCTCGTAACCGGAGTTGGGCAGCCACTCGACCTGCACCAGCTCACCCACGTCGATGATCCGGGGGCCGGTCGCGCGCTTGACCCGGTCGGAGGTGTCGTTCCAGTCGATCCGCACCCGCGTCCCGTCGAACGACACCGTGCCGTCACTGGACCGCACCGACACCGGCACGGGCGGACCGGGCAGCAGATAGGCACTGGCGGGTTCCTTCGGCGTCTGCTCCAGCAGCATCGACTGCCGTATCTCCTCGGCCACGTACTCGGCGATCCCCGACCGGTCGAGATCGACCGTGAGCCGGTACGGGTCGGCCGCGTCCGGCAGCCGCCCGCCCGTGGCCTGAAGCAGCGGATCACTGCCCTCGCGAAGCCGCAACCGCAGCCGTCCGCGCCTGCGTTCGGGCTCGTAGACGACACCGGCCACCGCCTCCAGGGGCACCGCGATCTCCCCGTACGTCTGCCGGAACAGCGCCACGGAACGGTGCAGGCCCGGCGTGATCCGGACCGTGCTGCCGTCGAAGGCCCAGACGCCGTCGCGCTGGATGATCTCGGCCATAGGAGGATTCTCCCAGCCGGGTCAACACGAGCACCGGCACTTCACCCCGCGCCTCCCACGCACGGAGTGGCCCTGCCGAATGCGGACCGTGTTCCATACGGCACAATTCGCTGTCATCGCAGGGCAGTTGTACGTCCGCACGGCTGTGGTAATGAGCGGACGTACGTACGACCCGCACGACGGCGGTATCGACTCGGAAGTATCAGCGGTAACAGCATTGCCGGCAGAGGGCAATGACGGTGGCGGCGAAGGCCGAAGTACGCGGACGTGGGCGCGCAGACGCACACGGACGTCGGCGCGGGAAGGCGGGCTCGGGCATGGCGGTGCAGGAGGCGAGAGCGGGCATGGGCGCGGGCGCCCATGAAGGCGGGTGCACGTGCGGGGACTGCCCGCACGGGGCGCGCGCGGGACACCGGCGCGCCGTCGCCGAGTTCCTGCTGAAGCGGGAGGAGTTCGCGTCGGGGCACGGACTGCCGGCGGCCGTCGCGCACTCCGCGTCCGCCTCCCGCCAGTGGGTCTCCGACGAACTCACCCAGTCCGCGGCCCTCGTCGCCGAACGCGGCCGGGTCGAGGGCGAGGCCTGGCTGGCCCGCCTGTGGCTGCGCACGGCCCTCGTGGTCTGGGCCGCCGTCGTCACCCTCCTCCTCGTCCAGTCCCTCACCGCGATCGGCGCCGGTTGGACGGCGGCCCGCACCGCCGGCCTGCTCGCCGCCCTGCTGGTCGCCGCGGCGCTCACCGGCGCCGGCTATCTGCACCGGGCGCGCGGCGGTGCCCTCGCCCCCGTCATCGGCGAGGACAACCGTCTCTCCACCTCCCGCGCGATCGCGGCCGGTTGGGTGCTCTTCGTCGTCTTCGCGGTCCTCGTCCTCGTCGGCCGCCTCGCCGCAGCCTCCGACCACCGTGAACGCGACGCCCTCATCGCCGGCCTCGACCTCGCCCGCGGCGCCGGCATCGTGACCGTCCTCGCCGTCGTCTGCGGCATCGCCGTCCTGGTCCGCCGCGTGGTCGGTCTCCGTGTCCTCGCCCAACGCCTCCAGAAGGTCCGCGCCCACCGCCCCCGCGCCGCCGACCTCCTCACCGACGACTCGGGCCGCGGCAGCTTCTCCGACATCCAGTACGTCCTCATCTGCTCCGTCGCCCTCGCCTTCGCGGCGGTCCGCCTCGCCCGCCGCCCCGACCAACTCCCCGACCTCCCCTGGGGCCTCGCCCTCCTCGTCCTGGTCTCGGCCGCCACCTACGTCGCCGGCAAATACGCCGAGGGCGGCCGCCCCGTCATCCTCTCCGTCGTCCGCGCCCGCGAGGCCGGCGACCTCGACGCCCCCATCCGCAACGGCGACGACATCGAGATCCGCGGCTCCGGCTTCGTCCCACTCGGCGCCCAGACCGCCGACCACCTCTCCCGCATGGTCGTCCGCATCGGCCCCGTCCACGTCCACGTCCCCCTCGTCCCCGTGGCCGGCGGCTTCAGCAACCCCACCGACGCCGTCCTCACCGCCCCCGTCCCCGCCGACGTCGAACCCGGCAAGGTCGAAGTCCAGGTAGTGACAGCGGCCGGCGTGGAAACCAACCGCTACACCATCGAGGTCTCAGCGGACTGACAGCCGCCGACGGGGGAGGGCGGCGGGAGCGGGGGAGAGGCGAGGCACTGTGTCCCTCGCCGGGTGCGGCTCGGCACCCCGCCGGATGCAGCGGACGGAGCACCCGGCGGACGCGCGCGGGGGCGGGGGCGGGGTCGAACGGGCCCAGCCCCTGGGATACGACGGGTGAGGGCAGCGGGGGCGAGGAAGTCCCCGGAACCACACCCCGCCTCCCCGACAAGGCACTCCGACCCGGAAAAACACGCCCGAACCATTGAGCACCCCCACCCCTGTGAACGTATCGTCTGTTGAGGGGTCAACGGCACGGCGGACAAGAGGCGGCGCAGACCATGACTCACGACATTCGCTCGGACTCCCACACCCCCTACTTCGACGAGGGCCCCGACTGGCGGGACACCGCCACCCGCTACGCCCTCCTGCCCCTACGCGTCTTCCTCGCCGTCACCTTCATCTACGCCGGCCTGGACAAACTCACCGACAGCGCGTTCATGGCGGACTCCGGCTCCGGCTCCATCGGCGACATGATGAGCGCCGCCCGAGACTCCTCCGCCATCCCAGCCATGATCGACATGGCCCTGAACAACCCCGTCGGCTTCGGCTACGCCATCGCCATCGGCGAACTCGCCGTCGGCATCGGCACCCTCCTCGGCCTCCTCACCCGCCTCGCCGCCCTCGGCGGAGCCCTGATCTCCCTCAGCCTCTGGCTCACCGTCAGCTGGTCGGCATCCCCGTACTACTACGGCAACGACCTCCCCTATCTCATGGCCTGGATCCCCCTGATCCTCGCCGGGGCACCGGTCCTCTCCGTGGACGCCGCCATCCGCTCCCGCCGCCGGGGCACCACCAGCAGGCACCGCGCGGACGCCTACCACTGACCCCACAAGGCCCCGCTCAGCCGGCCCCGCCCCCACACTCCGCCCCCATTCGCTGCCCAATCCGGCCCACAGGCTGCCCTCCACCCATCACGGCTCAGCCGACGCGACCGGGCCACGACTCAGCGACACAGCTGCCCCCCCATCTGCTCCCAGCCGCGTCCACCCATCCCCCTCCCGCGCTCACCCTTCTTGGGCCCGCCCTCAGCCGCGCCGACTGGCTGCCCGCCCGCTCCCAGCCACGCACATCCGTTGCCGCCGGTCTCAGCCGTGTCCGTCCCTCCAGGGTGATCCGCCCGCTCCTGTCGCCCCCTTCGCTCCCGTCGGCCCCGCAGTCCCTCCCGGCTCCGTCGCTCCCGCCGGACCTTCCGGCCGCCCCGTCGCCCCCGCCGGTCCTCGCGTACCCGTCACCCCCGTGGGTCCCGTCCGCCCCCCGCCCCGACGCCCCCGTATCGCGTGGTCCAGGGTCGCCACCGCCCCCGCGATGCACAGCCCCCCGACCACGAGCGGTATCGCCACGAACCAGGGGGCCTCCCAGGCGTCTCCCGCGTCGCCGAGGTACACGACACCGGCCGCGGTGAGGAAGAGGCCCGCGACGAGCTTCGCCGGCCGGAACTCATGCCGCAGCACGGGTCACCTCCGCCTGTCCCAGACCGACTTCGAGGTCGATGGTGAGCGTCCCGCCGCCGCCCGAGCCCTTCTCGGGGACCAGCGTCAGCCGTTCGCTCTTGTCCGGTGCCACGTCCACGTCCTCCTTGTCGTCACCCGGCAACTGGATGTCACCCAGGCCCACTTCGACGTCGAGCCGCACGGTGACGTCCGGTGGAACCACCACCTTCACCTTGCCCGCGCCCACCTCCACGCTCGTCGTCAGCGACTCGCCCTTCGGTATGTCCACCCCGGACAGATCCAGCGTGCCCACGCCGGTTCCCAGCTCGTAGCGGGCCGCCACGCTCTCCGCGTTCCGTGGTGTCCACTCCGTACGGGCCCAGTCGGTGGTGATGTTCGACGGAAGCGCCGCCGTGCCCGCCAGGAGGCCCGCCGTGACCACGGCCAGGAAGATCGAGCCCGCTCCCGTACGGCCGAGGAAGGCGCTGAGGGCTATGCCCAGACCGAACACCGTCAGCGCACAGGCCAGGCCGGTCTGCAGGCTCGCCGCCAGGGTGCGGCCCTCCCAGGTCGCGCCGGTACCGATGCCGCCGGCGAGCAGCGCGAGCAGGAATATCCAGCCGCCGATCCAGCGCGGCCCCCGCGGCTTCGGCGGACGCGCGACGCGTATGTCCTGGCGGGTGGGGCGTATGCCCTGGGCGATGTTGACGGCCGCGGCTATGTCCCGGTCGCGGGTGCCCCATGGGCCCCACAGGTAGCCCGTGCCGCCGATGTGGGTTCCGTCCTTGACTATGGGGTCGCGCCACCACGAAGGGTAGGCGGAGGCCACGGGGGGTGCCTGGGCCTCCGGCGGGGCGTCGGCCACCGCCTGGGCGGCCAGTGGATCGGGGTCGGGGGCGCCGCGGTGCTGCGACCAGTACCCCGCGCCGGCCAGGAGCAGGGAGACGACCACCGAGAAGGTCAGGACGGTGGTGTTGCCCAGCATGGTGAGGAAGACACCGCAGCCGACCAGCGCGAAGAGCACGGCCGTGAGGGCCTGGCCGTCGACCCGGCCGGTCAGCAGCTTGCGTACCTCGTTCTCCTCCTCGTCGTCGTACGGGACGAACAACCAGGCGAAGCCGTAGAAGACGAGGCCGAGGCCCCCGGTGAGGGAGAGCACCGCCAGCACCACCCGGAAGATCACCGGATCCATGTCGCACTGCCGCCCGAGCCCGGCACAGACACCGCCCAGCATCTTGTACCGCCGGTCGCGGCGGAACCTGTGCGGGGCGGCGGAGGCAGCTGCCGGATCGTCGGGGCCGGCGGCACCCGACCGATCCTCCGCGGCTGCGCCCGTGCCCGTGTGCGCGCCCGCCTGCGGGCCCGCGCCCGCAGGCGTTCGGGCGCCCGTGTGGGGGCGTGCCCCCGCGCCTCCGTGCGCGCGCGGCTCCTCCGAGCCCGTGCCCGGTGGGGGCATGGCGTCCTGCGGCTCCGTGGTGGGCCGCAGGGCGTCCGGACCCGAACCGGGGCCCGGTTCCTCTGCCGCGTGCTGGTGATCCGTCATGCGTCCATCGTGACCGCCGAGCCGGTCCGATGGCAGTCGGGATGACCCTGGTCGAACCCTGATATCCGCCGGGGGATGTGTTCGATCAGGCTCGCGTCGAAGATCAGGGGCGTCTCGGGGGTCGACCCTGATGCCTCGCTCGGCCATGCGTGTGAACATCGATGGCATGCCGGAAGCCGCAGCACTGCCAGTCGACACTCCGCGGCCCCCGCGCAAGCTCTACCGCAGCAGCGACGGACGCTGGCTCGGAGGCGTGGCGCGAGGGCTCGCCGGACATCTCGGCCTGCCTGTGACCTGGGTGCGGCTCGTGTTCGCCGGTCTCTTCCTGGCCGACGGCCTCGGCGCCCTCGTCTACGCGGCGTTCTGGTTCTTCGTCCCGCTCGGCGTGGGAGGCGTCGACAACCAGCGGCCTCCGGCCATCGCCACCGAAACCTCCCCCGACGGCCGCCGCAAACTCGTGGCCCGCAAGCCCGACCGCGGCCAGATAGTCGCCCTGCTCCTCATGGTCGTCGTGGCCATGGTCTTCGTCGGCAACGTGAACCTCGGAGAAGGCGCCACGGCGTATCTCTGGCCGACCGTGCTCGTCGCCGCCGGCGTCGCCCTGGTCTGGCGCCAGGCGGACAACGCGCGCCGGGCCCGCTGGGCCGAGGTCGGCCGCCGTCGACGCACGATCACCCTGCTGCGCTCCGTAGCCGGTGTCCTGCTGGTCACCGCCGGTGTCTCGGGGATATTCGTCCTGCAGGGCTCAGCCGCTCACCTCGGCTCGGTCCTGCAGGCAGCGCTCGCGGTCCTCGTGGGCATAACCCTGCTGGCCGGACCGTACCTCGTCCGTATGACCCAGGACCTCTCCGAGGAGCGCCTCATGCGCATCCGCGCCCAGGAGCGCGCGGAGGTCGCGGCCCACGTCCACGACTCGGTGCTGCACACCCTGACACTGATACAGCGGAACGCGGACAACCCGAACGAGGTCCGCCGCCTCGCCCGCGCGCAGGAGCGCGACCTGCGGAACTGGCTGTACAAGCCCGAGGGCACGGGAAAGGACGAGGACGACGAGCCCGACACCCTCGCCGAGGCCGTACGACGGAACGCGGCGGAGGTCGAGGACCAGCACGGCGTCCCCATAGAGGTGGTGGTCGTCGGTGACTGCCCCCTCGACGAGGGACTGACCGCGCAGATGCAGGCCGCGCGCGAGGCGATGGTGAACGCCGCCAAGTACGGTGGCGAGGGCGGTGCCGTGCAGGTCTTCGCCGAGGTCGAGGGAAGGACGGTTTTCGTGTCCGTCCGCGACCGCGGCCCAGGTTTCGACCTCGACGCGATACCCGCCGACCGCATGGGCGTCAGAGAATCGATCATCGGCCGCATGGAGCGCAACGGAGGCACGGCACGGCTCCGCGCCGTACCGGGCGGCGGCACGGAGGTCGAGCTGGAGATGGAGAGGGCGGAGACGACGTCATGAGTGACACGAGCGGGGCGAACGACCTTGCCGCACAGGGCGGTTCGGGCACGACGTCGAGCGGGGGCCCGGGAGGTTCGGCCGCGCGGGGCACAGGTCCGGCCGAGGGTCTCCCCGGGGAGGCCGACCCGCAGGCCGCACCCGGCCAGGCACCCACGCCCGACGGCACCACTGCATCTGCCGCGCCTGCCGCGCCTGCCGCGCCTGCCGCACCTGCCCCACCCGGACCATCCGGGCCCGGGCGGCATGTCCGCGTGGTGCTGGTGGACGATCACCGGATGTTCCGTACGGGAGTCCAGGCCGAGATCGGGCAGACGGACCGCACGGGGGTGGAGGTGGTCGGGGAGGCCCCCGACGTCGATCAGGCGGTCTCGGTGATCACGAGTACGCGGCCCGAGGTGGTGCTCCTCGATGTGCACCTGCCCGGCGGCGGTGGTGTCGAAGTGCTGCGCCGGTGTTCGGCGTTGATGGCGGACGCCGAGCAGCCCGTCCGCTTCCTCGCGCTGTCCGTGTCGGACGCGGCGGAGGACGTGATCGGGGTGATCCGGGGCGGCGCGCGCGGCTATGTCACCAAGACGATCACCGGCTCGGATCTGGTCGACTCCATCTTCCGGGTGCAGGAGGGCGACGCGGTCTTCTCTCCCCGGCTGGCCGGCTTCGTCCTCGACGCCTTCGCCTCCACCGACGCCCCGCCCGTCGACGAGGACCTCGACCGTCTCACCCAGCGCGAGCGCGAGGTGCTGCGGCTCATCGCGCGCGGCTATGCGTACAAGGAGATCGCCAAGCAGCTCTACATCTCGGTGAAGACGGTGGAGTCCCATGTCTCCGCCGTCCTGCGGAAGTTGCAGCTCTCCAACCGCCACGAGTTGACGAGGTGGGCGACGGCACGCCGCCTGGTGTGAGGGGCGGAGGCTCCGGGGCCGCTCTGCCGGTCGTGCGGCTGCCGGTGACGTGGGCGAGCGCGGGTGGGCCAGGGGGAGCCGGGGCGGCCAGGGCCGTCGGGCACACCGGACGCGCCCGGCGTGCTTCCCGCACGGGTGGTGCAGCTCCCAGCCGCCGCGCTCGGGCCATCAGGCCTCGGGGCCCGGCTCAGGCCACCCGGGTTGCCCCCACGTAGGGCATCTCGTCCAGAGGTGCCACGCGTACCGGGGCCGAGGGGTTGGGGGCGTGGATCATCTGGCCGTTGCCGATGTAGATGCCCACGTGGCTGATGCCGGAGTAGAAGAAGACGAGGTCGCCCGGGCGGAGTTCGGAGCGGGCGACGCGGGGGCCGGCGTTGATCTGGGAGTAGGTGGTGCGGGGGAGGGAGACGCCGGCGGCGCGATAGGCGGCCAGGGTGAGGCCGGAGCAGTCGAAGGCGTTGGGGCCGGTGGCGCCCCAGACGTACGGGCTGCCGATCTTGGAGTAGGCGTAGGAGACCGCCGCGGCGGCGCGGGAGTTGGGGGCGTCGGCCGGGGCGGAGACGGGGGAGGCCGGGCCGGAGAGGCTGCGCTGGGCCCCGGTGGAGGAGCGCGAAGTGTGCCCTGTGCCGCCGCTACGGGTGTCGAGGCGGGTGCGGTCCTCGGTGGTGAGCCGGCCGAGCAGCTGACGGGCGTCGGTCAGTTTGGAGGTGACGGTTTTCTTGTGCCGCTTCAGCTCCGTCTGGCGGGTCTTGAGCGTGCCCAGTTCGACGCGGGCGGCGCCGCGCAGCCGTTCGATCTCCAGCAGTTGCTTCCGCACGCTCGCCACGTCCGCCGAGTGGCGGCTGCCGACGCGCTCGGCGAGGGCCGCGCCGTCCAGGTACTGGTCGGGATCGGCGGAGAGGGCGAGCTGCCAGGAGGGGGCGATTCCGCCGTCCCGGTACTGCGCCGCGGCCAGCGAACCGAGTTCGTCCCGGGCCGAGTTGAGCCGTTCGGTGCGGCGGGCGGCCTGATCGCGCAGCTCTTCCAGGTTCTCCTGCGCCTTGTCGGCCTTCTCCTTCGCACCGTTGTACTTCTCCGTGGCGACCTCGGCCTCTTGGTACAGCTTGGCCACCTTCGCCTTCACCTGCTCCGGTGTGAGCTGGGGATCGGCGTGCCCGGTGCCGTCGAAACCGGTCGCGGTCGCCGCGCCCGCGAGGGCGATCGTCGCGGCCGTGCGGGCCGTATGGCCGCCGATCGAGCGCTGTCTGGGCTTGCGGTGCGCTGCCACGTGGAGTCCACGTCCTCTCCGTACGACCGCCGTCCGCAGTACGAACATCGTCTGTCCGTACGGACCGCTTGGGGGGAGCGGTTACGCGTCCGGCGGCGGCCCGCACAGGGGGAGCGGGACGCCGCCGGACCTTTCTCGGCGGTGGTGGCCGACTGCCGCCCCTGGCCCGGGCGGCGGTGGGGAGCCGGTCACCTGAGGGAGGACGCTAAACCTGGCTGTGATGGCTCGGTAACGCGTTGTACGGAAGTGGCGCGCACCGATAACGAGGTGACCGTATGTGACCGAGATCCTGGTCTGGAGCCGACGACTTCACGCTGTGCGATGACCGATGCGGTGATTTCGGACCGGGTGGGGGAGGGGCGGTGCTATGGAGCGCATATATGCAAGATCATCGAGAAGTGCCGATCGCGGGTTCCCGCAGCGTCCGCCCCCGGTGCCCGACCGGCTGCGGACCCCTCATTAGGCTCCGCGCATGGACGTACTCATCCACATCCTCGTCGGCCTCCACATCATCGGCATCGCCTCCCTCCTGGGCGGATTCCTCACCCAGCTGAAGGCCATGGGCCAGGGCGCGGCCCGCTTCGTCCCCGCCATGCTGCACGGCGCGCTCACCATGCTCGTCACCGGCGTCCTCCTCGTCGGCCTCAACCAGGCCGACGACCAGCCCGTCAACAACATCAAGATCGGCATCAAGCTCGCCCTGCTGATCGTGATCCTCGGCCTGGTCTACGTGAAGCGCGACGAGGAGACGGTGGAGAAGCCGCTCTTCGCCCTGGTGGGCGCGCTGACCACCGCGAACGTCTTCATCGCGGTGCTCTGGACCTGAGGCGAGCCGCTGCGCCGAGCCCGTCGGACGGGCCCGGCGGGGGTCACGCCGGTCGTACCACGCTGTGGATCGAGGACTCGCCGTCGTAGAAGACCGACTCCTCGCGGACGTATGTGCCTGGCTTGGGGGCGTGGATCATCATGCCGTTGCCGATGTAGAGGCCGACGTGGCCGATGTTGTCGTAGAAGAAGACGAGGTCACCCGGCTTGGCGTCGGCGAGGGGGACGGTGGTGCCCGCCTCGACCTGGTCGTAGGTGGTGCGCGGGAGGTCGACGCCGGCGGCCTTCCAGGCGGCCTGGGTGAGGCCGGAGCAGTCGTAGGAGCCGGGGCCGGTGGCACCCCAGACGTACGGCTTGCCGATCTGCGCTCGGGCGAAGGCCAGGGCCTTGGTGGCCTTCGCCGCGTAGGTGGAGTCCTCGACCGGGGCGGTGGTCCCGGTGGTGCCCGGCGACGTCTCCGTGCCGCCGGCGGTCCCTCCCGGGGCCTCCTGGGTCTCCTGGGCGGTCGGGGTCTCCTGGCTCGCCTGCGCCGCCTGCTGCCGCGCGAGCTCCTCCGCCTTGCGGTCGGCCTCCTCCTGCTCGCGCTGTTCGATCGCGGCGAGCCGGGCCTTCTCCTGGGCGGTGAGGGTGGAGAGCAGTTCGCGGGCCTCGGCGAGCTTCGCCTGGACCTTGGCCTTGCTGGTCTTGAGGGCGTTCTGCGACTCGGTGAGCTTTTCGAGGCTGTCGCTCGCCGTCCGGCGCTGCTCCGCCGCGTCGGCCTGCTCGGTGACGTACGCGTCGACGGCTACCTTCTGACGGTCCGTCAACCGGTCCATCAGCTGGTTCTGGTCGAAGTAGTCCTGCGGGTTGTCCGCCAGGAGCAGCGAGGCCTGGTCGGGAGCGGCTGCGCCGGTGCGGTACTGGGCCGCCGCGAACGAACCCAGTTCCTCCCGCGCCTCGTTGAGCTTCTCCGTGCGCTGGGCGACGTCGTCGAGGAGGGTGTCGACCTTCTTCTTCTGCTTGGTCGTCCGCTCCTTGGCCGCGTTGTAGTTCTCGGTCGCCGACCCGGCCTGGCGGTAGAGGTCGTCGACCTTCTTCTCGACCTCCTCCAGGCTCGGCCTGTCGTCGGCGGAGGGCGCGGCGGTGGCCGTCTGGGAGAGCAGGGCCACGGAGGTCAGGGCGGCCGTGGCGAGAGCGGGGGTGCGTATGCCCGCGCGCGTCCGGCCGGTCGGACGCGGCTTGCGGTGCGGCGCCATGGTGCGGCGTCTCCTTCCGTTGTCCGCCTACCGAGTTAGCTGTCGGGTTCGGGCGCAAGCTTCGGAAGGTTTGCCCTACGACCCTTGCCGCGAGCGGCGGTCGGGTCGATTCACCCCAGAGGTCGGTGGGTCCCCGGTTCCGGCGCCGGGAGAGGCGTACCGGACTCGGCGGAGGCCGTGCGGCCCGGCGACGTTCGCCGGTTGTGTCGTACGACCTAAAGAAGAAGCTAGCCAACTCGTGTGGCCCGTGTGAAGGTTGATGTTCGATATGCCCGATACGTTTTCGTGACCTTAGCCTCTTCCGCGCGACAGGCGGTACGCTCGATCGCTCACCGTCGTGAGGTGGACGCGGTGGGTGGTGGGTGTGGACTTCCCGGGGCGGCCCCTCGCTGTCAGTGGGGGCGCCTAGACTCGGAGAGCGATGAGCAGCCTCTTTGACGACAGCTTCCTGGCGGACCTCCAGGCCCCCCGCGGCCACGCGGAGGAGCCCCCGCCGCCGCCCGAGGACGATCACGTGCCGGAGCCGCTTCCGGACGATCTGTTCGGCGGGAAGTTCGACGTGCCACCGGACCGGGACGAGTACTACAGAGGCGGCGCCCCCCGCCCGGCCATCGACGCGGCGGCCCTCCTGGACGGGCTGAACGAGAACCAGCGCGCGGCCGTGGTGCACGCCGGATCCCCCCTGCTCATCGTCGCCGGCGCGGGCTCCGGCAAGACCCGGGTGCTCACCCACCGCATCGCCCACCTGCTCGGCGAGCGGCAGGTCCACCCGGGGCAGATCCTCGCGATCACCTTCACCAACAAGGCCGCCGGTGAGATGAAGGAGCGCGTCGAGCAGCTCGTCGGCCCGCGCGCGAACGCGATGTGGGTCATGACCTTCCACAGCGCGTGCGTCCGGATCCTGCGCCGCGAGTCGAAGAAGCTCGGCTTCACGTCCTCGTTCTCGATCTACGACGCCGCCGACAGCAAGCGGCTGATGGCGCTCGTCTGCCGTGATCTGGACCTCGACCCGAAGCGCTTCCCGCCCAAGTCCTTCAGCGCCAAGATCTCGAACCTGAAGAACGAGCTGATCGACGAGGAGGACTTCGCCGCCCAGGCCGCCGACGGCTTCGAGAAGACCCTCGCGCAGGCCTACGCGCTCTACCAGTCCCGCCTCCGCGAGGCGAACGCGCTGGACTTCGACGACCTGATCATGACGACGGTCAATCTGCTGCGCGCTTTCCCGGACGTCGCCGAGCACTACCGCCGTCGCTTCCGCCATGTCCTCGTCGATGAGTACCAGGACACCAACCACGCCCAGTACGCCCTGGTCAGAGAGTTGGTCGGCACCTCCGAGCACCCGGTCGACGTCCCGCCCAACGAGTGGGACGTCCCCCCGGCCGAGCTCTGCGTCGTGGGTGACGCGGACCAGTCGATCTACGCCTTCCGCGGTGCGACCATCCGCAACATCCTCCAGTTCGAGGAGGACTACCCGGACGCGACCACGATCCTGCTGGAGCAGAACTACCGCTCCACGCAGACCATCCTGAGCGCGGCCAACGCGGTCATCGAGCGCAACGAGTCCCGCCGCCCGAAGAACCTGTGGACCAACGCCGGCGCGGGCGCCCAGATCACCGGCTATGTCGCCGACACCGAGCACGACGAGGCCCAGTTCGTCGCCGACGAGATAGACCGCCTGACGGACGCGGGCGACGCGAAGGCCGGCGACGTCGCCGTCTTCTACCGGACGAATGCCCAGTCCCGCGTCTTCGAAGAGGTGTTCATCCGCGTCGGCCTGCCCTACAAGGTCGTCGGCGGCGTC
Organism: Streptomyces sp. SP18BB07; assembly: GCF_036322545.1. Classification (NCBI taxonomy): domain Bacteria; kingdom Bacillati; phylum Actinomycetota; class Actinomycetes; order Kitasatosporales; family Streptomycetaceae; genus Streptomyces; species Streptomyces sp. SP18BB07. The sequence goes on from NZ_JAQYWT010000237.1 coordinate 31,706, forward strand.
CGCTTCTACGAGCGCAAGGAGGTCAGGGACGTCCTCGCGTATCTGCGGGTCCTGGCCAACCCGGAGGACTCCGTCCCGCTGCGCCGTATCCTCAACGTGCCCAAGCGCGGCATCGGCGACCGTGCCGAGGCGATGATCGACGCCCTCTCCCAGCGCGAGAAGATCAGTTTCCCGCAGGCGCTGAAGAGGGTGGACGAGGCGTACGGCATGGCGGCCCGGTCGACCAACGCGGTCAAGCGGTTCAACACGCTGATGGAGGACCTGCGGACCGTCGTCGAGTCCGGCGCCGGACCGGCCACCGTTCTGGAAGCCGTCCTCGAACGCACGGGCTATCTGGCCGAGTTGCAGGCCTCTACCGACCCCCAGGACGAGACGCGTATCGAGAACCTCCAGGAACTCGCCGCGGTCGCCCTGGAGTTCGAGCAGGAGGCCGGGGCCGGAGAGGGCGAGGCCGAGGCGGCGGGTACGACCTCGGCCGGGCTCTCCGACTTCCTGGAGCGGGTGGCGCTGGTCGCCGACTCCGACCAGATCCCCGACGAGGAGGAGGACGGCTCGGGCGTCATCACGCTCATGACCCTCCACACCGCCAAGGGCCTGGAGTTCCCGGTGGTCTTCCTCACCGGCATGGAGGACGGCGTCTTCCCGCACATGCGCGCCCTCGGCCAGACCAAGGAGCTGGAGGAGGAGCGCCGCCTCGCGTACGTCGGCATCACCCGCGCACGCGAACGGCTCTACCTCACCCGGTCCACCCTCCGCAGCGCCTGGGGCCAGCCCTCGTACAACCCGCCGTCCCGGTTCCTGGAGGAGATCCCGGCCTCCCATCTGCAGTGGAAGCGCACGGGCGCCTCCGCGCCGGTGTCCTCGGGGCCGGCGGCCGGAATCGCGGCGTCGCTGTCGTCCTCCCGCTCCCGTTCCTCGGCCCGCGGCGCGTCCGGTTTCGCGACCCGCCGCGGCGACGAGAAGCCGGTGGTCTCCCTCGCCGTGGGCGACCGTGTCACCCACGACCAGTTCGGCCTCGGCACGGTCGTCGGCGTCGGGGGCTCCGGAGCGAACGCGGAGGCGACGATCGACTTCGGCGACACCAAGCCGAAGCGCCTGCTACTGCGATACGCGCCGGTGGAGAAGCTGTAGCGGCCGGCCCCGCGCCGCGCACACGACGCGGGCCCCTGCTCGGCAGGGGCCCGGTTCTCGTGTCTGTGTGCTGCGCCCGCCGGGGGCGCCCGCGAGAGGTGACTGTTACGTCGGGTCCAGTCCGTGGCTGCGTAGCCACGGGAGCGGGTCGATGGCGGAGCCGCCCACCGGGTGGACCTCGAAGTGCAGGTGCGGGCCGGTCGAGTTGCCCGAGTTGCCCGAGTAGGCGATGGTGTCGCCGGCCTTGACGGTCGTACCGGAGGCGACCTTGTACGTGGAGAGGTGGCAGTACCAGGTCTCGGTGCCGTCCTTGGCGGTCACGATGACCATGTTGCCGTAGGCGCTGTTCCACTGGGTGCGCACGGTGCCGTCGGTCGCGGCCATCACCGGGGTGCCGTACGAGACGGGGAAGTCGATGCCGGTGTGCAGGGACATCCAGTTGACACCGGACTGCCCGTAGTACGCGCTGAGCCCGTGCTTGGCGACCGGCAGCGCGAACTTCGGCCGCAGTCGCTCCTTGCGGGCTGCCTCGGCGGCGGCCTTCTTCTGCTCCAGCTCCTGCTGGGCCTTGAGGTCGATGCGCTCCTGCGTCCGGCTGGCCCGGTCGGCGAAGTCGTCGGCCTCGGCGGAGAGGCTCTCCAGCTGGGTGTCGAGCTGGTTGTTGGCGGTGGACGGTTTCACCGCGGTGGCGTCCGACTTGATCGACGCCGTCGTCTCCGTGTCGTCCGACGTGGCACCGACCGAGGCCGCCGCGATTCCGGCGACCCCCATGACACAGGCCGACGGAACGGCCACGGTCAGCAGGGCGGAACGTTTGGCCGGAGGCTTCCGGCGCGACCGCGATGCCGCGCGGGTGGCCGCCCGGCCGGGGCCCGCGCTGCGGGTTGTCGACGTGGTGACCTCCTCCTCGCCGTCGAGGAGCACCGCGCGGTCCGTGCCGTCGGTCTCGAACTCGCCGTCCGTCGACAGGTGTTCGTCCTGGTCGTACGGGGCGATGTGCTCGAAGGTGGCGGTCGCCTGCTGGTGGAAATCCGTGGCCTCTGCCGAGAGGTCCACCATGACGGTCTTCGGGTGGTCGTGCTCGTCGTACGCATCGGGGGCGCTGCCGGAGTGTTCGTACGACTCGGACGTGCTGCCGCCGTGCTCGTCGCCGACGGGTGTGCCGTCGCCGTTCCACTGGGTGGCGTCGAAGGCGCCCGTGTCGAAGTGCTGGGTGCCGATCCACTGCTGGGTCTGGTCGGCCTGCCCCAACTGGTCCGCGTCGTCGGACTGTTCGGGCCGCAGCCAACCGCTCGCGTCCCACTGGCCGCTCGCGTCGGGGCTCGTCGACTGCGTCGGAACCTGGGAGAGGTGCTCGTAACCGGACGACCAGGACGTGGTCTCGTAGCTGCCCGTGTCGTACGCGGCCTGGTGCTGCGCGGCGTACGGGTCGTAGTTCAGCGTCTGGTGGCTGCCCGTCGACCACTGAGTGGCGTCGTAGGAGCCGGTGCCGCTGTCGTGGCCCGGCATGTCGCCGAAGAGGGGGTCGACCGCGAAGGTGCCCGTGGCGTTCGCGGTGTTCGCGTGGGAGCCGGTTTCAAAACCGGTGGCGGGGTAATCGGCGTACGTGGTGAAGTCGCCGTAGCCGGCTTCCTGGTGGCCGTACGACGCGTAGTGCGCCGGGTCGGCTTCAGAAGCCGGAGCCGGGGGTGTTGCGGTCCCCGACGGGTGACGATCGTTCACCAACTTCTCTTTCGCCTCGACGACAGGGGCTGGCAGAGCAGTGCGGTGACTGTACCCGGCGGTATGCGGGCGCGACAATCTTCAACGGGTTTCACCCGCGCAGGAAACGGGCATTCGAGCGTCTTTCGGCGGTCTGTGGGTACGACTTTGGCCTGGCGTTCGAAGGTTGTTCGATAGTCGATCGCTGTGTGCGGCATGTGGGATGCCCGTGGCGACGGGGATGAGGCGTTTCGGCGGGTGGTCGCGGGGTCGGCGTGGGGCGCGTAGGTGCCGTCGGGAGGGGTGTCGCGAATCGGGCGCGTGGCGGGGGCGCGTGAGTGTGCGCCGCGTTTACCGCCTTACGTCCGGGTTTCGCCGCCCTGTGGCGAGCGTCACTGTCCCCGGGGTCGTGGGCCGTGGGCCGTGGGTCGTGAGTCGTGCGTCGTGGGTTGTGGGCTCAGGCCACCGTGAGGCCGCCGGGGCGGGCGGTGGTGCGGGTGCCCGTCCGCGAGGTGTCGAGGGCCTCCCGTATGCCGGTGGCGACGGCGGGGTGCACGGGCAGGGCGAGGTGGCCGATTCCGGTGACCCTGATGTTCTGCGCCATCAGGTCCGGATGATCGACACAGGCGCTCTCCAGCGGGGCCATCACATGGTCGAAATCGCTCCAGAACGCCACGAAGTGCGTACGGCAGCCAGGTGCCGGCTCCCGCAGTTCCTCCAGTACCTCCGAACCCGGCCGCATCTGCCGGACGATCGGGTGGGCGTCCGCCAGCGGCACGGCCCGGGTGCCGCCGTGCGGGGTGCCGAGCGTGACGAGTGTGCGGACGCGGTGGTCACCGCCGAGCCGCTGCACGTAGTACCGGGCTATCAGCCCACCGAGGCTGTGGCCGACGATGTCCACCCGCTCCTGGCCCGTGCGCTCGCAGATGTCCTCGATGTGCCGGCCGAGCAAGTCGGCAGCCGCACGGATGTCGCAGGTGAGGGGCGAGTAGTTGAGCGACTCGAGGTGTCGGCCGCCGTGCTGCGCGAGGGTGCGGCGCAGCAGGACGAAGACCGAGCGGTTGTCGATGAAGCCGTGCAGGAGGACGACCGGGGGCTTCTCCTCGGTGGGGAGCCGGGGCGCGTCGGACGGGGGGAGCGTGGGCGCGGCCCTCCGCTCCTGTGTCATCCCGGACGGATAGAGCAGCAGATGGCCCGCGAGGATCGCCAACTCCAGGGCGGTCGCCTTGAGAAGGGCCACGGACAGGCCTGTCAGCCGGGTCGGCAGAAAACGCTCACAGAGCGGAACAAGGGGCGCTACCGCCCTGGTGACCTTCATGCCCGACCTCCCGTCGGCAGACGGGCGGACGCCTCTGTCCCCCGTGTGCCCTAGTGAAAAGACCGGCGGTGCGGGTGGCGGACGGCGGGTGCGATGCGACGTGACGCGGTGCGTGTGGCATGCGTGACGTGCGGTGCGTGTGCGACGTGTGAGGCGTCGATCACGCGACGAGGGGTCCTGAACTCCTGACTCCCCGCGGCCCTGCCCTCTGCCGTCCGCAGGTGCCGATCCTGTCCCGCCGCCGTGGCCTCCCGCGGGCGGTGGGTCGGTGCGGCCCCTTCCGACGACTCTCCTTTGCGCATGCCTCCTCGTGGCGCGCACGCCACGGGGGCCCTGGGCGGGCGGCCCGGAAACTGTCCGGATGCCGCGATCACCTCCGTGATCACCTCGGTCCCCGCGACGCGTGAGCCGCGGAATCCGGGAGCAGTGCGCGGCGAACGTGTCCCACCGAGTGATTTCCCCCTCGCTCTCCAGTGCGAAACTGCCGGTTACGGGATCCTGAAGATAACGTTCGTTCACTTCCCCGGTGTGCGGAGTGGGTAGGTGTTCCATGGACCTGGGACCGTGATGTGCGCGGTTCGCCTGGTTCGCGCGGCAGTTTCGGCCGTGTTCCGTCATCGGTTGGGGTAGTCGTTTCATGGAGGCAGCGATGGGTGTGGCAGCCGGTCCGATCCGCGTGGTGGTGGCCAAGCCGGGACTCGACGGCCACGATCGCGGGGCCAAGGTGATCGCGCGGGCGCTGCGCGACGCCGGTATGGAGGTCATCTACACCGGGCTCCACCAGACGCCCGAGCAGATCGTCGGCACGGCGATCCAGGAGGACGCCGACGCGATCGGCCTCTCCATCCTCTCCGGCGCCCACAACACGCTCTTCGCGGCCGTCATCGAACTCCTCAAGGAGCGCGACGCCGAGGACATCCTCGTCTTCGGCGGCGGCATCATCCCCGAGGCGGACATCGCGCCGCTGAAGGACAAGGGGGTTGCCGAGATCTTCACTCCGGGGGCGACGACGGCGTCGATCGTGGAGTGGGTGCGGGCGAATGTGCGGCAGCCTGCGGGGGCTTGAGCGGTTGGTTGGGGGCGGGGTCGGGTGCGTGGTCGCGTGGTCGCGTGGTCGAGTGCGGCCCGGTGGGGCTTCTCGCGCAGTTCCCCGCGCCCCCGAAAAGCCAAGCAGGGGCTGCGCCCCGCTTCGCTTTTCAGGCCCGCAGGGCCTGAGCTTTCAGGGGCGCGGGGAACTGCGCGACCAGCCCCACCGGGCCGCACCCGATCACGCGCCCAGCCCTCCCCGGGTCCTAGTCGGCGGTCCCCTCTGCCCGTGCCAGCTCCGTTCTCATCGTTGCTCGGAGGCGCAAGGTCGTCGTCAGGCGTTGGAACGCCTCGGCCCAGTAGCCGCCCGCCCCCGGCGCCGCATCCTCCGCGTCCTCCGGCGTGGCCGTCAGTGGTTCGAGACGCACCGTCTCCGCCGGGTCCAGGCACCGTTCCGCCAGCCCCATCACACCGCTGAAGCTCCAGGGATAACTGCCGGCGTCCCGCGCGATGTTGAGCGCGTCCACCACGGCCCGCCCCAGCGGCGGAGCCCACGGCACCGCGCAGACCCCGAGCAGCTGGAACGCCTCCGACAAGCCGTGCGTGGCGATGAACCCCGCCACCCACTCGGCCCGCTCCCCGCTCTCCAAGGTCGCCAGCAGCTTCGCCCGCTCGGCCAGCGACACCGCGCCCGGCCCGCCGGCCTCCGGCGTGGACGGCGCCCCCAGCAACGCCCGCGACCACCCCGGGTCCCGCTGCCGCACGGCCGCCCGGCACCACGCTCCGTGCAGCTCGCTCCGCCAGTCGTCCGCGACCGGCAACGCCACGATCTCCTCCGGCGTACGCCCCCCGAACCGCCGCGACCAGGCCCCGAGCGGTGCCGCCTCCACCAGCTGCCCCAGCCACCACGACCGTTCACCCCGGCCCGCCGGGGCCTTGGGCAGCACACCGTCGCGCTCCATGCCGGGGTCGCACTCGTGCGGGGCCTCCACCACGATCGTGGGCGCCCCCGGGACCGTGGACGCGCTGCCGGTGTGATCGACGGCCACACACGCGGTCGCCCGCTTCGCCATCCGCCGCGCGAGCGCCGAGTCCGGGAGCGCGGACAGCAACTCCGCCGCCGTGGCCCGCACGTTCCGGCTGCGGTCGGCCAACGCGGCCTCCAAGAAGGGCTCGTCCGCCGCTTCCAGTCCCGTACGGAGCGTGTCGAGGAACATGAGCCGGTCCTCGGCCCGCTCCGTCGACCACGTGGACGACAGCACCTCACGTGCCGAGGCGGCATCCCGCGCCCGTACCGCCGTGAGCAGGGCGACGCGCTCCGCGAACAGGCCTTCCTGCCAGAGCTGTCGGACCCGTTCGGGCTCGTCCGGACCGGGGAGCGACGCGCCGCCGCCGGGCGCCGCGCGCAACGCGAAACGCCAGTCGGGGTTCAACCGGGCCAGCCACAGGGCCCGCGAGCCCGCGAAGGCCAGCACGGCGGGACGCAGATCCGTACGGCCGCGGGCCGCGTCCAGCAGGGCGGGCAGGACCTCCGGAGGCGCCGCGTATCCGTAGGCGTTGGCCAACGCCAGCCATTGGGGGAGGAGTTCCATCAGATCGGGCGCCGCGCCCCGGCGGCCGCCGCCGGTGCCGGGGCGGTCGGTCAGCAGCGTCGTCAACCGCCGCGTCGCTGCCGGTGGCAGGGGTGGACGCGGGTCGGGAGCCGCCGGTGCGGGCCGCGCCGCCGCCCGCACCGGCCGTATCCCCGCCCTGCGCCGTACGGCCGCCACGGCCGCCGCGTCCAGCAGCGCGACCGGCGCCTCCCGGCCCGACCGGGCCCCCGGTGGCGTACGCCGGTCCGTGCCGAGCAACGCGGTGGTGACCAGCTCCTCCCAGGCGAGCGCTGACGTGCCCGCTGTGGGGGAGGGGTCGCCACTGGTACTGGTCATGTGGGGTCCTTCCGTACGGCGACGGTTGGGTGAAGCGGGATGGGTGCGGCGGGGCCGGGGAAGAGGGGATGCACGAAAACTCCGCCGCCGGCATCATCGCCGCCTGCCGTCGTGGTTTCGTTCGGCTGGTCGACGTCTCGTCTCAACACAGTGGCACCGCCTGCCCGGTGGGTTCCTGGGTGTTCGTTCCCTCGGCGGCCCAGGCCGTCAGTGGTGTGAAGCCGTGGTGGCCGCACTCGCCGAAGACCGTGAGAGGTGCCCCGCCGGAGAGCGCGACGAGCCGCCAGAGGCCGGGGCGGGAGCGGGCGGATGAGGTGAGGGGAAGGGCGAGATCGCTGTCGGCGTCGACGAGTTGCCAGGAGTCTCCGTCCGGGGCGGGTATGACACGGGTGAGCGTGACCGGGTACGAGTCGAGCCACGGGTCGTCCTGGAGGGCCGTGCCGTACCGGGCCGCCGCTTCGGACGGGGTGATGCCCGGCGGGCGTACGGACGAGGGCTCGGGCGCCGTGAATCGCTCGCCCAGGGCCGCGCGCAGTTGTCCCGCGCCCGGATACGCCGCGACCTCCGTCTCGAAGGCCAGCCCGACCGGGAGCGACAGCTCGGGGGCGCGACCGGAGGCTCCGTAGGAGAGGAGCAGCGCTGTACGGCCCGACCTCGTGCCGTACAGCCAGATCCGGCGGGTGGTGAGGCGGGAGTCGGAGGTGTCGTACTGGGCGAGTGTGAGCCAGTGGTCGCGGACCGGGGGGCCGTCCGGGGAGCCGGACAGGCCGATCCGGGAGCGGACCGTGGCCGCGAGGCCCTCCGGGAGGTGTGCGCGGCGCAGCCACCCCTGATCCAGCAGATGGAGGAGCGCGCACTCCTCCAGGAGGCGGACCGGCCAGCCCGGGCCCGAGCCCGGTATCGCACCCAACTCCCGCACCCGAGCCGCCAGTCCGGGCGCCTGGGCGTCGACCATACGGGCCGCCGTCTCCTCCCAGAGCCCGTATCCCGCCTGTTCCGCGGCGGCCAGGCCGCCGCGGAACAGGTCGGTCAGGCGCTGTTCGAGCTCCGCCGCGCCCGCGGTGATCCGGTCGGCGCGCCGCTCGGCTCGGCGACGCGCCGCCTCGGGGTCAGCGGACGTGGCCCCAGATGCCGCGTCCGTCCTCGTCGTCTTCTCCGCTGCGCGTGTGCGGCGGCCGGCAAGCCACTGCTCCGCCCAGTCCGGCGCCTGCCCAGGAGGCACCGCGGTGTCGTCGCCCGCCCAGAGCAGGAGCAGTCCCAGCGCATGCTTGCACGGGAACTTCCTGCTCGGACAACTGCACTTGTAGGCGGGCCCGGTGGAGTCCGCGACGTCGATCACTGTTTGATACGGCTTGCTGCCACTGCCTTTGCATAGTCCCCACACCGTCCCCTCGTCCGAAGTACCCGCCGCCGACCAAGGTCCGGCCACGGCGAGTTTGCTTCCGGCTTTGCGCGACGCTGCGTCAGGTGCCAATGCCAGCACCTGCTCAGCCGTCCAGCGCACCCCCTGCTGAGTCATGTTCTGAAGGTAGATCCCACCACTGACAATTGGCTTGCGCGATCCAATTTCCCCAGGTCAGACTGGATTGTCAGTGGCGTGGTGCAGTGTGGTCAGCAGATCCGAACCGGCCGAGCTGGAGGGGGACTCAGCCATGCCTGCGTCTGCTGGAACGACCACTGTCGACCCGAGCCACAACCAGTCCGCGCCCGCGAACACGCACACGAGCGCGCACCCGGACACGCGTGGGGACGCGCACACGGACACCCGCCCGGACACCCGTTCGGACGGTGTGGTGCTGCGGGCGCACGCCGAGCACGCCTTCGCCCATGAACTCGCCACGCTGGCTGCCCAGGACGACCGGCCCAGGCCGGCCCGCTGGAGGCTCTCTCCGTGGGCCGTCGCCACCTATCTGCTCGGGGGGACCCTGCCGGACGGCACGGTGATCACACCGAAGTACGTCGGACCCCGCCGCATCGTCGAGGTTGCCGTCACCACGCTCGCCACCGACCGCGCGCTGCTCCTGCTGGGCGTGCCCGGCACCGCCAAGACCTGGGTGTCCGAGCACCTGGCGGCGGCCGTCAGCGGCGACTCCACGCTGCTCGTGCAGGGCACGGCGGGCACACCGGAGGAGGCCATCCGGTACGGCTGGAACTACGCGCAGCTGCTCGCCCACGGCCCGAGCCGCGACGCCCTCGTGCCCAGCCCCGTCATGCGGGCCATGGCGGAGGGCATGACGGCACGCGTCGAGGAGCTGACCCGGATCCCGGCCGACGTCCAGGACACGCTGATCACGATCCTGTCCGAGAAGACGCTGCCGATACCGGAGTTGGGGCAGGAGGTGCAGGCCGTCCGGGGCTTCAACCTCATCGCCACGGCCAACGACCGCGACCGTGGGGTGAACGACCTGTCGAGCGCCCTGCGTCGCCGCTTCAACACCGTGGTGCTGCCGCTGCCGGAGAGTGCCGACGCCGAGGTCGACATCGTCTCGCGCCGTGTCGACCAGATCGGCCGGTCCCTCGACCTGCCGGCCGTGCCCGACGGCGTCGACGAGATCCGCCGAGTCGTCACGGTCTTCCGGGAGCTCCGCGACGGCGTCACGACGGACGGCCGGACGAAGCTGAAGTCGCCCAGCGGCACGCTGTCCACCGCCGAGGCGATCTCCGTCGTCACGAACGGGCTCGCCCTCGCCGCGCACTTCGGGGACGGCGTCCTGCGGCCCTCCGACATCGCCGCAGGCCTTCTCGGCGCCGTCGTCCGTGATCCCGCCGCCGACCGCGTCATCTGGCAGGAGTACCTGGAGGCCGTCGTCCGCGAGCGTGAGGGCTGGACCGACTTCTACCGCGCCTGCCGGGAGGTGAGCGTGTGAGCGAGCGGGGGGAGGCCGCGGCGACGGGCGGTGGGGACGGTCGGGTCGGCTGGGCGTACGAGGCGAACGGGGCGGACCTGACGAGCCGAACGGACCAGGCGAACCGAACGGACCAGGTGACAAGGGCGGACCAGGCAACCGGGGCGGAGCCGGCCGAGGGAGCGGACAGGGCCCACCTGGCGGGCCGGACCACCGGCGCGGCGGCGCCCGGGCCCGTACCGGCGGGTGCCGGGGCGGAAGCCACTGGGATCGGAGTGGGCGCGGAGGCGGAAGCCACTGGCGTCGGAGTAGGCGCGGACGCGGAGACCACTGGCGTCGGAGTGGGCGTGGAGGTGGAGGCGGAGGCCGAAGCGGCTGGGTGGCCGGGGGTGCGGGCCGACACAGGTGCCGGGGTCGAGGCCGGGCAGCGGGGCGGCGGGGTCCGGGCGCGCGGTGGTGGGCCCTTGCTGCTGGGGGTGCGGCATCACGGGCCGGGGTCGGCCCGGGCGGTGCGGGCCGTGTTGGACGCGGCTCGGCCCCGGGCGGTGTTGATCGAGGGGCCGCCGGAGGCGGACGGGCTGATTCCGCTGGCGGCCGAGGAGGACATGCGGCCCCCGGTCGCGCTCCTCGCCCACGCGGTCGACGAGCCCGGTCGGTCCTCCTTCTGGCCCTTCGCCGAGTTCTCCCCGGAGTGGGTGGCCATCCGCTGGGCCCTCGCCCACGGCGTACCGGCCCGCTTCATCGACCTGCCGGCCGCGCACTCGCTGGCCCGGGCGCGTGAGGAGGACGCCGAAGCCGAGCCGGGGGAGACCCCGCCGCCGGAGGAGGAACCGCTCCGGAGTGACCCGCTCGCCGCACTCGCCGAGGCCGCCGGGTACGACGACGCCGAGCGGTGGTGGGAGGACGTGGTCGAACACCGGGGGACGGGCGGGGACGTCTTCGCCCCGTTCACCGTGCTGGAGGAGGCCATGGGGGCGCTCCGGGACGCGTACGGCACCGGGGGGCGGGACCAGGACCTGGTGCGTGAGGCGTACATGCGGTTGCAGATCCGGGCCGCGCAGAAGGAGTTCGGGGACGACGGTGTGGCCGTCGTGTGCGGGGCCTGGCACGTTCCGGCGCTGCGCCCGAAGCGGACCGTGGCCGCCGACCGGGCGTTGCTGAAGGGGCTGCCCAAGGTCAAGGCCGATATGACCTGGGTGCCGTGGACGAACCGGCGACTGGCCCGGGCCGGCGGTTACGGCGCGGGCATCGACTCGCCGGGCTGGTACGGGCACCTGTTCGGCGCGCCCGACCGTCCCGTGGAGCGTTGGCTGACCAAGGTGGCCGGCCTGCTGCGTGAGGAGGACCGGATCGTCTCCTCCGCGCACGTCATCGAGGCGGTACGGCTGGCCGAGACGCTCGCCGCGATGCGCGGGCGTCCGCTGCCTGGCCTGACCGAGACCACCGACGCCGTACGAGCGGTGATGTGCGACGGCTCGGACGTACCGCTGTCGCTGGTGCGGGACCGGCTGGTGGTCGGGGATGTCCTGGGGGAGGTGCCGGAGTCCGCGCCGGCCGTGCCGTTGCAGCGGGACCTCACGCGGCTCCAGCGGCGGCTGCGGCTCAAGCCGGAGGCGCTGGAGCGGGAGTTGGAGCTCGACCTGCGCAAGGACAACGACGCCGAGCGCAGCCGGCTGCTGCACCGGCTGCGGCTGCTCGGCGTCTCCTGGGGCGAGCCGACCACCTCGCGCGGCAGCACGGGCACGTTCCGGGAGACCTGGCGGCTGCGCTGGGAGCCCGAGCTGTCCGTGCGCGTCGCCGAGGCCGGGGTCTGGGGGACCACCGTGCTCGCCGCGACGACCGCGAAGGCCGAGGCGGACGCCGTGACGGCCCGCTCCCTCGCCGACATCACCGGCCTCGCCGAGCACTGCCTCCTCGCCGAACTCCCGGACGCCCTGCCCGTGGTGATGCGCGTCCTCGCCGACCGCGCCGCCCTCGACGCCGACGTCGGCCACCTCGCCCAGGCGCTCCCGGCGCTCGTCCGCTCCCTCCGCTACGGCGACGTACGCGCCACCGACACGCGGGCGCTGGCCGAGGTCGCCGCGGGGCTCGCGGAGCGCGTCTTTGTCGGCCTGCCGCCCGCGTGCGCCGCGCTCGACGCGGAGGCGGCCCAGGAGATGCGCCGCCATGTCGACGCCGTGCACGGGGCGGTGGGGCTCCTGGCCGACGCCGTGCCGGGGGAGCGAGCGCCACGGGACGAGGCCGTGCAGGGCGAACGGGTCGTACGGGACGAGGCCGTGCAGGGCGTACGGGGCGCCGGTCTGCGGCCCCGTTGGCACTCGGTGCTCCATGTCCTGTCGGTCCGGGACACGGTGCCCGGTGTCGTCCGGGGGCGGGCCGTACGACTCCTGCTGGACGACGGGGAGTTGGCGCTGGACGAGGCGGCTCGGCTCATGGGGCTCGTGCTCTCGCCGGGTACGGCACCGGCCGACGCGGCGTCCTGGATCGAGGGCTTCGTCGGCGGAGGCTCCGGCGGCGGGATGCTGCTGGTCCACGACGAACGGCTCCTGGGCCTGGTGGACGCCTGGCTCACCGGCGTGCCGGCGGACGCGTTCACGGACGTACTGCCGTTGCTGCGGCGGACGTTCTCGGCGTACGAGCCGGGGGTGCGCCGCACACTCGGCGAGCTGGTCCGCCGCGGACCCGGCCGACGGGCCAGCGCGACGGCCGGAGGTGGCGGCATACCGGGCTTCGCCGACGAACTCGACGGCGACCGCGCGGATGCGGTGCTGCCGGTGGTGCGACTGCTGCTGGGCCTGGACGACGACCGCGAGGGCGCTCAGGCGGACCTCGGCGGCCGGGTGAACGCCGGGCAGGAGAAGACCGGTGGCAACGACCTTGTGGGGGTGGCGGGATGACGAACGACGGACTGCGCGAGCCGAGGCGGGTAGCCGGAGCGATGGACGGCAGGGACGGACACGGTCACGGCCACGGGCCGCGCTCGGGCGACCGTCCGACGACCGTCACGGTGATGCCCCTCTGGGTCCGGTTCCGTGCGGGGGTGCGCGGATGACGGCCGGGGCCGAGGTGGATGTGGCCGCCGAGCGGTTGCGGCGTTGGCGGCTCGTGCTCGGCGGGGAGGCGGCGGACGGCACCGGGTGCGCGCTCGGAGGGCGGGACGCGGCGATGGACCAGGCGCTGACCTCCCTGTACGGGAAGGGCGACAAGGCGGGGGCGGGGCAGAACCGTTCGGCGGGGCTCGGGGCGTCGGCGCCGTCCGTGGCGCGCTGGCTGGGGGACATCCGGACCTACTTCCCCTCCTCCGTCGTCCAGGTGATGCAGCGGGACGCCATCGATCGGCTCGGGCTGTCCGCGCTGCTGCTGGAGCCGGAGATGCTGGAGGCGGTCGAGGCGGACGTCCACCTCGTCGGCACCCTCCTCTCCCTCAACAAGGCCATGCCGGAGACGACGAAGGAGACCGCGCGGGCCGTCGTGCGGAAGGTCGTCGAGGACCTGGAGAAGCGGCTCGCGACCCGCACCCGGGCCACCCTCACCGGCGCCCTCGACCGCAGCGCCCGCGTCAACCGGCCGCGCCACCACGACATCGACTGGAACCGCACGATCGCGGCCAACCTCAAGAACTACCTGCCGGAGTACCGGACCGTCGTCCCCGAGCGGCTCATCGGGTACGGCCGGGCCTCGCAGTCGGTGAAGAAGGAGGTCGTCCTCTGCATCGACCAGTCGGGGTCCATGGCGGCATCCGTCGTCTACGCCTCCGTGTTCGGGGCGGTGCTGGCCTCCATGCGGTCCATCAGCACCCGGCTCGTCGTCTTCGACACGGCCGTCGTCGACCTCACCGACGAGCTCGACGATCCGGTCGACGTGCTCTTCGGCACCCAACTCGGCGGGGGCACGGACATCAACCGGGCCCTGGCGTACTGCCAGTCGCAGATCACCCGGCCCGCGGACACCGTGGTCGTGCTGATCAGCGACCTCTACGAGGGCGGCATACGCGACGAGATGCTGAAGCGGGTGGCGGCGATGAAGGCGTCGGGGGTGCAGTTCGTGACGCTGCTCGCCCTCTCCGACGAGGGCGCGCCGGCGTACGACCGCGAGCACGCGGCGGCCTTGGCAGCGCTCGGCGCACCGGCGTTCGCCTGTACGCCCGACCTCTTCCCGGAGGTGATGGCGGCGGCGATCGAGAAGCGGCCGCTGCCGATACCGGACCCTGTGTGATCCGGCGTGAGCGCGTGAGCGCGTGGGGCGGTGGCCGACGTCCGGCGCTCCAGGCGGTAAGTGGTAAGCGGTAACCGGACAAGGGAGGTTGAAAAGCGGACATGAGAACGCGTCGGTGACGGGGGGCTTGCGCGACGGCGGGCGTCCCGTGCGAGGATCGGCAACACTTCACACCCTTCACACGGGTGTTCGCATCTCGCGCATTTTCGCCCCGTGCTCCGCCGTTCCGCCGCACCGGAGGATTGTCCGTCTTGACCTCAGTGACCGCGCTTCCCGGTGCCGGTGCCGTCCTGCGCGTGGCGCGCGGGGCGGCCGGGTGCCGTCCGGTGCGGGTGGCGCTGTTGGTGGGCGGGCTGTTCGTGCTGGGCGTTCTGTGCGGGGAGCGGGCCAGCGCCGCGGACGGGGCACCGACTTCGCCGCCCCTCCTGACCACCGTCACGCAACACGTCACACAACAGGTCACGCAACACGTCGCACGACCGGCCACCGAGCGTGCGGCGCGGCCGGTCTCAGAGCAGGCGGCGCGGCCGGTCACCGAGGTCACCGAGGTCGCCGAATCGGTCGTGCGGCCGGTCACCGAGAGCGTGGTGGAGCCCGTCGCCGAGAGCGTCGTGGTGCCCGTCACCGAGGGTGTCGTGGTGCCGGTGGGGGACCTCGTGGAGTCGGTCACCGAGGGGCTGGGCGGAGTGACGTCGCAGTTGCCGCCGGTGAGTCTGCCGTCGCTGCCCGGGGTGCCGGGGCTTCCTGAGGTGCCCGAGCTGCCCGAGCTCCCCGGGGGGACCACCCTGCCGGTGGAGTCCCTGCCCACGCCTGCCGGTGCGGTGCCGCAGGAGTCGGGGCCGACGGAGGCCGAGAGGCCCGGCCCGGCCTCGGACGGTGCCGGCGGGCGTGACGCCGGACGGGCCACCGGGCCGACTTCCGTTGCCGTCGCGTATGGGCCGAAGGTCGTTGTCGGCGGCCCGGCGATCGTGCGGGCTCCTGCCCCGGCCGCCGCTGACGGGGACAACGGGGGTGCGCCCAGTGCGCGTGTGCCCGCGCAGCAGAACCCGGACGGTCTTCCGACGGGCACCCTCGGCCGGCACTCCGCCGTCGACAACCACGGGCCGCGGCACTCCGAGCCGCACGCCGTCGCCGCTCTCCCCTCGGCGCCGATGAGCCTCGTGCCCGGCGCCCCCGTGGCCGACGCCGCGTACGGGACACGGGACCGGCACCGGGACATCCCCGAGTTCCCCGGCTAGGGACGGTCTCCCACCCCCCAGACCTGTAGCTCTGGTTTGTAGCGCAGACCTGTAGCCCGGTGCGGGCCGACCATGGCCGCCCGCCGTCCGGGCGCTCTCCGCGACGCGTTCGCGGAGCAGCGGCGGACCGCGCACAGCCGCCGCCCGGCGCGGCGATGTCACCGGTCGCGCTTCCCGCCCTCAGGTCACCCCGACAGGTCACCCCGATCCCCGTTCGCGTACCGCGCCGCCCCTACGCCGTAGCGCCAGTTACGTCCGTACTAGACGCGCGGTCACAGTCGACCGACCCTCCGGCGGATCCCCGGACGGCCGAAAGCCGTCGGCCCGGTCCGGGCGGATTCCGGGGGCGGTGACGGTCGGTCTCCCATGGGGAGGAGATCGCCCGTCGGGGCCCTTCGAAGTCGGTGAAGGGCCCTCAGGGACCTCACCGGACGTGCCCCCGTCCGGTGAGGTCCCGCACGCGCGGCACGCCGTGCCAGTGAGCGCGGCATCATGTGACAGGTATCACCGCTCAGGTGTGACCCGCGATTTAGGGGGCTCCCGGAAGCAGCGATAACCTGCGAGACGGACATGCCGCGCGCTCGGACACCGTGTGCGCCTCTCTTGTGACTCTCGGCGGACGTCACGTTGCCCTTCGCGGCACGCCCACGCATCAGACGAACCGCGATCACTGATAGGGACGGAAGCGCGTGGACCTGTTCGAGTACCAGGCGAGGGACCTCTTCGCCAAGCACGGTGTACCGGTGCTGGCCGGTGAAGTCATCGACACGCCTGAGGCGGCGCGCGAGATCACCGAGCGGCTGGGCGGCAAGTCTGTCGTCAAGGCTCAGGTGAAGGTCGGTGGTCGAGGCAAGGCCGGCGGCGTCAAGCTCGCCGCCACCCCGGACGAGGCCGTCGCCCGTTCGACGGACATTCTCGGGATGGACATCAAGGGCCACACGGTCCACAAGGTGATGATCGCCGAGACCGCTCCGGAGATCGTCGAGGAGTACTACGTCTCCTACCTCCTCGACCGCACCAACCGCACCTTCCTCTCCATCGCCTCCGTCGAGGGCGGCATGGAGATCGAGGAGGTGGCGGCCACCCGCCCCGAGGCCGTCGCCAAGACGCCGATCGACGCCAACGTGGGTGTGACCCCCGAGGTCGCCCGTGGCATCGTCGAGGCCGCCAACTTCCCGGCCGAGGTCGCCGACAAGGTCGCCGACATCCTCGTCACCCTGTGGAAGACCTTCATCGAGGAGGACGCCCTCCTCGTCGAGGTCAACCCGCTGGCGAAGGTCGCCTCCGGCGATGTCATCGCCCTCGACGGCAAGGTCTCCCTGGACGAGAACGCGGACTTCCGCCACCCCGACCACGAGGAGCTCGTCGACCACGCGGCCGCGAACCCCCTCGAGGCCGCCGCCAAGGAGAAGAACCTCAACTACGTCAAGCTCGACGGTGAGGTCGGCATCATCGGCAACGGCGCGGGTCTCGTCATGAGCACCCTGGACGTCGTCGCGTACGCCGGTGAGGCGCACGGTGGCGTCAAGCCCGCCAACTTCCTCGACATCGGCGGTGGCGCCTCCGCCGCCGTCATGGCGAACGGCCTGGAGATCATCCTCGGCGACCCGGACGTCAAGTCCGTCTTCGTCAACGTCTTCGGTGGCATCACCGCCTGTGACGAGGTCGCCAACGGCATTGTGCAGGCGCTGCAGCTGCTCAAGGACAAGGGCGAGGAAGTCACCAAGCCCCTCGTCGTCCGCCTGGACGGCAACAACGCCGAGCTGGGTCGCAAGATCCTCTCCGACGCCAACCACCCGCTGGTGCAGCGCGTGGACACCATGGACGGCGCGGCCGACAAGGCCGCCGAGCTCGCGGCTGCGAAGTAAGGGAAGAGGGACAGAACAGCCATGGCTATCTTCCTGAACAAGGACAGCAAGGTCATCGTCCAGGGCATGACCGGTGCCACGGGCATGAAGCACACCAAGCTCATGCTGGCCGACGGCACGAACATCGTCGGTGGCGTGAACCCCCGCAAGGCGGGCACGACCGTCGACGTCGACGGCACCGAGATCCCGGTCTTCGGCACCGTCGCCGAGGCGATCGAGAAGACGGGCGCGAACGTATCCGTCCTCTTCGTACCGCCGGCCTTCGCCAAGGCCGCCGTCGTCGAGGCCATCGACGCCGAGATCCCGCTCGCGGTCGTCATCACCGAGGGCATCGCGGTCCACGACTCCGCCGCGTTCTACGCGTACGCCGTGTCGCAGGGCAACAAGACCCGGATCATCGGCCCGAACTGCCCGGGTCTGATCACCCCCGGTCAGTCGAACGCCGGCATCATCCCCGGTGACATCACCAAGCCGGGCCGCATCGGTCTGGTCTCGAAGTCCGGCACGCTGACGTACCAGATGATGTACGAGCTGCGGGACATCGGCTTCTCCTCGGCCGTCGGCATCGGTGGCGACCCGGTCATCGGTACGACGCACATCGACGCGCTCGCCGCGTTCGAGGCCGACCCCGACACCGACCTGATCGTGATGATCGGTGAGATCGGTGGCGACGCCGAGGAGCGTGCCGCCGACTTCATCAAGGCCAACGTGAAGAAGCCGGTCGTCGGTTACGTCGCCGGGTTCACCGCGCCCGAGGGCAAGACCATGGGCCACGCCGGCGCCATCGTCTCCGGTTCCTCCGGTACGGCCGCCGCGAAGAAGGAGGCCCTCGAGGCCGCCGGCGTCAAGGTCGGCAAGACGCCGACCGAGACGGCGAAGCTCGCGCGCGAGATCCTCAACGGCTGATCCTCGGCCCGGCCGAGCCTTTGTGGGCCCGCACCCCGTTTTCCGGGGTGCGGGCCCACTGGCGTTCTCCGGATGCGCTGCGGCGGCGACGCCGCTCAGTGGCTCTCCGGGTGCAGGCGTTCCGGCCCGGCGGCCGTCTCCGACCTCAGCTTGGCCCGGAGTTTCTGTTCGGTCTTGGAGAGGGGGCCGGGGGCCGCTCGCGGGGGGATGCCCTGGACCGGGGTGCCCGGGGGGACCGGGGGCTCGTAGTGGTCGGGGGCGGTGTGGAGGGTGAGGGCGGTGGTGGTGAGGAGGAGGGTGGTGAAGGCGATCGCGGCGTGGATCCAGCGCCGGGCGCGCAGTTCGGCCCGGGCGCGCAGGTCGGGGGGCCTGGTCGGGCCGGGGCGGACGTCGGAGGGGAGCGCGGCGAGGAGGCGGTTGAGGTCGTCGGGGGCGACCGGCTGGGGGAGGCGTGCGGTGACGGTCGCGCGGGCGTGGAGGAGGCGGCCCGCCGCGGCGGGTGTGCTGGCCTCCGTCTCGGCGGCCGTGTCGGGCAGGTCGAGGCCGACGCCGTCGTAGAGGAGCAGGGTCCGGCGGTACGGGGGCGGTAGTTCCAGGAGGGCGCTCAGCAGGGCCCGGTCGGTGGGGTCGGCCGGCGGTGGTTCGTGGTGCCGGAAGGGGAGGGGGAGCAGACGGCGCCAGGGGGAGAGGGCGTAGTCGTGGGCCGCTGCCCGCACCCAGCCTGCCGGGTCGCGGTCGACCGCCACCTCCGGCCAGCGGTGCCAGGCGAGTTGGAAGGCGCGCTCCACGGCCTCACGCGCGAGCCGACGCTGCCCGGTGAGCAGATAGGTCTGCTGTACGAGGGTGGGGGCGCAGTAGGCGTAGAGCGCGTCGAAGGCCTGGGCGGGCGTCAGGCGGGGTGGGACCGGGGCCGCGGCGGGATCGACGGTGTCGGGGTCGGTGCCCAGGGGCTGCTGGTACCACTCGGTCCCGCGCTGGGCGAACGGCTCTTCGGTTCCGGTTCCGGGCCCGGCCCCGGGCGCGGTCACCGGATCGCCTCCCGCCGTAGGGACCTCCGTCGGACCAACCCTCGCGCGAGAAAACACATAAGCACATATTGAGCGACACGTGCAGGAAACGTCTGTTACGCCGGTAAAGCGCGTGTCGTTGGGAGCATGGCCGACGTGACGCACGCGACCGATCCGCACGACCCGACCACGGGGCCGGGCCACCCCTCCGACCACGGCTGGTCGGGATCCTTCACGGCACCTGGCGCACCCCAGAGGCAGGGGACGTCGACGGCGTCCCTGTACTCGTCGGCGCCGCGGTCGCCGCTGTCGCCGCTGCTGAGGCGGGCGCGCCGCCGGTCGTCCAAGCTCGTCTCCGGGGTGCTGGGCGGGGCCCTCGCGGCGGGGCTCGGATGTGCGGTGTTCACCGCGCTCGTGACCGTGCTCTGGATCAGTTCGCCGTACCCGGACAGCGGGCCCGGCGGGGCGCTGCACGTGGCGGCGGCCCTGTGGCTGCTCTCCCACGGCGTGGAACTCGTCCGCGCCGACACGCTCTCCGGCGCCCCCGCCCCGGTCGGCCTCGTCCCCCTCCTCCTGCCGGCGCTGCCGGTGGTCCTGCTGCACCGTTCGGCCCGCGACCACGCGGGCGACGGCTCCGGGGTGAGCGCCCGTGCGACCTGGGCCGGGCTGGTCATCGGATACGCGACCGTCGGCGCGGTGGTCACGCTGTACGCCTCCGGGGGCGTGCTGCGGCCGTCATGGCTGTGGGCCGCGCTCTGCGTACCCCTCTTGGCGGCGCTCGCGGCGGGCACGGGGGTGTGGGCGGCGCGCGGGCGCTCCCGGCTGCCCCTGCCCGCGCTCCTCGGGGGTGGTCCGGAGGTGGAAGGGCGGCGGCAGCTGGTATCGACCGCCGGTCGGGCCGCCGGGGCGGGTGTGCTCGTGTTGACCGGCGGGGGTGCCCTCTTGGTGGCGGTTTCCCTGGTCTGGCACGGAGCGGCGACCCGTGACTCCTTCCTCCAGCTCACCGAAGGGCTGTCCGGGCGGTTCGCCGTCCTGCTGCTGTGTGTCGCCCTCGTCCCGAACGCGGCGCTGTGGGCGGCGGCGTACGCGCTCGGCCCCGGCTTCGTGCTGAGCGCCGGGCACACCGTCGCGCCGCTGAGCGTGGCCGCTCCCGCCGTGTTCCTGCCGTCCTTCCCGCTGCTCGCCGCCGTTCCGGCGGGTGGGGGTGCGCCGGTGTGCTGGGTGGTGGGGGCGGTGCCGTTCGCCGCGGGGGTGACGGTCGGGTGGTTCGTCGCGGCGCGGGCCGTCGCCGACCGTTCGGCGCCGTGGTCCGCGTGGCGTACGGCCGCTGCGGCTCTCCTCGCCGCGCTGCTGTCCGCCGCCGCGTTCGCGCTCCTCACCCACCTTGCCGGTGGCCCCCTGGGCGTCGCCGCGCTCACCGATTTCGGCCCCGTGTGGTGGCGGGCGGGCGGCGCGACCGGCGCGTGGGTGGGCGCGGTGGGGGTCCCGGTGGCGCTGACGGCCCGCTGGGCCCGAGCCCACCACCACAGAGCCACGGCACCCGCCCGGCCGACGGGTGGGGCAACGGCAGCGGGAGTGCCGGGGGCGAGAGGGGTCGGCCGGTCGAGGGTGGCGGGGGCGCCGGGGGTCGAGCCCGGGCGGGGCGAGGCGCCGAAGGCGGCGGGGGTTGAGTGCGGGCGGGCGAAGGGAGTGGGAGTGGCGGGGGCTGCCGAGACCGAGCGGGCCAAGGGAGTGGGAGTGGCGGGGGATGAGACCGGGCGGAAGGGGACGGTGGAGGAGCCGGGGGGCGAGATCGGGCGGGAGAGGGTGCTGGAGGCGCCGGTTGGGAACGGGCGGGAGGAGGGGCTGGGAACGGCGGGGGTTGAGACCGGACGGGAGAGAGCCGTGGAGGCACCGGGGGCGGAGGCCGAGCGGGAGGGGGCTCTGGGGACGCCGGGGGCTGAGAGCGAGTGTGAGGGGGCGGCCGGGGCGCGGGCGCCTGACCGGCGGACCCCGAGCGCCCCTGCGACCGCCGCCGGCCGGAACACTTCCGCCGGCTCCGGCCCTGACGCCGGCCCCTACGCTGACTCCGGCTCCGGCCCTGACGCAGTCTCCGGTTCCGGCCCCGACGCAGTCTCCGGCTCTGGCTCCGCGCTCGGTTCTGGCCCCGCCCCCGCTTCTGGCTCCGGCTCCGGTCGACGCTTGGGCTCCGGAGACGGTCCCGCCGACCTCGTTGCGCCGTACGACGCCCTCGACCCGTACGCCCAAAGGGCCGCCGCTCCCGCGACGCCGCCCGTCTGGGACGCGGCTTCCCGCGAAGCCCGCTGGGCGGTGCTGCGCGAGGCGTCGTTGGCCCGAGCCGAAGACGATCGTCTTGATCCGACCCGGACCCCCATGTCGACCCCGACCCCGAACCCGAACCCCACCCCGACCCCGGGGCGTCCTTCGAGGTCCGCCCCCCTCACCGACCTCGGCCCCGCAGGCCGTCCCGGCCCGGCACCAGGCTCCGGCCCCGCGCCGACTCCCGGCCCGGTATCTGGCGTCGGTCCCGTGCCCGGGATCGGGATCCGCTCGTCGTCCGACGCGAACGAGGGTGGGGCAGGGGGCGGCGAGGCCGGGGAAGCGGGCTGACTGTGGCGGGCGGTGTGCGGGGTGGTTACTGCGCGCCCAGTACCTCCCGCAGCGGGCCCTCCGGGAGGAGGTCCTTGCAGGACTTGGCCGAGACCGTGGTGAGGGAGTCGTCGACGCAGGTGTAGTAGTCGCGGTAGACGAACTGCGCCGTGAAGGTGATCGCGACGATCGCGAGCGCGATCGTGGAGGTCACCAGGCCGCTGATGGCCGCCGTCCGCTGCGGGCGACCGCTCGGCCCGGGCGCCGCCGGGCGGGACGGATCCGGCGTGGACGGCTTGGCACGCAGCGCGCTGACGGCCCAGTACACGGCCAGCGAGCCGAGCAGCAGGGCCACGTACGGCCAGGCGAACAGGGCGAAGAAGAAGGCCCACATGCCGCAGAGCAGCGAGTACCGCGCGCGGCGCTGGGCGGGGTCCGTCGGGTCCCAGCGCAACCCGCTGCCCGGACCGCCCTCCGGGCCCTGACCGGAACCGCCGGGCCCACCCGGTCCGCCCTGGCCACCGGGACGCTCACCGAAAGGTCCGCCGGACGAGCGGCCGGGCTGCCGGTCGCTCCACTGACTGCCCCACGGCGAGTGACCACCACCGCGCCCCGCTCCGTCGTCGGACCCCCGGCCGTCGGGCCGGCGCGGCTGCCAGGGCCGGTCGGGCGCGCCCTCGGGCGGCGGCGCGAACGGATTGTCGTCCGAAGAGCCTGAGCCCTGGCCCCGCCCGGGCTGCCCGGGCTGCTCGGGGGTGTCCTCGCTCTCGCGCGGAGGCGTGGGCGAGGAACTCCGCTCGCGCAGCAGGAGCGAAGGAAGGCGGAGGCTGCGGTCCGGCATCAGGAGTGCGTCTTCCCCTTGGTGAATACGGCGATGAGTCAGTGGTGAAGTCTTGCGGTGAGTCAGCGTGAGTCAGTGGTGAAGCCTTGCGGTGCGCTCAGCGGTGTGTCTGCGGTGGACGTCGGTGGTGGACCCAGTCGTGATCTCGGCGGTGAAATCTACTGGTAGGGCATGCGCTGTCACTCCGTGAACGCCCCACACACCGACCGCGTTCCCGAGCCACTCCTGGCAGACGCTACCTCCCGGCCACGCCCCCGTCCCACGGGGGCCGTCCGATGTGCCGGTATCGTTGCTGACGGTCGGCCGCTTCGTAGACTTCCCCGTATCGGGGGACGCGAAGCATTCGTATGAATGCACAAGTGTGCAGGTGCACCGCACGCACCGGCGCCGTCGGCGGACCCGAACGTCTCCGCAGAACCCGTAGAAAGGGCCCCCACCGTGGCCGCCAAGCCCGTGGCCAAGCGCCTCGTCGTGCTGGTCTCCGGATCCGGCACCAACCTCCAGGCGCTGCTGGACGCCATCGCGACGACCGGCGTCGAGGCCTACGGCGCCGAGATCGTGGCCGTCGGAGCCGACCGCGGCGGCATCGAGGGGCTCGTCCGTGCCGAGCGCGCCGGACTGCCCACCTTCGTCTGCCGCGTCAAGGACCACGGAACCCGCGAGGAGTGGGACGCCGCGCTCGCCGAGGCCGTCGCCGCGTACGAGCCCGATCTCGTCGTCTCCGCCGGGTTCATGAAGATCGTGGGGAAGGAGTTCCTGGCGCGGTTCGGCGGTCGGTTCGTCAACACGCACCCGGCCCTCCTCCCCAGTTTCCCGGGGGCTCACGGGGTGCGGGACGCGCTCGCGTACGGCGCCCGGGTCACCGGCTGCACCGTCCACTTCGTCGACGACGGCGTCGACACCGGACCGATCATCGCGCAGGGCGTGGTGGAGATCCGGGACGAGGACGACGAGAGCGCGCTGCACGAGCGCATCAAGGAAGTCGAGCGAAGGCTGCTCGTCGATGTCGTGGGGCGGCTCGCCCGCAACGGCTATCGCATTGAGGGACGAAAGGTAGTTATCCAGTGACCGCCGAGAGCAACGCCAAGCGGGCCATTCGCCGTGCGCTTGTCAGCGTCTACGACAAGACCGGCCTCGAGGACCTCGCGCGCGGGCTGCACGCGGCCGGTGTCGAGCTCGTCTCCACCGGCTCCACGGCCGCGAAGATCGCCGGCGCCGGCGTCCCCGTCACCAAGGTCGAGGAGCTCACCGGCTTCCCCGAGTGCCTGGACGGCCGGGTCAAGACCCTGCACCCCAAGGTCCACGCGGGCATCCTCGCCGACCTCCGGCTGGAGGACCACCAGCGCCAGCTCGCCGAGCTGGGCGTCGAGCCCTTCGACCTCGTCGTCGTGAACCTCTACCCGTTCCGGGAGACCGTCGCCTCCGGCGCCACCCCCGACGAGTGCGTCGAGCAGATCGACATCGGCGGCCCCTCGATGGTCCGCGCGGCGGCGAAGAACCACCCGTCGGTGGCCGTCGTCACCAGCCCGGCGCGGTACGCCGATGTCCTGAACGCCGTCCAGGACGGCGGCTTCGACCTCACCACCCGCAAGCGGCTCGCGGCCGAGGCCTTCCAGCACACGGCCGCGTACGACGTCGCCGTGGCCTCCTGGTTCGCGTCGTCCTACGCGCCCGCGGACGACTCGCAGTTCCCCGACTTCCTCGGTGCCACCTGGGAGCGCGCGCACACCCTGCGCTACGGCGAGAACCCGCACCAGCCCGCCGCGCTGTACGTCTCCGGGACCGGCGGTCTCGCCGAGGCCGAGCAGCTGCACGGCAAGGAGATGTCGTACAACAACTACACGGACACGGACGCCGCGCGCCGTGCCGCGTACGACCACGACGAGCCGGCCGTCGCGATCATCAAGCACGCCAACCCCTGCGGTATCGCGGTCGGCGCGGATGTCGCCGAGGCGCACCGCAAGGCGCACGCCTGTGACCCGCTGTCCGCGTTCGGCGGTGTGATCGCCGTCAACCGGCCGGTCAGCAAGGAGATGGCGGAGCAGGTCGCGGAGATCTTCACCGAGGTCATCGTCGCGCCCGACTACGAGGAGGGGGCCCTGGAGGCCCTCGCCAAGAAGAAGAACATCCGCGTGCTGAAGGCGCCGGGCGCGCCCGGCGCCCCGGTCGAGCTCAAGCCCGTCGACGGCGGTGCGCTGCTCCAGGTGACCGACCGGCTCCAGGCCGACGGGGACGACCCGGCGAACTGGACCCTCGCGACCGGTGACGCCCTCTCCGCCGACGAGCTGGCCGAGCTGGCGTTCGCCTGGAAGGCCTGCCGCGCGGTGAAGTCCAACGCGATCCTGCTCGCCAAGGACGGCGCGTCGGTGGGCGTGGGGATGGGCCAGGTCAACCGCGTCGACTCCTGCAAGCTGGCGGTCGAGCGGGCCGGCGCCGAGCGCGCGCGGGGCTCGTACGTCGCCTCGGACGCGTTCTTCCCGTTCCCGGACAACATCGACGTCCTGGGTGCGGCCGGCGTCAAGGCCATCGTCCAGCCGGGCGGTTCGGTCCGCGACGAGCTGGTCGTCGAGGCCGCGCAGAAGGCCGGGATCACGATGTACTTCACGGGGACGCGGCACTTCTTCCACTGAGCCGCTCCCCTGAGTCCTCCCCGGAGCCGCTCCACTGGGGCGCTCCTGTGAGAGTGCGGTACGCGGGGCCCGTCGGACCACAGCCGACGGGCCCCGCGTCGTACGCGTTCGCAGCGGCAGGGGCCCGCTCGCTCCGCTACGTCGTGCCGCGCAGCGCCGCCCAGGTGTTGGGCCCGACCTGGCCGTCGACCTCCAGCCCCTTCGCGCTCTGGAACTGTTTGACCGCCGACTCGGTGTCCTTGCCGAACTTGCCGTCCACGCCCGAGCCGCCGACGCTGTAGCCGCGCTTCTGGAGCATGCACTGCACCTGTACGACGCGTTGGCCCTCGTCGCCCCGGTCGGTGAGTTCGGTGCCGGAGTAGTAAGTGCACTGGGAGATCCAGGCGGGGGTGGCGGGCTTCGTCGCGGTCCTGGTGGGGGGCGGGGTGGGGGTGGACGCCGCGTCGCGGTCGCTGTCACCGCCGACGCCCGAGGAGCCGCCGGCGCCGGGCGTGGGGTCGGCCGTGTCGCCGGGGGTCGCGTCGGCCGTCGCCCGCGAGGGCCCCACGGACGGGCTGTCCCCGTCCCCCTTCTCCTTGCTCTTCTCGGCGGAGGGGGAGGGCGAGTCGGGGGACCCCGGCAGCGGTGCCGCGGCCTGCCCGTCGGGCGCCGTGCTCGCACCGGCGGTCGGCGCGGCGGACGCGGAGTCCTCGACGGGCGCCCGGGTGACGAAGTACGCCCCCACGGCCACCGCGCACATCGCAAACGCGGCCACGACGACGAAGTACGGCCCTCTCCGCCGCCGGGGTGCCACTGATGTGACGGTGAGCCCCTGACCGCCGCCCGAGGTCGGCGGCCCTCCGTACGAGCCGGGCGCCGGCGCGTGCGCCCCGTACGCCCCGCCCCCGCCCGACGTCGAGGCTCCGTACGCCGTGACCGGCGTTGGGGGTCCATACGTCCCGGCCGGCGTCGGGACTCCGTACGCACCAGGAGGCGGGGAGGCTCCGTACGTACCGACTGGTGTGGGGTCTCCGTACGGACCGCCCGGCGGCCCGGCGTGACCGCCCGGGACGTGGGGTGCGGGCGTCTCGGAAGCCCCCGGCGCATCAGCTGACCCGTGAGCCTGAACCCCAGCCGACCCGGCTGCCCCGGCTGCCCCGCTTCCTTCCGTAGCCCCCGCCGGTTCCGCAGGTCCGAAGCCCGGGACCGGGGCCGGGGTCGGAGCCGGGGTCGAGGTCTTGGTGCGTCGGGTCGGGAGACGGAGGTGGGCCGTCTCCTGGGCGGTGGCGCGGGCCAGTGACGTGCAGGACTGCCGGCGGGCGAGGAGGCGGGAGTTCAGGGGGTCGGGCCAGGGGCGGCCGGTGTCGGTGGCGGCCTCGGTGAGGCGGGCCGGGGTGGGGCGGTCGGCCGGGTTCTTGGCGAGGCAGGCGGTGAGGAGGGCGGCCAGCGCCGGGTCGGCCGAGGCCAGTTCGGACATCAGCGTCGGCTTGGGCTCCTCGAAGGCGACCCGGTGCATGACGTCGACGCCGGTGCCGTCGCCGAAGGGGGCGTGGCCGGTGACGGCGTACACGAGGGTCCCGGCGAGGGAGAAGACGTCCGAGGCGGAGTCGCAGCGGCCGTCCCTGAGGTACTCGGGCGACATGTACGCGGGCGTGCCCACGCGGCTCCCGGTGATCGTGATCGCGCTGCTGTCCACCGCCTGCGAGATGCCGAAGTCGATGACGTGGACGCCGTCGGCGGAGAGCAGGACGTTGGAGGGCTTGAGGTCGCGGTGGACCACCCCCGCCGCCGCGAGGGCCGACAGGGCGCGGCCGAGTTCGCCCACCAGACGCCAGACCGCGGCGGGCGGCAGCGTGCCGCAGTCGCGGACCGCGTCCGTGAGGTTGAGGCCCGGGAGATACTCCGTGGCCATCCAGAGGAGTTCGCGCCCGTGCTCGTCCTCGGGATCGAAGCCGGTGCCGAGCAGCCGTGGGGCGTACGGCGTACGGATCCGGTCGTGCACGCCCGCCTCACGCTGGAAGCGGCGCCGGAACTCCGTGTCCTCGGCGTACTCCGGCCGGATCACCTTCACCGCTGCGAGCCCGGGGCCGTCGTCGGCCAGCCGTGTCAGGTACACCCGGCCCATTCCGCCGCTGCCGAGCAGCCCGAGCGGTACGTACGGTCCGAGGCGCGCGGGGTCCGACGGCCGCAGCGGGGTCGCGCCGGTCAGCTCCAGCGAGGCGTCACCCGACGCCGGGGAGTGCGGCGGCGGTCCGGGCCGCTGGTCTGACATGGGTCTCCCGGGTGGTGTTCTCTCTGGTCGTGCGCTGCCCCAACGGTCCCATGGGCAACAGGAGTTGACGAGAGACTACCGTGCCGGGCGAAGCCGGGAAGGGCCCGCCGGAGCAGGTCCGGCGGGCCCTTCCGAGCTGAGGTTCCCGAACGGTCTCGGATCAGCAGTTCTTGCTGGTGACGTCCTTCCACGTCTTGCCGCTGCCCGTGTACGACTTGCCGTTGAAGTGCACCGGCTTGCGGTGCTTCTCGGTCGGGATCCCGTTGGTCCGGTACCGCTGCTCGTAGTGCAGGTGGGCGTGGTTGCCGCTGTTGTTGCCGGTGGCGCCGACGCGGCCGATCTGCTTCTTCGCGCCGACGGTCTGGCCCACCTTGACGTACTTGGTGGCGCTGTCCTTCAGGTGGTAGTACGCGGTGTACCAGCCGCCGCCGTGGTTGATGATGATCATGTTGCCGGCGCCGGAGTCCTTGTAGGCCTTGACGACCTTGCCCTTGTAACCGGGGTAGACGGGCTTCCCGGAGGAGCCGGTGTTCCCCTTCACCACCATGTCGATGGCCGGGTTGTGACCCCAGGTGTCGATCCGCCAGTGCGTGTTGCACTTGAACGGCATCTGGAACTTCGGCTTGGCCGCCGCGGCCGCCTCGCCCGCGGACGTCGGTGCGGCCGTGGCCGAACCCCCGGCCGCCAGGCCGAAGGAGAGCGCCACGGCGGTCGCGGCGAGCGCGACGGCCGTCCTGCGCCGTGCGGGCTTGGCTGTGGCGGATGCCGTCGTCTTCGTCATCGTCGTCTGCGTCATCGTTTCCCCGTTTCCCCGTGGTGTTCTCGTGCGTCGCTGTTCGCTGTTTGCGGATGGGTGTTCGCTGTGAACGCCTCAAGCATCCGCGTGCGGTCCGTTCCCCGGTACCTCGGAGGTCATAGGGTCAGCCGGTCGTCAGTCGGTCGGCAGCCCGTCGCTCAGCACGACTCCACCCATTCGTGGGAGCGGAGCACCAGGCCGTCGGGGTAGTTGACCTTGGCGTTCTCCTGGACACAGCCGAACGGGTCCTCGCGGTTCGGCTCGCGGAAGAGTTCGACGTCGGCGTGCGGGTCGCCGGAGTAGCCGTTGTTGAAGACCGACCTGGGCCTGGTGTCCTTCGCCCACTCGCAGGTGATGATCCCGCCCAGCCAGTCGTCGTCGTACTCGTACCAGGCGCACATCTCGCCCTGCCCGTTCGCCTCGGTGAAGAAGCAGACGTCGCCCCGGTCGCAGCGCTCGTAGCCCTGCGGGGCGGGTTCGCGCAGGGCCAGCAGGCCGGCCGTGGCGAGGGACACGACCGTGAGCGCGGCAAGTCCGCCGAGGAGGGCCGGGTGGGGGCCGCGCCTCGGCTTGAGGCGGGGGAGCCGTGGGGAGCGCGCCGCCCCGGCCGCCGTCTCGACACGGCGGAGCAGGGACGACGCGGTGTGCGGGGCGCGAGCGGCGTGGGTCGGGGCCAGGCAGTCGGTGACGATCTGCCGCCAGGGACCGGGCAGTTCGGGGGAGAGCCGTAGCTCCTCCCGGCCGCTCGCGTAGCGCAGCACCGCGTCCCGTCGGGCGGGCGGGGTGGCGCCCGGGAAGGGCGGGCCGCCGGTCAGGACGAGGTGGGCGAGGACACCGAAGGCCCAGATGTCCGCGGTCGGCCGGGTCCGGTGCCCGTGCTCGCCGACCTCGGCCCAGAGCAGCTCGGGCGGGGTGTAGTCGGGGGTGGTGAACGCCGGGGAGTAGGCGTGGGTGCCCTCCAGTTCGGCGGCCAGGTTGAAGTCGGCGAGCCGTACCGAACCGTCCGCCATCAGCAGCACGTTGGCGGGCTTGAGGTCGCCGTGCACCCAGCCCGCGTGGTGGAGGTGGGCGACGCCCTCGCAGATCTGGGCGAGGAGCGAGGGCCCGCCCGGCAGGGCGACGGCACGCTGTCCCCGCGCCCGTGCGGCCAGTTGGTCGATGAACTGGTCGAGGGAGCCCTCGGCGCGTTCCAGTACGAGGACGGAGGCGCCGTCGAGCAGCGGGTCCGACGGGTCGTCCACGGTGAGCGTCTCGTACATGCGGATGAGGCGCGGACGACGCAGCCGGAGCAGCAACTCCTTCTCACGCTCGGCGAGTTCCTGGAGATGACGTAGCTGGCGCGGGGTGCGGGTGCCGGTGGGGTGGAACTTCAGGGCGGCTTCGGCGGGCAGCCCCTCGGCCGGTTCCGTGCGCCTCGCGGCGTACACCGTCCCGAAGGCCCCGGACGCCAGCGGCTCACGGATCTCCCAGACACCGACGCGATACCCCTTCGGCACCGGTACGGCGTACGTCTCCTGCGCGCTCATCGGCCCGCACCGCCCTTCAGCAGGGCCAGGTCGGACTCGCGGACGAGGTCGAAGCGCAGGGCCAGGGAGACCAGGCGGTCCTTCTTGCCGTTGAGGCGGGCGCCGCCGGGCGGCGCGGACTCCGGGGCCGGCTTCAGCCGCAGCTTGACGGCCAGGTAGTCGATGTTCCACTGCACGGCGGTGCGGGACACCGACGGCCAACTGGGGCGCAGCAGTTCGACCAGTTCGTCGGCGGTGGCGAGCGCGGCGTGCGGTTCGCCGCGCAGCCGTGGGGCGCACAGGGCGGCCAGCACCTGGAAGTACCGTTTGCCCCGGTCGAGCGGGAACGCGGACGCGGTGGGCGAGCCGTCGCGGGGACCGGCCTGGTCGAGGAAGTCGTGACGCGGGGCCCAGACGTCGAAGCTGAGCAGTTCGTTGCCCGCGGGCAGCACCACCCGCGAGAACTCGAACGGCACCGGCGCGTCCAGCCGCCCCGGCGCGATCTTGATGTGCTCGCCGGCGCCCTCCGGGTTCTCCACGACGTACGTCTGCGCGCGGCTCAGGTTGCTGAGCGTCCAGTAGGCACCCGTGGCCGTGATCTCCCCGGCCTCCCGGGACACGCCCTCGTGCGGAATGGTCAGATGCGGGGTGCCCGGCCGCCGCGTACGGCCGAAGGGCAGGGACTCGCCGGGTGCGAGTCGGATCTGTTCGCCCGGCCGCACTCCGTCCATGGGCACGACGATGATGCTGTGCATGACTGTTTCCTCCCCCGAGGCAGACATGGACGCGTCACGGTACGGGGAGGGGTGGGCAAGCGGCCCAGGTCCGACTTATGCGGCGTTTCCGGAAGGAAACAGTTCTCCCTCGCTTTCCCGCCTCCGTGTCGCCTGTGGCAGGAGCATGCGGAATGGCCGATACCCCGGTGCAGAGGCGTGCGTTCCGCTGCGAGGGTCGAGGGGTCAGCCCCATCGTTCTGGACTCAGGAGGTTCCGTCATGCGCGACAGGCTGAATCGCTTACGGCGGGTCGCGGCTGTCGGCGCGGTGCTCGCGGGCGCGCTCGGTACGGGAACGGGCGGCACCGCCGTCGCCGACCAGCAGGCGGCGGTGGTGGTGCCGTGTCCGCAGGGGTTCGTGTGTCTGTCCGAGAACCCGAACGGCGCGGGCCGCATGTACCGCTTGGCGCAAGGGACGGCGGCCCACTTGGGCTCGGTGTTGGTCGCCGAGGCCACCAACAACACGAGCATCGACTACTGCGTGATCGGCACCTTCAGCTACCTGCTCCGTCCTGGCGAGACTCAGACCCAGGACAGCTTCGTCCGCTCCGTGATGCCCCGTCCGACCAGCGGGACCTGCCCGGTGTGAACGCCGAAGGGCCGTACCCCTCCCGCGGGGTACGGCCCTTCTCGGTGCTCGGTGCTCGGTGGCGCTCAGTAGCGCGGGCGGTTGAACCACGCCTTGCCGTTGGCGTTGCCGACGAAGACGGCGATCAGGATGCCCAGCACCAGGTGGACCAGGCCGATCAGGAAGAACGGGAAGACACCCAGGACGGCCGTGATGATGCCGAAGACCAGCGCGGCGACGCGTACGCCGCTGCCGCCGGACTTGAACTTCACGGCCAGCATGATCGCGTAGACGAGCCAGGCCGTCGCGAAGACGGCGATCGCCACCATCTGCCCGGTGGGGATGTTGCCCAGCGCCTCCGCGAGGGCCGGGTCCTCGGTGCTGTCGCTGGCCGCCGCCACGCCGATCGCGCCGATGCCGTAGAGGAGCACGCCGACGACCTGGAGGCCGACGATGACCCAGAGCATGATGCGGGCCGCGTTCACCGTGCTGGGCATGGTCTCGGGCGCGTTCGGGTAGCCGCCGTAGCCCTGGGAGACCGGCGGGGCGGTCGGGTAGCCGTACCCCGGCTGCTGGGGCTGGTTCTGCTGCGGGTAGCCGTAGCCCTGGGCGGGCGGCTGCTGCTGGGGCTGGCCGTACGGGTTGTTCGGGTCGCCGAAGCTCATGCGGGGTTTCCTCCGTTGCCTGGTGCGGGGACGCGCGGCACGGGTCGGAGGAATGCCCTGCGCTGTTGAAGTGGTCACGCCCCCCGGCAGTGCCCGCGGCACTGTGTCCCAATCGTTTTATATGCCCGCCCGGATGTCCAGGGAGATTCACGGGGTGTTGTGCAAGTGCAACACATCCGATCTTGTTCGGCGGGGCCGGCGATCCGGCTCGGAACGGGTCGGAAAGCGTCCGCCTGGTGACCGGATTGGAACCCGGCGCCGGTCATCCGCGAAGATTGGGGCCATGAGCGCCCAGATTCTCGATGGCAAGGCCACCGCAGCCGCGATCAAGTCCGATCTGACCGCCCGCGTGGCGGTGCTGAAGGAGAAGGGCGTCACGCCCGGACTCGGCACGATCCTGGTCGGGGAAGACCCCGGCAGCCAGAAGTACGTGGCGGGCAAGCACCGCGACTGCGCGCAGGTCGGTATCGCCTCCATCCAGCGCGAGCTGCCCGCGACGGCGACGCAGGAGGAGATCGAGGCGGTGGTGCGGGAACTCAACGAGGACCCCGCGTGCACCGGGTACATCGTGCAGCTGCCGCTGCCCAAGGGCATCGACGAGAACCGCATCCTCGAACTGATGGACCCCGACAAGGACGCGGACGGCCTCCACCCGATGAACCTCGGGCGCCTCGTCCTGAACGAGCCCGCGCCGCTGCCCTGCACCCCCAACGGCGTCCTCACCCTGCTCCGGCAGTATGGCGTCGAGATCAAGGGTGCCGAGGTCGTGGTCGTCGGGCGCGGTGTCACCATCGGCCGTCCGATGCCGCTGCTGCTGACCCGGCGCAGCGAGAACGCGACGGTGACGCAGTGCCACACCGGCACGCGCGATCTGTCCGCGCACCTCAAGCGCGCCGACATCATCGTCGCGGCGGCCGGCTCGGCCCACCTCGTCCGGCCCGAGGACGTGAAGCCGGGCGCCGCCGTCCTCGACGTCGGTGTCTCCCGCTCCGCCGAGGGCAAGATCGTCGGTGACGTCCACCCCGGCGTCGCCGAGGTCGCCGGTTGGATCTCCCCCAACCCCGGGGGCGTCGGGCCCATGACCCGCGCCCAGCTGCTCGTCAATGTGGTCGAGGCGGCGGAGCGCAGTGTCGGCTGACGACAGGCTGGAGGGGACGTCGGGACCCCCGGGGGCCTCCGACCGGCCTGAGCCGCTCGGGGCGCCGGCCGACGCCGGCCCCGTGAACACAGCGGTCGAAACCGCCACGTCGAAGCGCGAGGCCGGTGCGAGCGACGGGTCGGCGCCGCCGGAGAGGGCACAGATGTCGAGGACGACCGAAACGACCGGGGAGACCGGGGCCGGTGAGGTCACCGGGACTGGCGAGGCCACCGGGGCCGACGAGGCGACCGGGACTGGCAAGGCGACCGGGGCCGGTGAGGTCACCGGGACTGGCAAGGCGACCGGGGCCGGTGAGGCCACCGGGACTGGCGAGGCCACCGGGGCCGACGAGGCGACCGGGGCCGACGAGGCGACCGGGCCTGGCGAGGCCACCGAGGTCGGCGAAGCGACCCAGGCGGCCGGGGCCGGTGAGGGCGGAGGCCTTCGGGAGTCGGGCGGGGCGGCTGATGAGATCGAGGTGCGAGATCACATCAGCGTGCCCGATGCCGATGGGAAGCCCGTACGTGGTACGCGGCGGTTTCCGATGTTCACCAAGGACACCGCGCGGCCCGAGGGCGGTGGCCGCGCGGCGCCGCGTGAGGCGCCGGCCCCTGTCCGGCAGTGGCCCATCCTCGTCGTACTGAGCACCGTGGGCCTCGGGCTGCTGCTCACCGCGCTGGACGCGTTCCGGCTCGGCACCATCCTGATCGGCGCCGCGATGCTCGGCGGCGCCGCGCTGCGCTGGGCCGTCCGGGACGTCGGCATGCTCGCCGTCCGCTCCCGCTTCACCGACATGGCCACGTACATCGTCCTCGGCACCGCCATCGTGCTGCTCGCGCTGATGGCCCAGCCCAGGCCGTGGCTGGAGATCCCGTTCCTCAAGGACACGCTGCACTTCACGGTGGGCGACGAGGAGACGGGCTGAGGCATCCCGCCCAGGCCCCGGTCCCCGACGGAAAGCGACGGCGGTCCGTCCCCTCCCCCGAGTAAGGACGGCCCGCCGTCGCGTTCCACGTTCCTGCACGGCGAACGCCCTGTTCAACACCTGTCAGGCCGCTGTGGCACGGAAGTGACCATTCCGCCAAGGTGTCCGCATCGAGCCACGGCGCCGGCACCCGGACGTCATCCCGGCATGTCAACACCGGCGCGCGGGGCCGTTCTCACGCGCCCCTCCTCGTGCTCTTCGCTTCGCCTCACCAGACCGCCCCCGTCACTCCACGCCACTCCAGAACACCCCGGCGCACTGACCGAACGCCACGGCTCCGACGCCCGTACTGGTGGGAACCGGTGCACCCGCAACCGTCGTCACCTGCTCAGACCCGCCCTCGAGCCGAGGAGGCAAGCCCGATGAGCGCCTGGCAGCCGCTGCCGGACGAACTCCCCCCGGAGGTGCAGCATTTCGTCGAGCAGCTACGCCTGCTGAAGGACCGCACGGGACTGAGTCTCGTCGCGCTCGGCGCGCGCACCGCGTACAGCAAGTCCTCCTGGCAGCGGTACCTGAACGGCACCCAGCCCCCGCCCCGGCAGGCGGTCGTGGCCCTGTGCCGGGTCGCCGGGGAGGACGCCGAACGGTTCGGGGCGCTCCGGGAACTGGCCCTACGGGCCTGGCCGCGCCCGGCCCCCCAGACGGTGCCGCCGTCCCAGCCGTCCATCCCCCGAGCGGTGGGGGAGCAGGGGGAGAGCACGGCGGAGGCGTACGAGGACGACCCCACGCTCCCCTGGTGGGACACCCCCGCCGACGAACCGGCTCCCCGCCCGCCCGGCCGCATCGCCCTGTACGCCGCGCTCGCCGTCCTGATCGCCCTGATCCTCGTCGCCGCCGCGCTGATAGGGGCCGTCACGCTGGCGTGACGACCCCCATCGACGGCAGGCCCCCCGATGGCGCGTCGGCGAAGGACGCGCCGTCACCGGTCGGCGCCGGCCGGACCCTCAGCCGCGCCAGTCGTACGCGGCGACCTTCCACTTCGAGCCGATCCTGACGTAGTAGTCCCCGTCGAGGCGCTTGAAGTCCACCGCGTGCGACAGGCCCGCGTACGTCACCTTGCCGTCGCCGAAGGGCCCGTCGAGGAAACCGTCGGCCTGCCCGAAGGTCTCCTTGCCGACGATCCCGTCGACGTCCTCCAGGTCTTCCTGCGCCTGCCAGTACTTGGTCGCCGAGCGGGTCTTCCAGCCGAAGATCCCGTCGATGTCCCACGCGGTGAAGGTGTGCAGATCGCCGCTGGAGTCCTTCCACTTGGCGCCGTCGGCGTACAGGACGCTCTGCCACAGCCGCGTCGCGTTGCTCTTGGCGTGCGAGTTGACGGACAGCGTGCCCTCGTCGCCCCAGTCGTTGTACGCGGCACCGGAGCCGTCGACGACGTGCGGCTCGGAAGCCGTGGCGAGCGGAGCGGCGGTGCCGAGCGCGAGCCCGGCCGAGGCCGTCACGGTGACGGCCGCGAGCAGCAGCCTGGCCTTGAGTTGCATGTGATCCCCCTGGTCCCCGTTGACCTGTTGACGCGTCGACCCGTTCAGGCGTTGATCCGTCGGGTGACCGCTGACCGCGCCTGTGTGGTCGTTGTGTCGATGTGTTGACATATTTGAGGATGTGCGGTCGCCCCGCCCGACACCAGGGCTAACGTGGGCATTTGGGATGGCCCGGGACGTCCCGTGTCTGGACCTGTGATTTCGTCCGGAAATCCGGGATGTCGGTGGGACACTGGACCGCAGACCGTTGGGGGGCGTGCGACGGCGCATGTGCAGGTCCGAAATGCTCCCGCGCGCCCCTTTTCGCGGAACTGGCATCCCTGCCGGGCGCATCCCAGTGGGTAGGCCAGAACGGGGCTTCGGAGAGGGCCCCGGGTCGTACGGAGAGACGTACGGGGGGAAGAGGGGGAAGTAATGCCTCGTTGGAGGGCCTTGCCGGATGAACTCGATCCACAGGTCAGGGAGTTCGCGGGCCAGCTCCGCCGGCTCGTCGACCGCGGTGGGCTGAGCATCGCAGCGGTGGCCGACCGCACGGGCTACAGCAAGACGTCCTGGGAGCGGTATCTCAACGGCAGACTGCTCGCGCCGAAAGGCGCGATCGTCGCGTTGGCCGAGGTGACCGGTACCGATCCCGTCCATCTGACCACCATGTGGGAGCTGGCCGAGCGCGCCTGGAGCCGTTCGGAGATGCGCCACGACATGACCATGGAAGCGATCCGTATCTCCCAGGCCCGCGCCGCCCTCGGCGAGACGGGCGGCCAGTCCACCGTCAAGGGCGGCGGCAGAAACGGCAGAGCGGGCCGCAGTGCCACCGCGACTCCGGGGGTGGCGGGACCGGCGGGTGTCTCGCCGACCGTCCCGCCGCAGCCGCGCTCCCCGAGCGATCGCGCCTCGCGCTCGCCGTACGGGGGTTCGTCATACGGGAGTTCGAGCACGCCCTCCACCTCGTCGCCGTCGGCTCCCTCCGCTCCCTCCGTGTCCTCCTCCGCGCCGCCGTACGGCGGGGTCGGTG
This sequence comes from Streptomyces sp. SP18BB07, assembly GCF_036322545.1. NCBI lineage: Bacteria > Bacillati > Actinomycetota > Actinomycetes > Kitasatosporales > Streptomycetaceae > Streptomyces > Streptomyces sp. SP18BB07. The sequence goes on from NZ_JAQYWT010000237.1 coordinate 68,122, forward strand.
GGGCCGGGGCGGTCGCCGGGGGCGCGTCGCGCGTCAGTTGGGGAGCCGCACCGCCGTCGTCCCCGTCCTCCCCGTCGGCCTCCCCGTCCTCGGCCTCCCCATCCTCGGCGTCCGCGTCCTCGCCGTCCTCGCCGTCGGCCCTGGCGGGAGGGCGTTCGTCGTCGGTCTCCTCCGGGGCTGCCTCGGGGGCGGCCCCCGGGCCCGCCTCGGTGTCGTCGGCGTCGTCGTCCCGGGGTCCGGCCGGTGCCTCGGGTGCCGGTGGCGGCCGGGCCGCCGGTGACGCCTCGGCCCCCTCGGGGGTCTTCGGGCCGCCGCCCGGCGGTGGCGGCCGTTCCGACGGCGGCGACTCCGGGCCGAGGCGGCGCGTGACGATGTTCCTCGCCGGAGCCGTCGGCGCGCTCGTGGTGATCGCGGTGGCGTTCTTCCTCACCAACGGTGGCGGCAAGGACCAGGCCGAGGGCAAGCCCCCGACCTCACCGTCGACCTCGACCGGCACGAACCCCGACCTCCCGGCCGGCGTGAAGTGCAGCGGCAAGGACTGTGACGGCAAGGACCCCGAGACCATGGGGTGCATCGGCAACCTCGTCCGGACCACCGACGAGGCCACGATCGGCACGACACGGGTCGAGGTCCGCTACAGCAAGGCCTGCCAGGCCGCCTGGGCGCGCATCACCGGAGCCACCCAGGGCGACGAGGTCGAGGTCGCGGTCGGGAAGACCAAGCAGACCGCCGCCATCGAAGCCGCCGGCGACAACATCGCCTACACCCAGATGGTCGCCGTCAAGGACGCGGGCGAGGCCACGGCCTGCGTCACGCTGGCCTCGGGCCAGAAGGGCTGCACGGGGTAGGCGGCGGCCCGGCGGGCCCCCGGAAGCCCGTCGACCAGCCGCCCGCCGGCGGTCACGTCACGTCATCGCCGGTGCCCGAAAAGTAATCACGGTGTAAGTGGAATGCCCGGCCGACTCCGGGGCAGGCGGAGAGTACCCCCACGGGAGTCCGGCCCGCCCGGGAGACCTCGCACCACCCTCCCGGCCCGGCACCCCCACAGGCGGCCGCATGGTCCCACCCCCCCCCGGACCGGCGGCCGCCTCTTTTCGTGTGGTCCTCCCTGCGGCGCGACTTGTGGGGTGGGCCACACGAACCCCGGCCGTCCGGGATCCCGGATGCGCGGTAGCCTGACCACCGATCTCTCTTGACGCCAAGAGATCGATCATTTGTACGTCCCACGGGGCAGGGACGCCCCACCGCCAGCTGTCATACGGAGAACGCCATGACCCGCACTCCCGTGAACGTCACCGTCACCGGCGCGGCCGGCCAGATCGGTTACGCCCTGCTCTTCCGCATCGCCTCCGGCCAGCTGCTCGGCGCGGACGTGCCGGTCAAGCTCCGCCTCCTGGAGATCACTCCGGCGCTCAAGGCCGCCGAGGGCACCGCCATGGAGCTCGACGACTGCGCCTTCCCGCTCCTTCAGGGCATCGACATCACGGACGACCCGAACGTGGCCTTCGACGGCGCCAACGTAGGTCTGCTCGTCGGCGCCCGCCCCCGCACCAAGGGCATGGAGCGCGGTGACCTCCTGGAGGCCAACGGCGGCATCTTCAAGCCGCAGGGCAAGGCCATCAACGACCACGCGGCGGACGACATCAAGGTCCTCGTCGTCGGCAACCCGGCCAACACCAACGCCCTCATCGCCCAGGCCGCCGCGCCGGACGTCCCGGCCGAGCGCTTCACCGCGATGACCCGCCTGGACCACAACCGCGCGCTGACCCAGCTGTCGAAGAAGACGGGCGTCCCGGTCTCCGAGATCAAGAAGCTCACGATCTGGGGCAACCACTCCGCGACCCAGTACCCGGACATCTTCCACGCCACGGTCGCCGGCAAGAACGCCGCCGAGGTGGTCAACGACGAGAAGTGGCTCGCCGAGGACTTCATCCCGACCGTCGCCAAGCGTGGCGCCGCGATCATCGAGGCCCGTGGCGCCTCGTCGGCCGCCTCCGCCGCCAACGCCGCCATCGACCACGTCTACACCTGGGTCAACGGCACCGCCGAGGGCGACTGGGCCTCCATGGGCATCCCGTCCGACGGCTCCTACGGTGTGGCCGAGGGCCTCATCTCCTCCTTCCCGGTCACCGTGAAGGACGGCAAGTACGAGATCGTCCAGGGCCTGGACATCAACGAGTTCTCCCGCGCCCGCATCGACGCCTCGGTCCAGGAGCTGGCGGAGGAGCGCGAGGCGGTCCGCGCGCTCGGCCTCATCTGAGCAGCCCTCCCGGGGGCGACGTCCCCATAGCTTGCCCACGCAGGCCCTGTCCCGGTTTCGACCAGGACGGGGCCTGTTCGGCATGTTCGCCGCTATCGTCTGCCTACGCACGTCATGAGACGCCGACGTCGGCAAGGGGGACGGGATGACGCGCTGGGACCCGCACCAAGGACGCTGGGTGGACGAGCCGTCCGGAGGGGGCAGCCCCTGGCCGCGCACGGCGGCCATCGTCGTACTCGCCGCGCTGCTCGGCGGCGGCGCCGGATTCGGGGTGTGGTCCCTGTACCGGGACGACGACCCGGCCCGTACGACGGCCACGGACACCTCCCCCTCCACGCCCCCGCCCTCCCTCTCGGCGGCGGGCCCACAGGACGAAGGGACCACCGCCCCGGCCACCCCGAAGCGGTCGGACACGGGCGACGAGTCGAACGGTGACTCAAGTGAGGGCGAGGACGGGGGCGCGAATGGCGGCGTGGACGGGGACGACAGCGCGGACGGCGCCCCCGGCTACGTGCGCTCCGACGACCCGGCTGGCTTCACGGTCCTCGTACCCTCCGGCTGGGACCGGACCGCGAAGACACCGACGGGCAAACCCACCGTCGTGACGTACGAGTCCCCGGACGGCAGCCAAATCCTCCAGCTCTTCCAGGTCAGCGAGGACACTCCCGCCGAATCCATGGACCTGGCCGAGAACGAGAACTACGGCTTCGCCCGCCTCCCCGGCTACCGCGTCATCGACCGCGCCGCCGACGACGACAGCTACTCCGAGGTCGTCTACCGCTTCGACGGCGACGGCGATCTGGGCGCCCGTCAGGTCGTCGACCACCGCTTCCGCACGGCCGACGACCAGATCTACGGCGTCCGCCTCAGCGCCCCCGAGTCGACCCCGCTCGACACCCTGCGCGAGCCGGTCACGATGGCGGCCACCTCCCTGTGCCCGACGGGAGCGACCTGCGTACGGGGGTGAATTTGTTCCCTCTTCACCGCAGCTCGCGGAAGAACTCCCGAAGGTCCTCGACGAGAGCTTCCGGGGCCTCCAGGGCGAGGAAGTGGCCCCCACGGTCGAGTTCGGTCCACCGCACGATGTCGTGGTCCCGCTCGGCCCAACGCCGGACCGTCACATCGCGCGCCGAGACCAGCACAGCGGTGGGCACCCGCGCGCCTGCACCGTCGGTCTCGCCCCAGGAACTCGCGGAGATCTCCTCGTAGTAGATCTGCGCGGCCGAGGCCGCCGTGCCGGTGAACCAGTACAGCGAGACGTTCGTCAGCATGCGGTCCCGGTCCACGCTGTCCTCCGGCAGCCCGTCCTCGGGGTCCGTCAGCTCCTTGAACTTCTCCACGATCCAGGCCAGTTGACCCACGGGGGAGTCGGTGAGCCCGTACGCCACCGTCTGCGGCCGTTTGGAATTGCACTGGAGATAGCCGTCGTTGAAGTCCTGCATGGTGTGCCAGCGCCGCTGCTCGACCTCGCTGAGGCCGTCCATCTCGCCCTCCGCCCCTACGGGGAAGGTGATCATGCCGTTCACATGGACCCCGACGACCCGTTCCGGTGCCTGCTTCCCCATCTCGGGCGCGATCCACGACCCGGTGTCATACCCCTGGACCCCGTACCGCTCGTACCCCAGACGGGACATCAGCCCTGTGAACACCGTGGCCGTCCGGGCCGCGTTCATCCCGGGCCCCGCCAGCGGTGTGGAGAGTCCGAACCCGGGCAGCGACGGGATGACCAGGTGAAACGCGTCGCCCGGGTCCCCGCCGTGGGCCCGGGGATCGGACAACGGCCCGATGACGTCCAGGAAATCCACCACCGAGCCAGGCCACCCGTGCAACAGCAGCAACGGTGTGGCCCCCGCCTCCGGCGACCGCACATGAAGGAAGTGCACGTTCTGCCCGTCGACCTCCGCCGTGTACTGGTCGTACCCGTTGAGCGCCGCCTCCTGCGCCCGCCAGTCGAAGCCGGTGCGCCAGTACTCGGCCAGCTCCTTCAGATAGCCCGTCGGCACGCCCCGGCTCCACCCCACACCGGGCAGTTCGTCGGGCCAGCGGGTGTCCGCGAGCCGCCTGCGCAGATCGTCGAGCCGTTCCTGCGGGATCGCGATCCGGAACGGTGCGGGCGCGGGCGCGGGTGCGGGTGCTGGCTCGGAGTTCGAGGGGAGGTGGGGGTGGGCGTGGGCCTCCGGGCGGGGCTCGGACTGGGGAAGGACATCGGGTGTCGGCTTCGTCATGGCTCCGACGCTACGAACCGGTTGGGTCACCTTCGGTCCTAACTCTGCGGCACCCTCATGACCATGCTGGAGACCTCCGGACGACTGCTGAAGCTGCTCGCCCTGCTGCAGACCCACCGCGACCGCGACCGCTCCGGTGCCGAACTCGCCGAGCGGCTCGGCGTCAGCCGACGCACCCTGCGCCGGGACATCGAACGACTGCGTGACCTCGGCTACCCCGTGCACGCCGCCCGGGGCGCCGCCGGATACCGGCTCGGCGCCGGCGCGAGCCTGCCGCCCCTGCTGCTCGACGACGAGGAGGCCGTCGCGGTCGTGGTCGGCCTGCGCACCGCCGCCGAGGGCACGGTCACCGGCGTCGAGGAGGCCTCGCTGCGCGCCCTCACCAAGCTGGAGCAGGTGCTGCCGTCCCGGCTGCGGCACCGGGTGACCACCCTGCACCACGCCACCGTCCGCGCGGGAGCCGCCCCGGCCCCCAAGGTCTCGCCGGACACCCTCATGGCCATCGCCGAAGCCTGCCGCCGCCACGAACGCCTCCGCTTCGACTACGCCGGCCCACACACCTCCACCCCCGATCCGTCCGCTGCCGAGCCCTCCGCCCCCGATGCATCCGCTGCCGAGCCCTCCACCCCTCGCGTCCGCACCGTCGAACCGCACAGCCTCGTCAGCTTCGACCGGCACTGGTATCTCGTCGCCTGGGACACGGACCGCGCGGACTGGCGCACCTTCCGGGTCGACCGCCTCGTGCCGCGCACACCGACCGGACCACGCTTCGTCCCGCGCGCTCTTCCCGACGGCGACGCGGCGACCTATCTCGCCCACCGACTCTCGTCCCGGGCCTGGCCCTTCCGCGCCACCGTCACCCTGCACGAGCCGGCCGCATCGGTCGCAGAGCGGCTCTGGCCCGGCATGGGCGTGCTCGAACCCCTCGACGACGACCACTGTCTGCTGCACCTGGGCGCCGAGACCCCGCGCGACCTCGCCTGGATGATCACTTCGGTGGACGCCGACTTCACCCTGGACGCGTCAGCCGCACCCGAACTCGCCGACGCCCTGCGCGCCCAGGCCGAACGCTCGTTGCAGGCGATCCGCCGACCGTAGCCGCCGTTTCGCACCCGGTTGGCCCCCTCCGGGAGTCGATCACTAGTCTGAGCGCCGATAAAGCACACATAAGACGGCGGCCGATCCTCGCGTACCGCATCGCGAACCGGCCCGGTACGGCGGGGCTCACGAGCCCCACGGGGGAGCACACATGGGAGAACAGCGCAGGCGGCTGCGGTCCAGCACGGTCGTACTCGGTGGGATGGGCGTCGTCGCGGCGGCCCTGACCTCCTGCGGTTCCGATCCGGACCGCCGCTGCGTGGACCGCGACAGCTACGACTACGCCAACGGCTACAAGATCATCGCCGACAAGAACTGCAACTCGAGCTCCAGCTCCTCGTCCTCGTACGGCAAGAACCGCAAGAGCAACAGCAGCGGAAACCGCAGCCGGAGCGACTCGGTCGACGCCGCCTGGTACTACGACGCGGACGTCAGCGGCGGCCGCGCCGACTACGGCACCTTCAGCCGCAGCGAGGCCGTCGACCGGGACGGCTTCGGCTGCTCGGGCGACGGCGACGGCTCCGGCTCCAGCGGCGGCTGACCCGGCGGACGAGGCAGCACCATGGAACGCCGCACCATCGAACCCCGCCCCGGCTGGCAGGAGACCGTCGAGGAACAGGGGCTCATCTACCCGCTGACCCGCCACCCCGACGGTTCCCTGCGCCCCTACTGGGACGAGAGCGCGTACTACGTCTTCTCGCTCCCCGAGGTCGAGGCGCTGGAGGAGGGCGTCGAGGAACTGCACGGCATGTGCCTCGCGGCGGCCGAGCACATCGTGGCCGAGGACCGCTTCGCCGACCTCGGCATCACCGACCCACGCCTCGTCGACCTCGTCGCCGAGGCGTGGCACCGGCGAGCCGAACTGCCGTCCGTCTACGGCCGCTTCGACCTCCGCTACGACGGGACCGGCCCCGCCAAGATGCTGGAGTACAACGCCGACACCCCGACCTCGCTCGTCGAGGCGGCCAGCCCCCAGTGGTTCTGGATGGAGGAACGCTTCCCGGGCGCCGACCAGTGGAACTCCCTCCACGAACGCCTCGTCGACGCCTGGCGGAAACAGTCCCCGCTCCTGCCGCCGGGCAGCCCCCTCTACTTCGCGCACTCCGCCGGCGACGAGCTCGGCGAGGACCTGATGACGGTGGCCTATCTGAAGGAGACCGCCGAACAGGCCGGACTCGCCACCGACTGGATCTCCATGGAGGACATCGGCTGGGACCGCCTCTCCGAACGCTTCGTCGACAAGAAGCTCCGCTTCATCCGCAGCGTCTTCAAGCTCTACCCCTGGGAGTGGCTCACCACCGACCGCTTCGCCCCCCATGTCCTCGCCACCCTCGACAACGGCGGCGGCACCGGGACCACGATGTGGATCGAGCCCGCCTGGAAGATGCTGCTCAGCAACAAGGCACTCCTCGCCGTCCTCTGGGAGCTGTACCCCGGTCACCCCCATCTCCTCCCCGCCTATCTCGACGGCCCCCGCGAACTGGCCACCACCACCGGCTACGTCGCCAAACCCCTCCTGGGCCGCGAGGGCGCCGGCGTCACCCTCCACGCCCCCGACACCGCCTTCGAACCCCGCGAAGAACCCTGCTGCTACCAGGAGTTGGCCCCCCTCCCCACCTTCGACGACAACCACGTCGTCCTCGGCGCCTGGGTCGTCGAGAACGAGTCCGCCGGTCTCGGTATCCGCGAGTCCTCGGGCCTGATCACGGACGAGTACGCCCGTTTCCTCCCCCATGTGATCCTCTGATGATCTTCTGACATGCCTGCCTCCTCCCGTCGTTCGAATGGTGGACGTCCCGGCCCGCCGCTCCCGCCCGCCCGATAGGGTGAGCCGTGGGTCGTGACTGGCGCGCTGGGATGGGACGGACCATCGGGGAGCGGCCCGGGCAGGATGAGTGCCGTGCGCCTGGGCCGTACCGTGAACGCTGAACGCAACGTCCGGAGGTCCCCATGTCAGCCGAGCCCCTCTCCCCCGAGTCCACCGCCTTCCGTGCCGCCCTCGATGTGATCCGCGCCGTCGAGCCGCGGGTGGCCGACGCCATCGGCCAGGAGGTCACCGACCAGCGCGAGATGCTCAAGCTGATCGCCTCCGAGAACTACGCCTCCCCGGCCACTCTCCTGACCATGGGCAACTGGTTCAGCGACAAGTACGCCGAGGGCACCGTCGGCCGCCGCTTCTACGCCGGCTGTCGCAACGTCGACACCGTCGAGTCGCTCGCCGCCGAGCACGCCAAGGAACTCTTCGGCGCCCGTCACGCCTACGTCCAGCCGCACTCCGGCATCGACGCCAACCTGGTCGCCTTCTGGTCCGTCCTCGCCGACCGGGTCGAGGCCCCCTTCCTGGAGAAGGCCGGCGCCCGCCAGGTCAACGACCTCTCCGACGCCGACTGGGCCGAACTCCGCCAGGCCTTCGGCAACCAGCGCATGCTCGGCATGTCCCTGGACGCCGGCGGCCACCTCACCCACGGCTTCCGCCCGAACATCTCCGGCAAGATGTTCGACCAGCGCTCCTACGGCACCGACCCCGCCACCGGCCTCATCGACTACGAGGCCCTGCGCACCTCCGCCCGTGACTTCAAGCCGCTGATCATCGTCGCCGGCTACTCCGCCTACCCCCGTCTGGTGAACTTCCGGATCATGCGCGAGATCGCCGACGAGGTCGGCGCCACGCTCATGGTGGACATGGCGCACTTCGCGGGCCTCGTCGCCGGCAAGGTCCTCACCGGCGACTTCGACCCCGTACCGCACGCCCAGATCGTCACCACGACCACCCACAAGTCGCTGCGCGGCCCGCGCGGCGGCATGGTCCTGTGCGACGACTCCCTCAAGGACCAGGTCGACCGGGGCTGCCCGATGGTCCTCGGCGGTCCCCTCCCGCACGTCATGGCCGCCAAGGCCGTCGCCCTCGCCGAGGCCCGTCAGCCCGCCTTCCAGGACTACGCCCAGCGCATCGTCGACAACTCCCGCGCCCTCGCCGAGGGGTTGATGCGCCGTGGAGCCACCCTGGTCACCGGCGGCACCGACAATCACCTCAACCTGATCGACGTCGCCACCTCCTACGGTCTCACCGGCCGCCAGGCCGAGGCCGCGCTGCTCGACTCCGGCATCGTCACCAACCGCAACGCCATCCCGGCCGACCCGAACGGCGCCTGGTACACCTCCGGCATCCGCATCGGCACGCCCGCGCTGACGACGCGGGGGCTGGGCACCGCCGAGATGGACGAGGTCGCCGGCCTCATCGACCGCGTCCTCACCACCACCGAGCCCGGCACCACCAAGTCGGGCGCCCCCTCCAAGGCCCAGCACATCCTCGACGCGAAGGTCGCCGACGAGATCTCCCGTCGCGCCACCGACCTCGTCGCCGGCTTCCCGCTGTACCCGGAGATCGACCTCGGCTGACCCGGCCGACCCGGCCGACCTGCGGTGCGCCTCCTGACCGCCCCTGGCTCCTACCGGCGGTCGTCACTCAGGCGTCCAGCAGCTCCTGACGAGGCCCCTGCGGCGGCCCGGACCCGTTCCGGGCTGCCGCGCGGCGCAGGAGAAGCGTGGCACCGCCTGAGCCGAGGAGCAGGCCCACGGCCAGGGCGGGTATCGCCCAGTGCGCGCGGTCGGTCAGGCCGGGTGTGCCGGTCGCGGCCCTGACCTCGGCGGACGTACCGGCGGTGCCTGCCGCGGGCCCGCCCGGCGCGTCGCTCGAAGGCGGCTCGTCCCGCACGAGGGCGCCGGAGTCCGGATCGCCCGGGGCCGCGCCCAGGATCTCCAGGCCGGTGAGAAGTTTCCGCAGCTGGTCCGGCTGCTTCGCCCGGTGCCAGACGCCGGCGTCCGGAGCGCCCAAGGTCTCCTCACCGGTGCCGAGCGTCGTGTGGATCCAGATGTCCTTGGTGTCCGGCGCGGCCGTGTAGACCCGGTCCAACCGCCACGGCGTCACGTCGTGGATCATCCACGTCACGCTGACCATGTCGCTGATCCGCTCCCCCCATATCTCCTCCCGACCCCACTCCGGGGCCTCCTCCCGGCTCCGGTCGAGCTCGCCGCCCGTTGTGGCGAGGAGCCTCTCCAGGTCGCCGTACTCCTCCTGTGTGCCGTACAGCGAGGCCGTCCGCTGGCTCGTCGGAGAGACCAGCAGCACGCTGGTCGGCCCGCCCGCCGCCGAAGGCGGAGCCCCCAGCAGCACCAGGGCGAACGCCGTCAGCAACGCGCCCATCGCCGCCGTCAGTTGTCGCAGTCCACGCATCCGACACCCCCGATCGATCCCGGTGCGGCCCTCCCGCACTCGCGGTGTCACTCCTGGTACACCGCTCGAACCGCCGGGGTTCCCACCCGGACGGCACCGATCAGTCCAACGAGTCCGCGATCTCCCGTGCCCGCGCCTTCGACTCCACGCCCTCCAGTCGCAGCGTGAACGCGTCGTCGTGGACCCACAGCAGGGTGGGCCCCGCCGTGCGCTCCGAGCGGGTGTAGCGGGAGCCGTCCTCGGAGGTCATCCAGAAGCGCAGCAGATGCGGCTCGGGGAACCACAGCGCGTCGTACGCGCCCGCGCCCAGCTCGATCCACTCCACGGCCTGCTCGCCCGCCACGGTCTTGCCGTACTCGGGGGCGAGCAGGGCCGCGTACTCGTCGAGCCGGACGGTGCCTCCCCGCTCCTCCCAGCAGAGGGTGATCACGAAGCGGTCCTTCGGCGCACGCGTCACGGACACCGCGTCCGGGGGGCCCAGCGCGCCCGGCACGAGCGGAGCGAACCCCGCCCGCCGCGCGGCCTCGGTGAGCGAGACCGGCTCCGGGCAGCCGGGCACCCGGGCGCCCGGCGAGGGCGTCGCCGACGGGTCGTACCGCACCTCGACCCCGCCGAAGCGGAACCAGTCGGCCACCGCCGCCCGCACCGGAGGGGTGAGGACGAGGGCCGTGAGCAGCCCGCACAGCGCGGCGATCAGCGCGCGCCAGCGTGTGCGGGCCCACCGGCGCACCGCCCGCAGCCGCTCTCCGGCCCCCGGCGGCCCGGCCACCGGGGTCGGCACCCGCTCGGCGAGTATCTGCTGGAGGACACGCTCGACCATGGTCTCGTCGCCGTCGCTCCCCGGCCGATCCAGCGCCCGCCCGAGCGCCCGCAGCTCCCCGGTCAACCGGGCGTCACGCACCTCACCCTCGGTGCCGGAGCCGTCCCACCACGCCCCTCGCCCCTGCCCGTCGGCACGCCCCCGGTCCTCCGCAGGGCCCCGGCCCCGGTCCTGGCCCCGGCCCCGGTCCTCCGCACGGCCGCACTCACCGGCACGACCACCGTCCTCGTCCCAGCCCTGCTGCTCGCCAGGTCCCCGCTCCTCGCCCGCTCCCCGCTCCCCGCCCCCGTCCGGCTCACGCACGCCCCTCACCCCCTCCGCCCTTCCGGCCCAGCGGCTGCCCCGGTTCGCACTCCGGTAGGAGACGGCTCAGCTTGCGCAGGGCGCGGCTCAGGCGGGACTTCACCGTGCCTCGGGGCCAGCCCAGGGCGGCCGCCGTCTCCGGCTCGTCCATCTCCAGCAGATAGCGGTACGTGACGACCAGCCGGTGTTCCTCGCTCAGCTTCTCCAGGGCGCCCAGCAGCGCGACACGCCGCTCTATCTCCAGCGCGGCGACCGCCGGGTCGGCCGAGGGCGGTATCAGCGGCTCGGCCTCCACGAAGGCGGCCTCCCGGTCGGCCAGTGATCGCTGGCGCCCCGCTGTCCGCACTGTGTTCCTCGTCTCATTGGCCACGATCGACAGAAGCCACGGCCGGAACGCGGCATCGTCCCGGAAGCGGCCCAGTGAGCAGTACGCCTTGAAGAAGGCCTGCTGCACCACGTCCTCCGCGTCCGCACCGGCGCCGAGCGCCCGCGCCGCCCGCAGCGCGATGCCCGTATGGGCGCGCACCAGCTCCGCATAGGCCTCCGGCTCCCCGGCGCGTACGCGTGCGATCACCGCGGCCTCATCGACGATGCGGCCCCCCTCCCGCGTTCTCACAACATGGGTACACCGCCCGGACCGGATCGGTTCCCACCCGTGTCACATCTGTTTCCGGTCGGTTCCGGAACGCCCCCGGATACCTGAGAGAATGGTGAGCATGGCCTCTGATCGACCCCGCGTGCTCTCCGGCATCCAGCCCACCGCCGGCTCGTTCCACCTCGGCAACTACCTCGGCGCCGTCCGCCAGTGGGTGGCCCTGCAGGAGTCCCACGACGCCTTCTACATGGTCGTCGACCTGCACGCGATCACCATCGCGCAGGACCCCGCGGACCTGCGCGCCAACACCAGGCTCGCCGCCGCGCAGCTCCTCGCCGCCGGTCTCGACCCGGAGCGCTGCACGCTCTTCGTCCAGAGCCACGTCCCCGAGCACGCGCAGCTCGGCTGGGTCATGAACTGCCTCACCGGCTTCGGCGAGGCCTCCCGTATGACCCAGTTCAAGGACAAGTCCGCCAAGCAGGGCGCCGACCGCGCGAGCGTCGGCCTCTTCACGTACCCGATCCTCCAGGTCGCGGACATCCTGCTGTACCAGGCGAACGAGGTGCCGGTCGGCGAGGACCAGCGCCAGCACATCGAGCTCACCCGTGACCTCGCCGAGCGCTTCAACGGTCGCTTCGGCGAGACCTTCACGATCCCGAAGCCGTACATCCTGAAGGAGACGGCGAAGATCTACGACCTCCAGGACCCCGCGATCAAGATGAGCAAGTCGGCGTCGACCCCGAAGGGGTTGATCAACCTGCTCGACGATCCGAAGGTCACCGCGAAGAAGGTCAAGAGCGCCGTCACCGACACCGACACGGTGATCCGCTTCGACACCGCGGAGAAGCCGGGCGTCAGCAACCTGCTGAGCATCTACTCGACCCTGACGGGGGCGGGTATCGCGGAACTGGAGCAGAAGTACGTCGGCAAGGGCTACGGTGCGCTCAAGACGGACCTCGCCGAGGTCATGGTCGAGTTCGTGACGCCGTTCCGGGAGCGCACCCAGCAGTATCTGGACGACCCGGAGACGCTCGACTCGATCCTGGCCAAGGGGGCCGAGAAGGCGCGCGCGGTCGCGGCGGAGACGCTCGCCCAGGCGTACGACGCGGTGGGCTTCCTGCCCGCCAAGCACTGAGCCGCACCACCTCTGCGCCCGAGCGCCTCTCGCACCACCGGTCGCACCACCGACAGCGCCGCACATCACTCCCGCTGCGCCTGCCGGGAGGACCGCCGTGGCCGTACAGTCGATATCCGGTACGACCGACAGCCGGTACGACCGACAGTCCGTACGACTGGCAGTCAGTACGACTGGCAGTCAGTACGACCGACAGTCAGAACGACCGACAGTCCGTACGACCGGCGACCGGTACGACGGACCGTGGCTGACAAGCACGACGACAACTCGCATGACACGACGACAGGAGACGACGTGGGGACCGTAACGATCGGTGTGTCGATCGCGGTCCCGGAGCCCCACGGCAGCCAGCTCCAGGAGCGGCGCACGGGTTTCGGCGACGCCGCGGCTCACGGCATCCCCACCCATGTCACGCTGCTGCCGCCGACCGAGGTCGAGGACACCGACATCCCGGCGATCGAGCAGCACCTCCGTGAGGTCGCGGCGGCCGGGCGTCCCTTCCCGATGCGGCTGGCCGGCACGGGTACCTTCCGCCCGCTGTCGCCCGTCGTGTACGTGCGGGTCGTCGAGGGGGCCGAGGCCTGCACCTGGTTGCAGAAGCAGGTCCGGGACGCGTCGGGGCCGGTGGCACGCGAGTTGAACTTCCCGTACCACCCGCATGTCACCGTGGCGCACGGCATCGCCGAGGAGGCGATGGACCGGGCGTTCGAGGAGCTCGCCGAGTACGAGGCCGAGTGGCCCTGCACCGGGTTCGCGCTCTACGAGCAGGGTTCCGACGGGGTCTGGCGCAAGCTGCGGGAGTTCGTGTTCGGCGGGTCCGTCGTGCCGCCGCAGGCGGGGGCGCCGGTCGGGGACACGACGCTTCCCGCGCGGTGACCGGGCGCGCCGCTGGGAGGGGCGGACCGCTCCGGGAGGGGTGGTCGAGCGGTCCTCGCGGCCGCGGATGGGTGGGGGTTGTTCGCGCAGTTCCCCGCGCCCCCGAAAAGCGAGGTGCTCGGCTCTTCTAGAGCGGCAGGCGGCGGAAGATCGCCCTCGGTACGTGCCTCAGGGCCGTCATCACCAGCCGTAGGGAACCCGGCACCCAGACCATTTCCGAGCGGCGCCGCAGTCCCAGTTCGATGGCGGCGGCCACGGCCTCCGGGGTCGTGGCGAAGGGACTCTCCGGGCGGCCCGCCGTCATGCTCGTGCGGACGAAGCCGGGACGGACGAGCATGACGTGGGCGCCGGTGCCGTGCAGGGCGTCGCCCAGGCCCTGGGTGAAGGTGTCGAGGCCGGCCTTGCTGGAGCCGTAGATGAAGTTGGAGCGGCGGGCCCGCTCGGCGGCGACGGAGGACAGCACGACCAGGGAGCCGTGGCCCTGCGCCTGGAGCGCCCGCGCGCACACCAGGGCGGACGAGACGGCGCCGGTGTAGTTGGTCTGCGCGACGCGCGCGGCGGACACCGGGTCGCGTTCGTCGTTCGCCTGGTCGCCGAGGACACCGAAGGCGAGGAGGACCATGTCGATGTCGCCCTCGGTGAAGACCTTGCCGAGGACCGACTCGTGGGACTCGGGGTCGAGTGCGTCGAAGGTGATGGTGTGGGTCTCCGCGCCGAGGCCGCGCAGATGGGTGGCCGCGTTCTCCAGATCCTGCGACGGGCGCCCGGCCAGCCACACCGTGCGGGTGCGGCGGGCGATCAGACGGCGTGCCGTGGCGAGCGCGATGTCCGACGTGCCGCCGAGGATCAGCAGGGACTGGGGGGTGCCGAAGGCGTCCTTCATGACAGCTCCTGGGTGTGGGTGGGACAGAGGTGCGCACCGCGTGCGGAGCACCGCGCTCACAGGCCGAGGCGGCGGGCCAGGTCCGACACGAAGACCCCGCCCGGGTCCAACTCCTGCCGCAGTGCGCGGAATTCGGGGAGCCTCGGATACATCGAGGCCAGCAGTTCGGGCCGTAGACGGGCGTCCTTCGCCAGGTAGACGCGGCCGGACGCGGCCGCGACCTCCTCGTCGAGCGAGTCCAGGAACGCGCCGAGGCCGGGCATGCTCGCCGGGATGTCCAGGGCGAGGGTCCAGCCGGGCATCGGGAAGGACAGCCAGCCGGGGTCGCCCTCGCCGAACCGCTTCAGGACGGCGAGGAAGGAGGGACAGCGGCGCGCGGAGATCCGGGCCACGATCCGGCGCAGGGCCTCCTCCCGGCCGTGTCCGACGACGAACTGGTACTGGACGAAGCCGGACCGGCCGTAGATCCGGTTCCAGTGCGGGACCCCGTCGAGGGGGTGGAAGAAGGTGGAGAGCCGCTGGAGTTCGTCGGTGCGGGCCCGGGGCGCCCGGCGGTACCAGAGTTCGTTGAAGAGCCCCATGGCCGTGCGGCCGAGGAGACCGTCGGGGACGAAGGAGGGCGCGGCGGGGAGGCTGGGGGTCCGGAACTCCAACGGGCTGGCGAGCACGTCCCTCCGGAACGGGAACGTGAACGGGAACGTGGACGGGAACGCGTCACCGAACGGGGAGCGACCCCCACGCGCGCGCGTGGACGCCCGCCACGGCGCCCCCGCCGACGACGCCCACCACGACTCCGACGACGGACCCCACGGCGATCCCGCCCCCGGTGGCCGCGGCTCGTTCCGGTGCCGCAGTGCCTCCAGTGCGTCCAGGGGCGCGTGGTCGCCGCGGGTGAGCACTGCTCGGCCCGTCGCGGCGCCCCTGGCGAGCAGGTCGATCCAGGCGACCGAATAGCGGTAGTAGCGGTCCGTGGCGGTCAGGCGGGCGAGGAGGTCGTCGAGGTCGCGCGCGCGTTCGGTGTCGACGCACATCCAGGACGTCTCGACGGGGAGGAGGCGGACGGTCGCGGTGAGGATGACGCCGGTGAGGCCCATGCCGCCGGCCGTGGCGTCGAAGAGCGGGGTGCCGGGGACGACCGTGCGGATCTCGCCGTCGGCCGTGAGCAGGTCGAGGGAGAGCACATGGCGGGCGAACGACCCGGAGACGTGGTGGTTCTTGCCGTGGATGTCGGCCGCGATCGCGCCGCCTACGGTCACCTGACGGGTCCCCGGGGTCACCGGCACGAACCAGCCCAGCGGGAGCAGGACCTCCATCAGCCGGTGCAGCGAGACGCCCGCGTCGCACAGCACGGTGCCGCCGTCCGCGTCGATGGCGTGGACGCGGTCGAGGCCGGTCATGTCGAGGACGGCGCCGCCCGCGTTCTGCGCCGCGTCCCCGTACGCCCGCCCCAGCCCCCGGGCGATCCCGCCGCGCGCCCCGTGCGCCCCACACGCCCGTACGGCGGCCGCGGCCTCCTCGTAGGTCCGCGGGCGGACCAGCCGGGCGGCGGTCGGGGCGGTGCGGCCCCAGCCGGTGACCGTGACGGGAGCGGAGGCGGGACCGGGGCCCGGGACGGAGGCAGGGGCGGAGCGGCGGGGGCCGGCGGGCGGGGGAGCAGGGGAGGTCGAGGCGGCGTCGGCTGGCATGCTCGCGACCGTATCGCCGCGTATGCGGAGGAGTCGGGCGCGTCGGCACGGCCGCTCTGTCGCCTCACCGAAATGGGTGATTAGTGGGATGTCGTTCAAGATTGCCGTAGCTCCGACCCGGTCGCCCACGAGAGTGGCGTCGCATGGATGAAGTTGACGTCGTCGAGGGTGTGCGGGGACTGGACCGGCGGCTGCTCTCCGCGCTGCACGCCCGTGGTGCCGATCCACGTGTCGCGAGCGCCGCACGCGGACTCTCCCGGGTGGGGGAGCACGGCCTGCTGTGGCTCGCGGCCGGGCTGGCGGGCGCCGCCGTCGACCGGGAGCGGCGTCGCGTGTGGCTGCGCGGCACGGCGCTGACCGCCGGGGCGCATCTGGCCAGCATGGGCGTCAAGCGCGTCGTACGACGGCCGCGCCCCACCCACGTCGAACCCCTGGTCCGCACGGTCGGACGGCACTCCTTCCCCAGCTCGCACGCGAGTTCGGCGGCTGCGGCGGTCGCCGTCGTGGCCCACGGAGCCCTGGGCGCGCCGCTGCTGCTGTCCGCCGCCGCGCCGCTCGCCGCCGCGATGTGCCTGTCCCGGCTCGTCGTCGGCGTGCACTACCCGTCGGACGTGGCGGCGGGCGTGGCCCTCGGGGCGCTCACGGCACGGCTGGGCGCACGCTGGGTGGTGAGCGCCGATGACTGAGCACGCCGCGACCGGGACCACGGCGACCGGGCCCACGACGATCGAGAGCACGACGATCGGCCTCGCGACGACCGGCCGCACCGCGGCGGGGCACGCAGGCGTCCTTGCGCGCCGGGCGGTTTCCGGCCAGGCGCCGCCCCCGAGGGCCGGCCTTGTCCGCGGGCTCCTCCGGACGACCCGCCCCCGGCAGTGGATCAAGAACACCCTCGTCGTCGCCGCGCCCGCGGCCGCCGGGGAGCTCTTCACACCCCGCGCGCTGGTCCAACTCCCGCTCGTCTTCGTCCTCTTCACGGCCTGTGCCGCCGCGGTGTACCTCGTCAACGACGCCCGGGACGCCGACGCGGACCGCGCGCACCCCGTCAAGCGCCACCGCCCGGTCGCCGCCGGACAGGTGCCCGTACCGGTCGCGTACGGAGTCGGGGGCGCCCTGGCCGTGCTCGCGCCGTCGGCCGCCGCTTGGCTCTGCCCGCCGTACACCGCCGCGCTGCTGACGGCGTACCTCGGCCTCCAACTCGCCTACTGCGTCAGCCTCAAGCACGTCCTGGTCGTCGATCTGGCGGTGGTCACCACCGGGTTCCTGATGCGGGCGATGATCGGCGGACTCGCGCTGGGCATCCCGCTCTCGCGCTGGTTCCTGATCACCACCGGGTTCGGCGCGCTGTTCATGGTGGCCGCCAAGCGGTACTCGGAGGCCGTGCAGTTGGCCGACCGGGCCGGCGCGACCCGGGCCCTGCTCACCGAGTACACCGCCGGATACCTCCGCTTCGTCTGGCAACTGGCCGCCGGTGTCGCCGTACTCGGCTACTGCCTCTGGGCCCTGGAGGAAGGCGGCGTACCCACCACCGGCGTGCTGCCCTGGCGGCAACTGTCCATGGTCGCCTTCGTCCTGGCCGTCCTCCGCTACGCCGTCTTCGCCGACCGGGGCACCGCCGGCGAGCCCGAGGACGTCATCCTGCGCGACCGTGCCCTCACCCTCATCGGCGTCGTGTGGCTGACGATGTACGGGCTCGCGGTGGCGGACTGGTGAGCCGGACGCGGTGGTGCCGGGAGCGATGACGTCCGGAGGGGATCCGTGAACCGGTGTGGGGGTACCCGGTATCGGGTGTCGACGACTGGGGCAGAGTTCGGATCATGGACTGGCTGAAAAAGCTTCCCGGGGTGGGCCCTCAGGTGGAGCGTCTGATGACGACGCACGCGTGGCGGTCGTTCGAGCGGCTGGAGCGGGTGAAGTGGACCCGGCTGGCCGCGGCGATGACGTTCATCAGCTTCCTGGCGCTGTTCCCGCTGCTGACCGTGGCGGCGGCCATCGTCGCGGCGACCCTCGGCAAGGACCAGCAGCGGGAGCTGGAGGACCGGCTCGCCGAGCAGGTGCCCGGCATCTCCGACCAGCTCGACATCGCCGGCCTCGTCGACAACGCGGGCACGGTCGGGATCATCGCCGGCGCGCTGCTGCTGTTCACCGGCATCGGCTGGGTCGGTGAGATGCGCGGCTGTCTGCGCGCGGTCTGGGAGAAGGAGGATCCCGACGAGAACCCCGTCCTCGCCAAGGGCAAGGACGCGGGCCTGCTGGTCGGTCTGGGCGGCGCGGTCCTCGTGTCGCTGGCCGCTTCCGCCGCCGCCTCCTGGGCCGTCGGCCGGTTCGCCGACCAACTCGGCATCGACCGCGACGGGTGGGGCGGCATCCTCCTGCGCGTCGCCGCGTTCGCCGTCGCCGTCCTGGCCGACTTCCTGCTCCTGCTCTACGTCCTCACGCTGCTCCCCGGCGTCCAGCCGCCCCGCCGCCGCCTCGTCGTGGCCGCCCTCATAGGAGCCGTGGGCTTCGAACTGCTCAAGCTCCTGCTCAGCGGCTACATCCAGGGCGTCGCCTCGAAGAGCATGTACGGCGCCTTCGGAGTCCCCATCGCCCTGCTCCTGTGGATCAACCTCACCACCAAGCTCCTGCTGTACTGCGCGGCCTGGACGGCGGAGGACAGCAAGGAGAGCGCCCCGTAAGGGGCGCGGGGAACTGCGCGACCAGCCACGACGCACCGGCACCCCGCATCCGGCACCACCAGGCAGACGCTCCCGGACGGCCCCTACTTCTTCGCCCGCAGAGGCCACTTCCGGTTCACCAGGAACACCCCGCCGGCCACCAGCACCAACACGCCCCCCATGATCCCAAGGGCGACCCCGACCCCGCCGCCCCCGCCGGAGGCGCGCGCGGCGACCGACTTCCCGCCCGCCCCGCCGGAGGACGCCGACGCCGTCGCCCCCGCCTGCGCACTCGGCTCGTCGGCACCCCCACCGGAGGTGTCCGCGCCCTTGGGCGGCACCAGCTCACCCACCGGCGTCACCTTGCCCGCCGCCTTGAACCCCCAGTCGAAGAGGCTCGCGGTCTCCTTGTAGACCTGGTTGTGCTCGTCCTTCTCCGGATGCATGACGGTGACGAGGAGGACCCGCCCGTCGCGCTCGGCGACCCCGGTGAACGTGGCGCCCGCGTTCGTCGTGTTGCCGTTCTTCACACCCGCGATGCCCTGGTAGGAGTCGAGACCGCTGTCCCCGGTGAGCAGCCGGTTGGTGTTCTGGATCTCGAAGGACGAGCGGCTCTTCTTGCCGTTCTTGCCCTTCTTCGTCTCGCCGGGGAACTTCGCCCGCACGGTGGAGCAGTACTCCCGGAAATCCTTCTTCTGCAGCCCCGACCTGGCGATCAGTGTCAGGTCGTAGGCGGACGACACCTGCCCCTTGGCGTCGTACCCGTCCGGGCTGACCGCGTGCGTGTCGAGGGCCTGGAGCTCCTCGGCGTGCGCGTTCATGTCCGCGACGGTCTGCTTCACGCCGCCGTTCATGGCCGACAGGACGTGTACCGCGTCGTTGCCGGAGCGAAGGAAGACACCGAGCCACAGGTCATGGACGGTGTACGTCTCGTCCTCCTTTATGCCGACCATGCTGGAGCCCGAGCCGACGCCCGCCAGATCGGCGGGCACGACCTTGTGCTCGTCGTCCTTGTTGAACTTCGGCAGCAGGGTGTCCGCGAACAGCATCTTCAGCGTGCTCGCGGGGGCCAGCCGCCAGTGCGCGTTGTGCGCGGCCAGCACCTCGCCCGACTCGGCGTCGGCGACGATCCAGGAGCGGGCGCTGATGCCCTTGGGCAGCACGGGCGCGTCGCTGCCGAGACTGGCCTGCGTACCGGGCTCGCCCAACAGTTCGCCGCCGACGGTCGACATGTTCGCCGGGGGAGTCGCGGACGGCGAGGCGCTCGGACTGGGCGACGGCTTCGCCGCGAAGGCCGGGCCGGCCGTCAGCATCGGCAGTGAGGCCAGGGAGAGGGACAGCAGGGTGGCTGAGGTGACCAGCAGGGGGCGCCTGACGGTCTTCTTGGAGGCGGGCACGATCGAGAAAGTACATGGCTCCGACCGGTAAATCCCACTGGAACGCCCCGTGGCGCTCACGCTCCTGCTCACGCCCCCGCGCACACCCCGGCGCGATACCCGGACGGACGGCGGCGATACTGAACGCATGAAGCTCAGCCGCCCCCTCTCCTGGTTCCTGCTCGCCTTCGGGGTGTGGAGCTGGGTCATCTGGATCACTTTCGTCAAAAACCTCTGGAAGGACGGCAGCGGGCTCGCGTTCGACGACGCGGGTGATCCGACGGCGTACTTCTGGGTGCATCTGACGCTCGCCGTCGTCTCCTTTGTTCTGGGGACGGCCATCGGCGTCATCGGGTTGCGCGGGGTGCGTGCCCTCCGCCGGGCCGCGACCGGGAGTGCCACGTGATGATCGTCGTCTTCGTGCTGGTGCTCGTGCTGGTGCTGGCCCTCTTCGGGGCGCTGCACTGGTACGCGTGGCGCCGCCTGGTGCGCGACACGACACGCGGACCGGGCCCGGCCAGACGCGTGGGCACGGCGGTGTTCATCGCGGGACCGGTGCTGATGATCGCCGGCTTCGCGGCCGAACGCGCGCACGCGCCCTTCTGGCTGCAGCAGACGCTGACCTGGCCGGGCTTCATGTGGCTCGCCTTCGCGCTGTACATGCTCCTCGCCCTTCTGGTGGGGGAGCTTCTGCGACCTCTCCTGCGCCGTGTGCTGGAGCGGCGCGCCCCGGAGCCCGCGCTTCGGCCGGAGCCACGACCGGAGCCCGTGGTGCGCGAGCCGGAACCCGTCCCGGCCGGCGCGCAGCCCGCACCGCCCGCCGAGTCCGCACCGCCCGCCGACTCCGCGGAGGCCACCGAACCCGGACAGCCGGGCCCGCCCCACTCGACGCAACCCCCGGCCCCGGCTACCCCCGCGCCCCCGGCCGACCCCTCCCGCCGTCTCTTCGTCTCCCGGGTGGTGGGCGGGGCCGTCGCCGCCGCGGCCCTGGGCACGGTCGGCTACGGCACCTACGGCGTCGTGCGCGGGCCCAAGCTCAAGCGGGTCACCGTGCCGCTGGCGAAGCTGCCGCGCGCCGCGCACGGTTTCCGGATCGCGGTGGTCAGCGACATCCACCTCTCGCCGATGCTGGGCCGAGGCTTCGCCCAGAAGGTCGTCGACACGATCAACTCGACGCAGCCCGACCTGATCGCGGTGGTCGGCGACCTGGTCGACGGCGACGTGGCGGACCTCGGTCCGGCGGCGGCACCGCTCGCCGGGCTGACGGCACGGCACGGCAGCTACTTCGTCACCGGCAACCACGAGTACATCTCCGGCGCCGAGCAGTGGGTCGAGGAGGTGCGCCGGCTGGGCCTGACGCCGCTGGAGAACGCCCGCCGCGAGCTGCCGTACCTCGACCTCGCCGGGGTGAACGACATCGCGGGCGAGGACGAGGGCCAGGGCCCCGACTTCGCCAAGGCGCTCGGCGACCGGGACACCTCGCGGGCCGTGGTGCTCATGGCCCACCAGCCGGTCCAGATCCACGACGCCGTCGACCACGGCGTCGACCTCCAGCTCTCCGGCCACACGCACGGTGGCCAGATGTGGCCCATGACCTATGTCGCCCAGGCCGCCAACCCGACCCTCGCGGGCCTGGAGCGCTACGGCGACACCCAGCTCTACGTGACGCGCGGCGCCGGCGCGTGGGGGCCGCCGGTGCGGGTCGGGGCGCCGTCGGACATCACCGTCGTGGAGCTGGCCTCGAAGCAGGCGTGACGGGCCGTCAGGAAGGCTCCCGTCCCCGGTGCGGGAGCCTTCGGACACATATGGGCGGCGTACTTACTGAGTTCTTTCTCAACTCAACAAAACCCGCCTTCCGTCAACACAGGCGACTGTGGTTAGGTGATCGGCGCCACCGAGGAACCACTGTGCCCAGTGGGCCGGGTGGGGTCCTTGGAAGGGGCGCCGATGCGGTCGGTTCGCTTGCGGATTCTCGCGTCGCTGCTGGTGGTGGCGGTCGCGGCGATCGGCGGCTGGCAGTTGCTGCCGGCCCAGCGGGACGGGAACAGGACGATCGTCGTCGGCACGACCGACAAGATCACCTCGCTAGACCCGGCCGGCGCCTACGACGCGGGGTCCTGGGCCCTGTTCAACAATGTGTTCCAGTCACTGCTGACCTTCGAACCGGGCGGCGCCGCACCCGTGCCGGACGCCGCGCGCGACTGCGAGTTCCTCGGCAACGCGCTCACCGTCTACCGCTGCACCCTGCGCCCGGGCCTGAGGTTCCCCAGCGGACGCGAGGTCACCGGCAAGGACGTCAAGTACTCCTTCGACCGGGTCAAGCGCATCAACTCCGACGTCGGGCCGGCCGCGTTGCTCGACACCCTCCGCTCGGTCGGCGCGGACGGGCTGTCCGTCACCTTCCGCCTCTCCTCGCCGGACGCCACCTTCCCGTTCAAGGTCGCCACCGGCGCCGGGGCGATCGTCGACCGGACCCGGTACCCCGTCAACCGGCTGCGCACGGACGGCGGCGCCGACGGCACCGGCCCCTACACCCTCACGTCGTACACGGACGGGCAGGCCCGCCTCACCCCCGACGACGACTACCGGGGCGCCGCCGAGGGCGCCCGCAGCCCGGTCCTCATGCGCCACTACGCGAACTCGGCGGCGCTCCAGAAGGCGTGGACGGCACGGCAGGTGGACGTCGTCACCCGGACGCTGCCGCCCGCGACGCTCGCCGCCCTCTCGCCCAGCGACCCCGGCCAGCGCGTCATCGAGGCCGACAGCACCGAGACCCGCAACCTGGTCCTCAACGTGCGGGCGAACTCGCCCTTCCACGACCGCCGGGTGCGCCAGGCGCTGGCCACGCTGATCAACCGCGAGAAGCTGGTCGCCGAGGTCTACCAGGGCACCACCGAACCCCTGTACTCGCTCATCCCGGCCGGTCTCACGGGCCACACGACCTCGTTCTTCGACGCGAACCCCCGGCCCGACCCGCAGCGGGCCCGCAAGCTGCTCGACGAGGCCGGGGTCGGCATGCCCGTGCGCTTCACCTTCGGCTACGCCGAGGGCAGCGGCTCGGCAGCCGCCGAGGCCGCCGAACTGAAGGAGCAGCTGGAGGCGAGCGGCCTGTTCTACGTGACGACCAAGGCGTACGAGTGGACCGCCTTCCAGAAGCGGTACGCGGAGGGCAAGTTGGACGCGTACGGGGTGGGCTGGGTCGCCGACTACCCCGACCCCGACACCTTCAGCGGCCCCCTGGTCGGCACCGGCGGCACCCTCGACAACGGCTACAGCAGCGCGCGGGCCGACCGGCTGATCAAGGACAGCCAGCGCTACGAGGACCGCAGCCGGGCCGCGACGGACTTCAAGGAACTCCAGGAGGTCGTGGCCGAGGACGTGCCGATGATCCCGCTGTGGCAGCGCAAGGAGTACGTGCTCAGCAGCGAGGACGTCGGCGGGGCGCAGTACCTGTCCGACGGGACCGGCATCTTCCGGCTGTGGCGGCTGGGGTGGATATGACAGACGCCGCGTGACAGCTGACGCGAAGTCGCGGGCCGGACGACCCCGGGAGTGACACGGCGTGCCCGGCCCCCGCATCGTTCTGTGCTGGGGGTGTGTCCGGGGTGAGGAGCACACGTGTTGAGACGCAACTCCTTCCGGCTGCCCCGCCATCCCGCGTCCGTCGGGCTCGTCCGGCGGCGCGTACGGGAACATCTGGCCGACTGGGGGTACAAGGAAGGCTCCGGGGCACTGGAGGACGTCGTCCTCGTCGTCTCCGAGCTCGCGACCAACGTCGTACGCCACGGACCTTTGCTGGAGCGGGAGTTCGAGGTCGCCGTGACCGCCCTCGCGGACGGCTCCTGTCTGGTCGAGGTGTCCGACGAGAGCACGAGCGCACCCCGGATCAGGGAGGCGGGGGACTGGGAGGAGACGGGGCGGGGGCTGTGGCTCGTGGAGCACCTCGCCCAGGCCTGGGGGGTGTGGGGCCGGGGACGGCACGGGAAGACGGTCTGGGCGCTGCTGGGAGGGTGACCGTCACTTTCAGGCCATCACCAGGGGCCGTGCTCACCGAGACCTCACCCTCGTGGGCCTCCACCACGCCCTGCACGATGGCCATGCCCAGGCCGCTGCCGGCGCCTCCCCCCGCCCGGAAGAAACGGTCGAAGATCCGGCACGCGTCCTCCCGCGACAGGCCGGGCCCCTCGTCCGCCACGTACAGCCGTACGACGTCGGCGGTGCGCTCCACCCCGAGCCGCACCGGCACGTCGGCCGGCGTGTGGGTGCGGACGTTGCTCACCAGGTTGCCCAGCAGCTGGCGGAGCCCCGACTCGTCCGCCCGGACGAGGAGGGCGCCGTCGGCGCGGACCGTGACCGGGCGGTCGGGCTGCTGGGCGCGCAGGTCGGCGGCGGCGTCGCGGACCAGGCGGGTGAGGTCGACGTTCCCGAGGCACAGTTCGGGGCGCTGGTCGAGGCGGGCGAGGGTGAGCAGCTCGTCGACGAGCCGGCCCATCCGGTCGACCTCGTTGTGCATCCGGTCCCAGGCGCGCCGGCGCTCGGCGGGGTCGGTGAGCATGCCCTTGTCGTGGAGCTGGAGGTAGCCGCGGATCGCGGCCAGGGGCGTCCGCAGCTCGTGGGAGGCGTCGCCGACGAAGCGGCGCAGCTGGGCGGCGCTGCGTTCACGGGTGTGGTGGGCCGTCTCGACCTGCTGGAGCATGGTGTTGAGGGCGAGCCGCAGCTGTTCGACCTCCAGGGTGGCCTCACTGCTGGAGGGGACGCGGCGGGTGAGGTCGCCCTCGGCGATCGCCGATGACGTCTCGACCATGTCCTCCAGCGGCCGCATCCGGCGCCGCACGCTGAACAGGGTCAGACAGGCGAGCGTCGCGAGCAGCAGACCGCCGACGGCGAAGTCCAGCTTGAGGGCCTTGGCGATGACGTCGTGCAGCGAGGCGGTGGAGGTGGCGAGGAGGACGGTCGTGCCGTCGTCCATCCCGGCCGCCGTGACGCGGTACGGGGCGCCCGCCACGTCGATGTCGTACGGCTCGTCGTCCGCGAGGAGGGCGGCCGGGTCGCCCACCGCTGCGGCGAGGGCGCGCTGCTCCTCGGTGGGCGGGAAGCCGCCCATGGTCAGCGGTTCGCCCCCGTCGTCCAGCGCGGTGAAGACGGCACCCTGGACGAGGGAGTCGGCGCCGGCGGCCGTGGACTCACCGGAGGTGTGGTCGCTGAGGGCGACCAGGGCGCTGAGCGCGTCGACCTGCTCCATGCCGATCCGGGCGGCCCCGATCGAGTCGCGGGTCGACATCAGCTCCCGGTCGACGCTGTCGAGCAGGTACATCCGCATGCCCATCGCGCTGACCGCGGTGGCCGTGACGACACCCACGGCGAGCAGGACGACGTTCGCGAGGGTGAGCTTGGCGCGCAGGGAGTAGAGGCCGCCCTTGCGGAGCGGCCGCGCCACGAAACGACGCGGACGCCTCACGCCAGCCCGTATCCGACGCCCCGCCGGGTGGTGATCACCGGTGGGCCGAGCGCGTCCAGCTTGCGCCGCAGATAGCTGATGTAGGTCTCGACGACGGTCGACTCGGCCGGCGCGTGCTCGTACTGCCAGACATGGCGCAGGAGTTGGTCCTTGGGCACGACCCGGCCGCCGTTGCGCACCAGGAACCGCAGCAGGGCGTACTCGGTGGGCGTCAGCTCCACCGTGCGGCCCGCCCGGCGCACCGAGTACGTCGTCTCGTCCAGCTCCAGGTCGCCGTAGCGCAGCGGCGGGCGCTGGGGGAGGACGTCGGCGCGGCGGGTGCGGCGCAGGACGGCGGTGAGGCGGGCGACGACCACCTCGATGTCGAACGGCTTGGTGATGTAGTCGTCGCCGAAGCCGAGGGCGCCCACGATCTCGGCGGGCGCGTCCCGGGCGGTCAGGAACACGAGCGCCAACTCCGGTCGCCGGGAGCGCAGTTCACGGCCGAGGGCGCGGCCGTCCCCGTCCGGGAGCATCACGTCCAGCAGGGCGGCGTCGGGCCGGGTGCGCTCGGCGAGGGCGAGTGCGTCACGGACCGTTCCGGCCGTCATCACCTCGAAGCGGTGGTAGCGCAGGGCGATGGTGAGGACGTCCGCGATGCTCGGCTCGTCCTCGACGACGAGCACGGTCGCTTCCCCGTGGCCAGTGGCCGCCGCGCCGTCCTGGCCGGAGGCCGCGCCCTCGTGGCCGGTGGTCGCTCGCTCGATTCCGGTCATGTCCCCAGTATCCGCACGGGAGTTCCCGGAGGCAGCCGCTCCGCCTTGGAGTTCCTTGAGAGTCCCGGCCCGGCCATGTCGCCCCGCCCCCGTCGCGGTCGAGGGTGAGGCCAGGACCTGGGGGACCGACCGACGGACAATCGACCGCAGAACAAGGAGAGTTGATCGTGGCGACCTTGGCACGGTGGTGCTATCGGCACCGGCTGGTGGTCCTGTTGCTGTGGGTGGGGACCGTGTTCGGCGTCGGCTTCGCCGGCACCGGCGCGGGCACGGACTACGCGAATGTCTTCTCCCTCCCGGACACGGACTCCAAGCGCGCGTACGACCTGATGGACAAGGCCTTCCCCGAGCGCGCGGGCGACACCGACACGGTGGTGTGGAAGGTGGACGAGGGGTCGGTGGACGACGACTCCGTACGGTCCCGCATCGAGCCCGCGCTGGCGGAGATCGGCCGGATGGCGGGCGTCGGCGACGTCACCAGCCCGTACGACGCCGGGGACCTGGCCGGCGGCGGCGCGGGCGTCAGCCGGGACGGCACGATCGCCTACGCGCAGGTGACCTTCACCGAGCAGGCGAACGCCGTCCCCAAGGACCTGCTCGCCGACGTCATCGACACCGCACAGGGCGCCGAACGGGACGGCCTCCAGGTCGAGTTGGGCGGACAGGCCATCGCGCGGGACCAGGAGGCCTCGCAGGGCACGTCCGAGGCGGTCGGCATCCTGGCGGCGGCGGTCGTCCTCTTCCTCGCCTTCGGCTCGCTCTTCGCGATGCTGCTGCCGATCGTCGTCGCCGTCGCCGCGGTCGGCACCGGCCTGATGGCCACGTCCCTGCTCAGCCACACCACGAACATCCCGGACGTGGCCCCGCTGCTCGGCTCGCTCATCGGCCTCGGCGTCGGTATCGACTACGCCCTGTTCATCGTCACCCGCCACCGGCGCGGCATCCTGCGCGGCATGAAGCCGGAGGAGGCCGCGGTCAGCGCCCTCGACACCTCGGGCCGCGCGGTGCTGTTCGCCGGCGGCACGGTCTTCATCGCGCTGGCCGGGATGCTGGTGATGAACCTCCGCTTCCTGGACGGCGTCGTCATCGCGACCTCGCTGACGGTGGTGCTGAGCGTGCTGGCCGCCGTCACCCTGCTGCCGGCGCTCCTCGGTGTCCTCGGCCCGCGCGTCCTCAGCCGCCGTGAGCGCCGGCGCCTCGCGGCCACCGGCCCCGCACCCGAGTCGGCGAGCGGCCTCGCGGCCCGCTGGTCGGCGTACGTGCAGCGGCGCCCGCGCTCCACCGCCGTGCTCGCCCTCGTCGTGATGCTGGTCCTCGCGATCCCCGTCCTGTCGATCCGCCTCGGCACCTCCGACCAGGGCAACCACCGCGACACCACGACCACCCGCCAGGCCTACGACCTGCTGGCGGAGGGCTTCGGTCCCGGCTTCAACGGCCCCCTCCAGGTGGTCGTGGACGGCACCGACGCCAAGGGACTGGTCGCGCGCATCGAGGCCACCGAGGGGGTGGCCCAGGTGGCCGCCGTACCGCCCACGAACGGTGTCACGGTGATCCAGGTCGTCCCGACGACGTCCCCGCAGGCCGAGGAGACGGACCGGCTCATCGACCGGCTGCGCGACGATGTCATCCCGGCGTCCGGGGCCGAGGCCCATGTGGGCGGGGTGACGGCGGTGTCGAAGGACTTCGCGTCGGTGACGGGCGAGCGCCTCCCCTACTTCATCGCGACGATCATCGCGCTGGGCTTCCTGCTCCTGCTGGTCGCCTTCCGCTCCCTGGTGGTGCCGCTGACGGCCGCGCTGATGAACCTGGTCGCGGCGGCCGCGTCCTTCGGCGTGCTGGTGGCGATCTTCCAGTGGGGCTGGGGAACGGAACTCCTCGGCATCGGCAAGGAGGGCCCGATCGCCGCGTTCCTGCCGGTCATCATGCTCTCGCTCCTCTTCGGCCTCTCCATGGACTACCAGGTCTTCCTGGTCAGCCGGATGCACGAGGAGTGGGTCCACACCAAGGACAACGCCCGCGCCGTCCGCGTCGGCCTCGCCGAGACCAGCCGGGTCATCAACTGCGCGGCCCTGATCATGATGTGCGTCTTCAGCGCGTTCGTGCTGAGCGGCGAGCTGGAGGCCGCGATGGCCGGCATCGGCCTGGCCGCCGCCGTCGCCCTGGACGCCTTCATCCTCCGTACGGCGCTGGTGCCGGCCGCGATGCATCTGCTGGGGAAGGCGAACTGGTGGCTGCCGGCGGGGCTGGAGCGGCGGCTTCCGCATCTGGCGGTGGAGCCGAGGGAGGAGCCGTCGCCGGTGCCGCATCCCGCCGGTCCCGCCTCCGTGGTCCACGGGTTCGTCCGCACGGCGGACGGTGAGCCGCTGGCGGACGTGGAGGTGACGCTGCTGTCGCGCGGCGGGCGGGAGCTGGACCGGGTGACGTCCCTCGCGGACGGTTCGTACATCGTCGCCGTACCGGGCCCGGGGCCGTATCTGCTGGCGACCAGTGCCTCACCGCCGTACCTCTCGCATGCACGTCAGGTGGTCGTGGAGGAGGGGCCACTGGCGTACGACGTGGAGCTGGCGGGGGTGACTGAGGGGGAGGTGGACGTGGTCAATTAGCCGGTGATTGCCCGGCCTTGAGGATTGCGGTGACATCCAGGGAGACGTCGGCGCCGATGGAGGCGGGCAGGGCGACGATCTCGCCAGGGGAGTGCGGGCGATGGTTCTCGTACTCGTCCCCGGCAGGGTTGGTGAGCACGTGGAGGCGTTGGTGCCTGCGGTCGACGATCACATAGACCGGGATCTTGGCCCCGGCGTAGGCCTTGACCTTGGTGCGCAGGTCGGCGCGGTGATTGTTGGAGGTGACTTCCAGGACCAGCCGGAAGCAGACGGGGTCGTAGCAGTTGTTCTCGATGAGGTGGTCCCGGTAGTCGGCGTCGACCACGGCGAGGTCGGGGACCGCGTAGTCCGCTGCACCGGTCGGCAGCCACAGGCCGATGCCTTGGATCACCCTCGACTCCGTGCCATGGAGACCGGCGGTCGCGAAAGGCAGCAACAAGTCGGTCAGGACATCGCCGTGTGGGCCGTCGGGCGGCGGGGACACGAGGATCTGGCCTCCGATGATCTCGACGCGGTACCCCGGAAGGCGCTCGATGAGCCTATTCGCCTCCGCGATGAGCGGGTGCTCGCCGTGGGGCCGCTCAACAAGTGCTGCGGACATCACGTGCCTCCTGTGGGCCGGTATCGAGAGCATCATCGTAGGCAGGAGCGGAGCCAAGTGTCCCGTTCGATCCCGTTCACCCGAAAGTGATCACTCCGCCGCCCGTGCCTCGCCGCCCGCCCCCGGCGCCCCCTTCGTCATCCCCGGCAGGAAGTCCGTGAACAGTTCGTGCACCTCGCGGACCAGGGGGCGCAGGGCGCGGAAGCGGGCCAGGGAGACGCCCCGGGTGGTCAGCCGGGCGCCGCGCTCGGCGAGCCGGTAGCTGCGGGCGCGCCCCTCGCTCCGGTCGAAGACCCAGTACAGGACGAGCCCCATGAGGGAGAGCCACATCAACTCGGGGAGGATGTCCCGGAGTTCGTCCGGGACCTTGGCCTTGGACCCGGCGAGCACCTCGCGGTGGATGGCGATGGACTCCTCGCGCGGCCCCTGCGACTCGGGGGAGAAGGGGCTCAGCGGGCTCTGCGGATCGGCCGCGTTCTTGAAGAACTGCGCCGCGAACTCGTGGTACGGCTCCGCCACGTCCAGCCACGCCTTGAGCACCCCGGCGATCCGCGCCTCCAGATCCTTCTCCCGCTCCAGCACCGGCCGCACGGCCACCAGGTGCTCCGCGCCGATCCGGTCGTAGAACCCCTGGATCAGGTGTTCCTTGCCGGCGAAGTAGTAGTACGCGTTCCCGACGGAGACCCCGGCCTCCTTCGCGATGGCCCGCATCGTCGTCTTGTCGTACCCGCGCTCCTGGAAGAGCCGTAGCGCGGTCTGAAGGATCAGCGCGCGGGTCTGCTCGGACTTGGCGGTGCCCCGGGGGCCGGGTTGGTCCGTGCCGCCCCCGGGGCCGTTGGACTCCGTGCCGTTCCCGGGGCCGCCGGGCTCCGCGCCGAGCTGGTCGTCGAAGGGCTCTGGGCTGGGGCTGTCGTTCGCTGCGGGCACGGGCTGAGCCTAACGAGTCGGGCAGGTACCGGTGTCGCAGGTGCCGGGGTGCCGGTACACCCACCCGTACCGCCGGTCGTACGCCCATCCCGTCAGCTCGGCCCCGCCGCTCCCGCAGCCCGAGCCGGGCTGCCGGTGGGCGCCCCGCCACTTCGCGGCGGTGAGTACGGCGGTGCGCGCGAGCCGGGCCCCCGCCGGGGTGCTCAGCCGGTGCGCGAGCGGGCGGTGCTCACGAAGGGCCCACAGACACACGATCCAGGCGGCGGCGCCCCGGTACACCTGCCCACCGTCCCCCACGATCGTGATCTCCTCCAGCGTCGCCCCGTGATCGAGTGACGGGAACAGCCGCCGCGCCTCCTCCGAACCCGCTGCCACGAAGGTCAGCGGGACCAACTGCCGCTGCTTTCCGAGCCACTCCCGCAGGAAGGCGCACAGCCCGCACCCGGCGTCGTACAGCACGGTGAGCCCGTGGACCGGGACGCGCTCGGCGCCCCGGTCCACGGTGGCCAGCCCGGCCGCGGCGCTCATACGCGCCCGGTCGGAGCGACCCAGCCCTGCGGTGCGACCGGCGGCAGCTGCTCCCGCTCCATGACGCCCCGCCGCCGGAACTTGTTCAGGACGAACACGTTCCCCAGGTGCAGCGCCCCGAGCACGAGCAGCACCACCCCGAGCTTCGCCGAGACCGCCTCGAACACCTCACGTGGGCTGGTGATGGCGCCGTCGGCGTTCAGATACAGCGCCACGAAGCCGAGGTTCACGAGGTAGAACCCGACCACGAGCAGATGGTTCACCGCGTCCGCGAGGCTCTCGTTCCCCCGCAGCACGTCCGAGAGGAAGATCCGCCCGTTCCTGCTCAGCGTCCGTGCCACCCACACCGTCAGCCCCACGCTGACCAGCGAATAGACGACGTACGCGACGACCGTGAGATCCATGTCCCCACCCCTCAGTGGCATTCTTGAACGCGTTCAAAGCGTCCTGGGGGAGACTGTAGCGCTGTTTTTGAACACGTTCAACCGGTCGGTTGGTGAAGCGATCATCCAGTACGGGCCAGCTCCGGCCGCTTGCTGTAGTCCGTGAGCCCGATGACGTTCCCCCAGGGGTCCGCGAACTCGACGGTCCACCCCGTGGCGACGGAGAAGGGGGCGTCGAGCGGCGGCACTCCCGCCGCCGTGAGGGCCCGCGCGGCGGCCCGCGCGTCGGGCACCTCCAGCCACACCCGCGCGGCCGCCCACGCGGGCGGCCGCTGCCGCAGCTCCTCCTCCACCCGCAGCAGCAGCCCCGGCGTCTCCTTGCCGACCTTCAGCCCGGCGATCCCGGCCTCGTCCAGCCGGAAGCCCACCTCGAAGCCGGCCCGCTCGTAGAAGGAGACGGCTTCGCCGAGGTCACCGACGGGGAACAGGACGTTGTCGAAACCGAGCAGGTCGTACGACTCATTGTCTGACATGTCGTCAGATTAGATCGCTGGAGTCCGTATCGGTGGGAGCGACAGCACTGGTGCGACATGGCAGACCGCGCCCTGACGACACGAGGGGCTCAGCAGGGTCACCCCCTGCCGAGCCCCTCGATGAGCGACTGAGCCCCATGACGGGCGGCGCGGTCAGCCGATGGCGATGCGGGTCTTCCAGTAGCTCGCGGGAGCGACGATCTCGGTACCCGAGCCGGCCAGGACGGTCTTGCCGCCGGTGTAGAAGCGGACCGAACCGTCCGAACGCACCGTCCAGACGTCGGGAATCGTGTCCCCGTTCGCGTCCGGGGTCCCGATCAGCAGCGGGATGTTGGCGTTGGACCAGCCTGCGGAACCGTACTCGAGGTCGGTGCCGCCGGAGGAGTCGGCACCGGAGGACAGAGAGTCCAGGTCGGTGCCTCCGCCGCTCGCCGTCTTGCCCTTGCGGAGCATCAGCTGGGCGTGGACGTCCGTGCGGTACACCATGTCCGTCACACCGTCGCCGGTGATGTCCAGGACGGTGACGATGTCGCGCTCGGTCCAGGCGGAGCCCGACAGACGGATCGTCTGGTCGATGGTGGCGCCGTGGTAGCCGGTGAGGGCCCAGAGTTCGTCGCCCGCGGTGGCGAAGAAGTCGGTACGGCCGTCGCCGGTGGCGTCACCCGTGGACACGATCTGCGTCAACGAGGCCGGGCTGGGAGCCCCCTCGGGAAGCAGGATCTCCACGCGCTTGTCGATGTTGACGGCGCCGTAGCCGTCGCCGGGATACACCCACAGCTTGCCGCCGACGCGCACCACCAGGTCCTGGAGGCCGTCACCGCCGTAGATGTCCCCGTTGTGGGTGATCAGAGCGCCCTTGAAATGGCCGGAGGGCGCGGCGACATACGGTGGCAGGTCGTCGCCGTTCGGATCCTTGGCCGGGTTGGACCGGTAGGCGCCGGCCATCGAATAGTCCAGGTCACCGGAGCCCTTGGTGAGGTCGTTGGTCGCCTGGGAGGGGTACAGGGCCAGGTTGCCGGCGTCGGTGACGACCATCAGGTCCGGGAGCTTGTCCCCGGTGAAGTCACCGGGCGAGTCGGCCTGGTCGCGGGGGCTGACGTAGAAGAAGTACTTGGTGGGTTGCGACACGTTGCCCGCGCTGTCCACGGTCCGCACGTACAGGACGTTGGGGCCGGCGGTGGGGGGCTTGGCGTTGGTCAGGGTCGCGCTGACGGTGGTCGCGGTGCCGGCCTTACGGTCCAGGTGAAAGGGATAGCTGGGCGCGTTGAAGCCGTACTCGTACCGCACGACATCCGTGTTGAGGGCACGCACGGTGAAGGTGCCGGCCGTGCCGAACTTCTTGGCGCTCCACTTCGAGTCGTCGGCGCCGCTGCCGAAGCCGTTCTCCTCGGTGTCGGCGTTGGGGAAGTCCGTGGAACCGACCTTGGGCGATTTCGGCGCGGCGGTGTCGAGGACGAAACGGCACGGCGTCTTCGCCGGTGAGAACGAGGAGGACGCGTCCGCGTCGTCCCAGGCTCGCACCCGCCACGAATAGAGGGTGCCGTTGGTCAGCTTGCTGGTGGGGAACTCATCGGTCGTCCTCAGCGCGGTGCCCTTGTCCGCTCCCACGGTCACCTTGCCGGTCTTGCCGAGAAGGTCACCGGTGGTCGCCCACTTGCCGTGCGGCCACAGGTCGAAGTCGAGGTACTCGAGATTCCTGTCCTTGTCGGACGCCTTCGCGGTGAACGTCAGGCTTCCCGATCCCATCCGGGCGTACGGCTGGGTGGTGGTGCACTTGGCGTCCGGGCCGAGGTCGAGGGAGGTGGGAGCGCTGGGTTTGCGGTTGTAGACGAGTTCGAGCGCAGGCGGGTGTTCGCCGTTGGCCTGGAACTTCTTCCATGCGTACTGGGAGTTCTCGTCCCGGGCGCGCATCCCGAACGTGATGCTGTCCCGCCCTTCGTCGGCCTTCTTCTGTGCGGCCGATCGCACGTTGAAGGCCTCCCAGGCGTCCCGGCAGCCGGACTTGTAGCCGTGCGCGAAGCTCTTGGTGGTGATCTTGTTGCCGTCGTGCAGCTTGGGCGCGTTCTTCCAGTTGGTGCGTCCGTTGACCTTGCCGGTGAGGTGCACGCTCATCGAGCGGGCGCTGCACGACCAGGAGTACGTCTCCAGCATGTACAGCTTCGCCGACTCGATCTTCGTGCCCTTGAGGTCCTTGTCGAAGTCCATGTTGAAGTACGAGCGCGACGTGCCCCAGGTGTCCGACTCGAAGCCGACCCTGGCCTCGTGCGTACCACCCTTGTTGAAGCCCTTGCCGTTGTAGAACGTGGCGTTGGGGTGTCGGCTGTACGCGGTGGTCCAGTCCTGGATGTCTTTCGTCACCGACGGGTCGACGAAGACCGGGTACGTGGTCGTCGGGTCGGCGAGAAAGTCCTGGTCGGGTGTGAGGAGCCAGTTCGACCCGCGGAGGTCGGTCTCGACGAGTTCGCCTCGGGAGTCGGGGGAAGGGCCGTCGAGCCCGGGCAGGCTGAGGGTGGCGGCCGAGCCGGTCCGCGAGGGCTCGGGCGTCGGCTCGGCGGGCGCGGCCGGCGGGGGAGAGTCCGAGGGAGTGGGCGCGGGACCGTCGGTGGCCACCGGGAGCTCTTCGGGGTCCGGGTCGAACTGTTCGTCCGTCTCGACGAGCTCTTCCTCCGTGGGGCTCGCGTCCTCGCTCGGCGTGGGCGCGGAGGAGTCGACGGGGTCCGGGCTCTCGGACTCGGTCGGCTGGGCGGAGGCGCCGACCGAACCGTCGGTGACGGCCGGAGCGCCGCTGCTGTCCCACATCAGCGGCGTCGGCGACAGCGCGACCTCTTCGCCGTCCGCGTCCTCGGCGGCGAGGATGCCGGTGATCGGGTTCAGCCGGAACGACAGGTCTGCGGAAGTGATGCCGTAGGTGAGCTGCTTGGTGCGCGGGTCGGCTGCGGCCTGCCGGTTCTTCAGGACGAGCAACTGCGCGAAGCCGTCGTCGTCGGCCGTGAGGACCAGGTCGGCACCGGGGAAGATCTCCGGATACAGGGCGCGGGAGCCGTCGATGATCGGTGCGGGAACCGCGCCCGGCCAGGTGAGGTGGATGTCGTGGCCGTCGACGGTGAGGGTGACGAGGGTGCTCGACTCGGCGGCAGCCGCCTTGAGACCTTTGAGCAGGGAGACCCGGTGCACCGCGGACCGGGAGGCCCGCTGCTTGTCGTCGCGCGTCGCCTCGGAGCCGGCCGAGAACACCATCTCGGTGTTGGTGGCCTTCGGTTCCCAGCCCTTCTCGGTGCGGTGGAGGTCGTAGTCGATGTCCTTCCACGCACCGTCCACCTTGGCCCGGACGGGAGAGGAGTAGAGCTTCTTGGCCATCTTGCCGTCGGGTCGCGCCCAGGTGGTGGACCGCGTGGTGCGTAGTGCCGTGACCTCGACGGACTTGCCGGTCTTCGAGGCCCGCGCGAGCGCGGCGGCCTCGGTGACCGGCTTCCCCTTGCGGCCGTCACTCGACTTGCCCCGTGAACCAGGTTCCTCCAGGCCGAGTCCGACGAACGTGATGCCGGTGGCAGCGAGCACCGTGGTGAGTACGGCGGCGGTCGTCCGTCCGCCGGGCACGCGACGCCGGTTGCGCTCCTTGCGCGTCATCGGGCGAGTTCCCCTTCCCCCCTTGGAACCGGCGCGGGACAGAGCTCGGCCGGGCCAGCCGATGATGGCTCAAGAGAGGGCTGCCGTCACGCTTCGCAAGCGCAGGGAATCGATTGAGTCGGACAACAGAGAGACGCGTAAAGGTGGTTGGCGGCTCGCGGTGGCAACTGCCTTGCGGGTAGGCATCTTTGGGATATAGCGCAGCAGATAGCGCCACAACAAGCCTAGGTAGCTGGGCATTTGCGGAGAGAGCTAGCTAATTGCGCGCTTGGCCGCAGAGGGGTGACGGATTCCGAAACCTCGGGTAAACGAAGATTCAGCCTTCACTTACTGTTACGCGACGCTACGTACCGTGGCGATCATCACATCCGCACAGACGATCTAGCGGAACTCCACAAGAGCGACACAGAATCTCCCGCATCTGATACGCCATCACGCGTGGTCCGTTCCTGGTCCCGCCTCGAATGGTCCGGGGGGACCTCGCCGTGTTCGGTCGCTTCTTGCCTGTCCGCTCGCGTCGGCTGCGCCGGGTGCGCGCCGCTGTCGTGCCCACTGTCGGGGCGGCACTTCTCGTAGGCCTTCTACCGGCGCAGTCGTTCGCGTTGCCGCCCGATCCGGCCGTGGCCGAGAAGGGCCGTGAGAGCCTCAGTCTGGAGACTCTCGACCAGGACGAGACCGTTCCCGGAGCAGTCTCCGAGCCCGAGCTGGAGACACTGAAGGTCGACGTCCCCCCGGACCAGCAGCAGGCCGGGACGGGGACGGTCACCGCACCTGCCGCGGGGACAGAGTCGGTCGACCTCGGCTCGTCCGCGAGCGCGACCTCCGCCTCGGCCCGCACGACCACGGCTGCCCGACAGGTCGCCATGACTCCCGCAGGAAAGCTCCCCGTGAGCCTCGGGCAGGCTCCGGACCAGGCCGCGCCCACCGGTACCTGGCAGGTCCAGGTCTTCGACCGCGCGGCCGCCGTGTCACAGGGAGTCGACGGCACAGTCGTGAAGGTCCAGGCCCCGGCAACCGGCTCCGTGCCGATCGCGGTCAAGCTCGACTACGCGAAGTTCAAGAACCTCTACGGCGCCGAATGGGCCTCTCGTCTGCGCTTCGTCCAGTTTCCCGAGTGCTACCTGACCACGCCCGACGTCGAGGCCTGTCAGGAGTACGAGGAGCTGGAGACGACCAACGACATCGAGACCCAGTCGATCACCGCCACGGTCGACACGGCGGCGGACGGGACCGTCACTCAGGCTTCGGCGAAGACGACATCGAGCGACGGACCGTCGATCGCCCAGGCGGCTTACCGCACTTCGGGCGCAGGGGTCACACCGGTCGCCGCGACCGGCGA
The DNA here is from genome assembly GCF_036322545.1 of Streptomyces sp. SP18BB07. Classification (NCBI taxonomy): domain Bacteria; kingdom Bacillati; phylum Actinomycetota; class Actinomycetes; order Kitasatosporales; family Streptomycetaceae; genus Streptomyces; species Streptomyces sp. SP18BB07. The sequence continues at coordinate 105,023 of NZ_JAQYWT010000237.1, forward strand.
CGCGGCCGTCGTCGGAGCGGTCGACTCCGGCGGCGGCGCGGGCGGCACGTTCAAGGCCACGCCGCTGTCCGCCAGCGGCAAGTGGTCGGCCGGCGGCTCGTCCGGTGCGTTCACCTGGACGTACCCGCTGACGGTCCCGGCGGCCCCCGCCGGCCCGGCGCCGAACATCGAGTTCACCTACAACTCCCAGAGCGTGGACGGCCGTACGGCCGTCGCCTCACCTCAGGCCTCCTGGATCGGCGAGGGCTGGGACTACGACGCCGGTCACATCGAGCGCCGTTACCGCGCCTGCCAGGACGACCGCAAGAAGATGAAGTCCGGCACCGCCAACAACACGGCCAAGAAGGACAAGACGTCCGACCTGTGCTGGGTGTCGTACAACGCGGTGATGTCCCTGGGTGGCAAGACGACCGAGCTGGTGCGGGACGCCGCCTCCGGCAGTAACCCCGAGACCGACACCGAGATCTACCGGCCGGAGAGCGACGACGGCACCCGGATCGAGCACCGCGTCGGCGGCACCAACGGCGACAACAACGGCGAGTACTGGATCGTCACGACCACGGACGGCACGAAGTACTACTACGGCCTCAACCAGGTCGGAGGCGGCCACGCCGACACCGACTCCGTCTCGACCGTCCCCGTCTTCGGCAACCACGCGGGCGAGCCCTGCCACGCCACCGCCTTCGCCGACTCCCGCTGCGGCGCGGGCAAGAAGCAGGCCTGGCGCTGGGGTCTGGACAAGGTCGTCGACGTGCACGGCAACACCCTGGTCGTCACCTGGAAGCAGGAGACCAACTACTACGCCGTCAAGAAGAAGTTCAAGTCGCCTGAGCAGTACGACCGTTACGCCTACCCGAAGACCATCGAGTACGGCATGCGCTCGGACCTCACCACGCCGTCCGCGACCGTCGAGTTCGGTGTGGCACAGCGCTGCCTGAAATCGGCCACGGCCTGCGACGCGGCGAACTTCGCCAAGACCTCCGATCCGGGCGCATACCGTCCCTGGTGGGACACCCCCGGAAACCTCAACTGCAAGTCGACGTCGAAGCTGTGCCCGGCCTTCCCGTCCTTCTGGACGCAGCTGCGCCTCGACTCGGTGACGACGAAGGCCGCCCGTGCCGGCCAGACCGGCCTGGGCAAGGTGGACACGTACGAGCTCCACCAGTCCTTCCCCGCGGACTGGTACTACTCGTCGCCCGGCCTCTGGCTGAACTCGATCACCCGTCGCGGCTTCGCTCCCGGCGACACCACCGGCACCCTCCAGCACAAGGACGGCGTCAGCTTCGGGGAGTACACGGTCGGCTCCTCCTCGCCCCTGAAGGGCCGCCTGAGGGATCGTCAGCTCCCCAACCTGGTGTCGAGCGGGCCGAAGGACCAGCGCCCGCCCTTCACCCGTCCCCGTATCGGCACGGTCGCCACCGAACACGGCGGTGACATCGAGATCGAGTACACGGGCGGTTGCGCGAGCGAGCCCTCGGAGGACAAGGGCAAGAACAACGGCACCTGTTATCCCGTCCGGTGGTCACCGGACGGCGACGAGAAGAAGCCGGCGAAGTCCTGGTTCAACAAGTACGTCGTGGACTCCGTGACCGAGAACGACAAGGTCACCGCACGGGGCAAGCTGATCCACACCACGTACGACTACTCGGACCCCGCCTGGGCGAAGTCCGACGACGAGTTCACCCGCCCCTCCCTGCGCACGCACAACGTCTGGCGTGGCTACCGCCAGGTGGCGGTCACCAAGGGCAGCGAGACCACCTCCTCGACAGGAGCGCCGCAACCACAGTCGTACTCCGAGACGCGCTACTTCCAGGGCGTCGGCGGCGAGGTCAAGGACTCCACGGACAAGTACACGCTCGTCACCGACGACGAACCGCAGTACGCGGGCATGACGGCGGAGAGCCTCACCTACCTCGACTCGGACAAGGGGAAGCCGAAGAAGCGCACCCTCAACTACCCCTGGTCGAAGCAGACCGCGTCCCGGTTCCGTGAGGCCGAGGACGGCGCGGACATGGATCCGCTGCTCGCCCACCGCAGTGGTGTGAAGCGCACGGACGAGATCCGGCAGGTCGACGACAGCTGGCAGGCCGTCCGAACCCTGACGACCGTCGACGACACCTACGGCATCCCGATCCAGGTCGAGACGGCGGTGGTCAAGCCGGACGGCTCCGGCGAGGCCTTCTCCGACCAGATCTGCACGAAGACGTCGTACGTGCACAACACGTCGGCCTGGCTGATCGGACTGCCGAAGCAGCAGCGCACCACGGGCACGACCTGCGCGGCCCATGACATCGCCGACCCGGCCACGAAGCTGATCAGCGCGACCCGCACCACCTACGACAACCTGTCGTACGGCGACGCCCCGACGAAGGGACTGGTCACGGCTGCCGCCGGTGTGGACGGCGCCGGGACCTCGTACTCGGTCGTCACGAAGACGACGTACGACCCGCTGGGCCGGGTCCGTACCGTTGCGAAACCGGGCGCGGGTACGACGGAGATGCAGTACACCCCCGGCGACGCGGGCGGTCCCGTCACGTCCGTGAAGGCGGTCAACGCCAAGGGTCACGCCGTCACCACGACCTTTGACCCGGGTCGCAGCCTGGCCCTGACGGTCACCGACGCCAACAGCCGGGTCGTCCGGAACGAGTACGACGCACTTGGTCGATTCGTACGGGGGTGGTCCCCGTCCCGTTCCTCGGGCGGCAAGTCGCCGAACGTCGAGATCGAGTACCAACCGGCGATCGCCACCTCGAAAGAGTCCCGGCCCGCCGCCGTCACGACCAGGACGCTGAAGGACGACGGCACTTACAGCCGTCAGGTGACGATCTTCGACGGCCTGATGCGCCAGGTCCAGACCCAGGCGGAGGCGCACGGTCCCGGCCGCGTCGTCACGGACACCACCTACAACGATCACGGCTTGGTCGACGAGCAGACGAGCGCCTACCTCGCGAAGAACGAACCGGCCGCCGAACTCTTCTCCCCCAAGTCGCAGTCGCTCGTCCCGAGTCGGGTCAAGTTCCGGTACGACGGCCTGGAACGGCCGGTGAGCGAGTCGAAGTACCACGACGAGAACGTGGTGCACGCGACGAAGACGGAGTACGGCGACACCAGCACGTACGTGGACCCGGCGGGTTCGACGTCGCCGCGGATCCGGACGCACACGGATGCCCTCGGCAGGGTCACCTCGATCGTCCACTACAAGGACGACAGCACGACCGCCGGACGCACGACCACCTACGGGTACGACGCCCGTGGTCAGCGCACCAGCGTCACGGATCCCGCCGGCAACGAGTGGACGTACACGTACGACGCCCGAGGGCGAGTGACCTCCACGACCGACCCGGACGTGGGTAAGACGGACACCTGGTACGACGAGGCCGACCGTCCGAACAAGGTCAAGGACGCGGAGGAGCGGACGACGTACACGGAGTACGACGAGCTCGGCCGCATCAAGTTCGTCCGGGAGAACTCCGAGACCGGCACTCCGGTCAAGTCGTTCACGTACGACTCGCTGCCGGGCGCCCTCGGCCAGCCGGTGGCCTCCACCAGGCACACCGTGAACGGCGACTACATCAGCCGCGTCACGGGATACGACAGCGAGTACCGTCCGACGGGAACCGAGACGGTAGTTCCGGCCAACACCATGACGACGGGGGTCTCCGGGACGTACGCGTACAAGTACACGTACACGCCGACCGGAAAGCCGCAGACGGTCACACTCCCGTCGGTGGGCGGACTGGCCCAGGAGAAGGTCGTCACCCGCTACAACAGCGACGGCCTGACCGAGTCGACCTCGGGCCTCGCCTGGTACACGTCCGACGTCACCTACTCCCCGTACGGCGAACCCCTTCGGACGGTGTCGGGATCCCAGCCGAACCGCGTCTGGACGACCAACTTCGTCGACCCCTACACCGGTCGCCTTCAGCGCACGGTCGCGGACCGGGAGACGGCCGGCCCGCACCGGATCTCTGACAGCTACTACGCGTACGACAAGTCCGGCCTCATCACGTCGAACGCCCGTCAGCTGTCGGACGCTTCGGGTGACACCTGGGACACGCAGTGCTTCACGTACGACGTGATGGGCGAGCTGGTCAACGCCTGGACGTCGAACGTCACGCCCACCGGCAGCGGCACGGGGTGCAAGTCGGCGGACGGGACGACGTGGGGCCCGCGGAAGGACTACGCGACCTCGTCGGGCCCGGTGGCTGACGCTCCGGACACGGCGACCGACGCGTCCGCCCCGGACGCCTCTCTGAAGTCGACGCTGACGGCCACGGCCCCGGCGGCGAACACGGTCGCCACCGGCGCCACCGCCTACCAGCAGGCCTTCACCTTCGACTGGCTGGGCAACCGGGCCACCCTGACCGAGGCGAACCCGGCGGACGCGACCAAGAACGTCACCTACACGTACGGCTACAACCCCAAGCGGCCGCACACGATGACGTCGATCGACTCCAGCCCGGCGGGGCAGGGCAGCACGTACACGTATGACGCGGTGGGCAACACGAAGCTCCGGGAGCTGCCGGCCGGGGCCCAGGACCTGAAGTGGACGTCGGAGAACAAGCTCGACACGATCACGGTCGGCGGCAAGAAGACGACGTACGTCTACGACGCCGCGGGTAACCGCCTCCTGGAGAACTCTCCCTCCGGTTCGACCCTGTACCTGGGCGAGACGGAGGTGACGACGGGGAGCTCCGGTGCGGTGACCCGCGCTTCGCGGTCCTACGCCCAGCCCGGCGCCCCGGTGGTGACGCGCACCGCGACCAGCGGCGCGACGACGGGACACCAGCTTTCCGCCCTTCTCACGGACCACTTGGGAACGGCGAACACGGCGGTGGCGCTGTCGAGCGGCCAGGCGGTCACCCGCCGGGCCGCCAAGCCGTACGGCGAACTCCGCGGCCCGAAGCCGGCGTCCTGGCCCAACAAGCGCGGCTACATCGGCGTCGGCATCGACGACACGGCCACCGGCCTGACCCACATCGGCGCCCGCGAGTACGACCAGAACTCGGGCCGTTTCATCTCGGCGGACCCGATCATCGACATCGCGGACCCGTTGCAGATGAACGGATACGCGTACAGCAACAACAGCCCGGTTTCCAAGTCCGACCCCACGGGTCTGTGCCTGACCTGCGGCGTGGGCTATCCGATCGGTGGTACGGGCACCAACGGGACCAAGAAGGAGTATGTGGGCGCCCGTCAGGGTGCTTCCCAGGGAGGGGGCGGGGTCGGTGAGCCGAGCCGTACCCCAGAGGCGGAATGGGTAAGGGCCCATACTCCCAGGTCGAACGACGCGCGCCAGGTGGCTAGTCAGTACTTCGGCCACGGAAGCAACAATTTGACCAGCGCCGCGGGTGGCTACTGGTATCCCCAGACCAATGTGTTCGGCAGTCCGGAAACTGTCTGCTTCGGTCGCATGGCTTGCAACGCGGCGTACGCCTATTCTCTCGCCCACCGGGATGATGTGGCCGGGGCGAAGGAAATCGCCGCCAACTACTGCGTCGAAAATATGGACAAATGCGTGAAGGACGCTCGTGTCTGGGAGCGAGTGATGGAGCTCGGGGACGAGTTCGTCATGGCCCTGGGCATGGGCCGAGGTGGTCTGCTCGGTAAGGGGGGCCGGAAAGCCGGAGGTTGCACACAGTGCTTCCTCGCCGGCACCGACGTCCTCATGGCCGACGGGACCACCAAGGACATTGAGGACGTAGAACTCGGCGACAAGGTTCAGGCCACGGACCCTGAGACCGGCGAAACGGGTGCGCGTGAAGTCACCCGCCTCATCGTCACAGAGGACGACAAACACTTCAACGAACTCTCCATCGCCACGGAAGACGGCGTCGAACAGCTCACAGCGACCTACGAGCACCCCTTCTGGTCGCCGTCAGAGGACGACTGGATCGAAGCCGGCGACCTTGAGCCGGGCATGACGCTGCTCACCGACGAAGGCGACACGGTACTCGTCACCGGCAACCGGGCCTACACGCAGCACGCGACTACCTACAACCTCACCGTCGACGATCTGCACACGTACTATGTATTGGCTGGGCAGACCCCGATCCTCGTCCACAACTCGAACTGTGGGCCCGGATTCAATTCTTCCATGTCGGCCTTCCGGCACTACATGAAGCATGTGTTTGGAGTGCAGCTCAACAAGAAGGGGAACTGGACGGGGGTGCATGGCCACCGCGAGCCGGATATGGCTGAATTCAACGGTCGTGGTGGATTCGCCGCCTATAAAGAAGCGGCAAGTGCGTTCATGTCCGGAAGTCCGCGACGTGGCGATCTGGTATCGAGTGATGGGACGCTATTCCGGGCGGATAGTGCAACTGGCTATTTCGGAGTGCTGGATGGTCGAGGTAGCATTCAGACATTCTTCCGCCCGGGCGGGGATTTGAATAGCTACATGCGAGAGCAGCAGTCGAAATATGGAGGGTCTTTCATTGAGTGACAGATGCCCTGCGTGTCCCTTCGAGAGGTGGTGAAAAATCTTGGATAGCGGAACCGATTTCCTTCAAGGGTACGAGCAAGTGCAATTTATGGCAGGGCGAGGCGAGGGTGTCTCCGCGTTGCGGGACTTGGCATCGTGGCGGGAGTTTGTAGCCGCATGCGGGGAAGGTTATGACGACGTGCTCCCCGAATATTTTCATGATCTTCGAGTGCGGGATGCCATCGAACGTGGACTTGCGGAGCATTCCCTGATGGGAATGAGAGGGTTTAAAGATTTCTCTCGAGCCGTCCATATCGTCGATGAACGATTTCGAGAGATCGCGACCGTGCGTATTGCGCTTGCCGATCCAAAGGTGTTCTCCTGGTGGCATCACGTGGTTCCCGGCAGGGGGAGTGAGGAGTTTGCCCGTGATCTGCAACTTCACTTCGGCGTCACGATTGAGATCGTCTAAAAATAATGACTTCTTCCCGTGCGATATAGTGAGCGTTCTGGTGGCCCACAGTGATTTCTGACGGCAGTAGTTGACGGAAACGGTGCGAGCGGGGCCGCTCGCCGAACTCGCGGTGCCGGGCCGGCAGTACGACAACGAGGCGGTGCGGGCCGTCCACGGCGTGGTCCGTGATGTGCTGGTCCGGGGCGACTTCCGCGGCCCCTCGCCGGTGCCCGGTCAGCCGCCGACGAACATGGTCGTCCTCGACGACTGACCGGCACCCCGACCGTCAGCCCCCGCAGCCGCCCACCCGCCGCGTACTCAGCGCGATGTCGTCCAGCCGGACGTCGTACGACGACGGGCTGGGGTTCGCCTGATACAGCTGCCAGCCCAGCTTGAGCTTGTCGAACGTGGGGAAGACGAAGTCGTCCGCCGTGCCGCCGTGCTGCTGCGTGGAGACGGTCAGGTCGGACTGTTCCACGCCGTCCAGGTACACGGTGACCCGGTTGTCGGTGGCGTCCAGGTGGAACTCGACGCACTGCCACTTCCCGGAGACGGCCGGGGCGGACGTCCTCCAGTCGGTCCAGTCACCGGTGGGACCCAGATCGGAGCCCACACCCCAGAAGTTGCCCTTGTCGGTGGGCGCGTACTGGCCGCCGAGAGGGCGGACGAGGGTGGGGGAGTCGGGGCCTGAGGCCTCCGCGAGGGTCCAGTGCGCCCAGTCGGGAGCCGTAGGAAACTCGGCCACCCGCAGTCGCATCCGCGCCCAGAAGCTGTTGCCGGGCGGGGCGAGGTCGGACAGGACGACGAAGGCACGTCCGTTGCCCTCGGTACGGATATTCAGCTCACGGCCCCGGCCGTCGGCACTGGGCTCGACGGTCAGCGTGCCGTTGGACGTGTCGGTGGTCCAGCCCCGGCCCTGGGTGACCGGGCCGAGGGGAAGACGGTTGAAGTTCTCCCGGACGAGCGTGCCGTCGTACGTCTGATGCGGGGCGGGAGTTGCCGAGGCAGTGGGGGGTATCGCGATCAGGATCGCGGCCGCGGCCGACAGTACGGCGGCGGCCTTCCTCAGGGCGTTCATGTGCGCAGTCTGTGACCAACTACCTCGCTTGTCACAGGAGTTGCACGGAATTCGGCCACCCGCCCCATGGCCCATACGGTCGTCGGAAAGCGTACGAGGTGTTGCCCGTCTACAGCGGCGCAATCTCCACCCGCCCCGAGAACCGGCTGCCCACCTGGGCCGCCAGCCACTCGACGCGGGCGGTGTCCTGATCGCCTCGGACATGAACGTGGACGGTGTGGTCGGGGGACGGCTCGTCCTGGTAGAGGTCGCGGGAGTTCACCGAGAGGGTGAGGTAGGCGTACTTCCGTGTGATCAGGCCCAGGCCCGCCGTGGGGACCTCAGGCCACCCGTTGAGGTCCCAGCGGACGGCCGCCGAGTCCGGGCCGAGAGCGGCGATGAGCGGCTCGGCCGAGGCCAAGGAATGATCCCAGTCGTGCACCGTGATCGGGACACAGGCAGCCGGGTCGTCGCCGCACTCGGACGATCCGTGCTCCTTTCCCGCCTGTGCCCACCAGCTGAGGTCGGGCAGCAGTTGGCGTATGCGGTCCGCGACGTCGGGTGAACGGATCGTGGCCTCGAAGTCCACCACCGCGCCCTCGAGATCCGCGAGCGAGGGCCGCTTCGTCGAGTACTGGACGTCGTACGGCTTCGGCGAGTTGGACCAGAGCGCCGAGACCCGTCGCGCGCTGCTGGAACGGCTCGTGCCACGGCTCGCGATCGCCGACCGGTGCACGCTGGAAGGGCAGTTCCTCCAGGTCGAGGGTGAACTGCACACGTACCGGATCCATCTCGGGTCCGGCAACATCCTGATGTCTCCGAACGACCGCTATCTGTGCGTCGTTCCCAAGTCGACCGTCACCGACGGGAACGGAACCAGACAGACCGGCTATCTCCCCTTCGAGGGCGACCGTATGCTCGCAGTCATCCTCAGCAAGGCGATGCTGCTCGCCAAGGACACGGAGATCACGGACCCGACGATCGTCAGCCGGCTGTGAGGCGCCTGTGACGGCCGACGACGAGGTGATGTGACTCCGCCCACACGCGGGAGTCGGTGGGTACCCGGTCGAAGTAACAACTTCTCTCCGGGCCCTCCCCTCCTGCAATATGACGGACAGCCCATAGTGAGTTTTTCAGCCGCTCAAGCAAACAACACGCAGGAGTCAGTACCGTGACCGAGCAGCCTCAGCAGCCCGCTCAGCCCCCGCAGCCCCCGCAGCCCGGATACGGGTACCCGAACGCGGCCCCCGGCCAGCCGGGCGCCAACCCGTACGGGGCTCCGCAGGGCGGCTATCAGCAGCCGGGCGCGGGCCAGCCCGGCTACGGCTACCCCCAGCAGGGCGGCTACCCCCAGGGCGGCTACCAGGTGCCCCCGACGCCGGGCGGCGCGTACACGGGCGACCCCAACGCCCCGTACGGCTACGACCCGTACGGGCGCCCGTACTCCGACAAGTCGAAGATCGTCGCGGGCATCCTCTCGCTGTTCCTGGGTGCCTTCGGCGTCGGCCGCTTCTACATCGGTCATGTCGGCCTCGGTGTCGCGCAGCTCCTCACCTGCGGCGGCCTCGGCATCTGGTCGCTGGTCGACGGCATCATCCTGCTGACCAGCAGCAACACCACGGACTCCAACGGACGTGTCCTGCGTGGCTGAGCGCGGCCTCAGCACCCTCCGGCATCCGGCGGCGGCCCCCCTCGCGGTGGCCACCGCCGGGCTGGCGGGTGCCGCGTACCTGTACGGCACCAACCCGCACGAGTCCGGTCAACTGCTGCCCCAGTGCCCGTTCCGCTATGTCACCGGGCTGCTCTGCCCCGCCTGTGGCGGCACCCGCATGGTGTACGACCTGCTGCACGGGCAGTTCGCCGCCGCCTGGCACGACAACCGGGTCCTGCTGCTCGCCGCGCCCTTCGCCCTCCTCCTGCTCGGCCGCTGGTTCGTCGAGGGGGTGCGGGGCCGCCGCTGGCGCCCCGAACTGAAGCCCCGCACCCAGGCCTTGATCCTGGGCATCGCGGTGACGTGGACGATCGTCCGCAATCTTCACTGAGCGGTCACGGCCGAATCTGTCTTTCTTCCCCACTCCGGCCCCCGTAAATCCCTTACGCCCGCTTTATGTTGCTCAGTTGTCGCAAGTTGGCTGGAATCGGATCACGGAATCGGAACGATCGCTCGAATCCCCTCCCGTCCGCCCCTTGCGCCTCACTAGGCTGCAACCGCTGCAGGGGGGATGACGGGGGATACGTCGTGCTCGATCGTTGGCCGGTATTTGTCGTGCCCGATCGCTGCCGGTTTCGTGCCGCGCCTTCTCTCCTGGGATCCCCCCGGAGCAATCCGCTTCGGTTATTCAGTCAGTACATCCAGGAGTTACTTCCATGACCGTCCCCACCCCTGACGCTCCCTTCGGCCACGACCCGCAGGGTCGCCCGTACTCCGACAAGTCGAAGATCGTCGCCGGCATTCTGCAGCTCTTCCTCGGCACGCTCGGCATCGGTCGGTTCTACGTCGGTTCCGTCGGCGTGGGCGTCGCCCAGCTCCTCACCTGCGGTGGTCTGGGCTTCTGGTCCCTGATCGACGGCATCCTGTTCCTCACGAGCAACGACCGCACCGACGCGCAGGGTCGCGTCCTGCGCGGCTGATCGCGCTCGGGGTCACCGCCGAGGTGATCGACCGAAGGGCCTCGTCCGCCGCGGAGCTTTCCACAAGGCTCCGCGCGGGGACGGGGCCCTCGTGCGTGGGCCTCGCATTCGGCTCCGCCGGGAACGGGGAAGGCCCGCAGGCGAACCTGCGGGCCTTCCGTCACGGAGATCGGCGACGGATCAGAAGCGGCGCGTGATGAGCGCCCGCTTCACCTCCTGGATCGCCTTGGTGACCTCGATACCGCGCGGGCAGGCGTCCGTGCAGTTGAACGTCGTACGGCAACGCCACACGCCGTCACGGTCGTTGAGGATCTCCAGCCGCTGCTCGCCGGCCTCGTCACGCGAGTCGAAGATGAAGCGGTGGGCGTTGACGATCGCGGCCGGGCCGAAGTACTGGCCGTCGTTCCAGAACACCGGGCACGAGGACGTGCACGCGGCGCAGAGGATGCACTTCGTGGTGTCGTCGAAGCGCTCGCGGTCCTCGGCGGTCTGGAACCGCTCACGCGTCGGCTCGTTGGTGTCCTTCGTGATCAGGAAGGGCATCACGTCCCGGTACGCCTGGAAGAACGGCTCCATGTCCACGACCAGGTCCTTGAGGACCGTGAGGCCCTTGATGGGCTCGACCGTGATGGGCTTCTCGGGGTTGATGTCCTTGATCAGCGTCTTGCAGGCCAGACGGTTCTTGCCGTTGATCCGCATGGCGTCCGAACCGCAGATGCCGTGCGCGCAGGAACGGCGGAACGTCAGCGTGCCGTCCACGTCCCACTTGATCTTGTGCAGACCGTCGAGGACGCGCTCCTTGGGGTCGATCTCCAGCTGGAAGTCCTGCCAGCTGGCCTCGGCCGAGACCTCGGAGTTGAAGCGACGGACACGGAAGGTGACCGTGATGTACGGGGAGTCGGCGAAACCGGGCTCGGGGCTGCCTGCCGCGTCCGCCTTGTCCAGGGTCGGGGTTGCCATCAGTACTTACGCTCCATCGGCTGGTAGCGGGTCTGGACGACCGGCTTGTAGTCGAGGCGGACGGTCTCGGAGCCGTCGTCGCCGACCTCGCGGTACGCCATGGTGTGACGCATGAAGTTGACGTCGTCGCGGTTGGGGTAGTCCTCGCGGTAGTGACCGCCGCGGGACTCCTTGCGGGCGAGCGCCGACACGGCCATGACCTCGGCCAGGTCGAGCAGGTTGCCCAGCTCGACGGCCTCCAGGAGGTCGGTGTTGAACCGGCGGCCCTTGTCCTGGATCGCCACGTTCTTGTAGCGCGCGCGCAGCTCGGCGATCTTCTCGACGGCCGTCTTGATCGTCTGCTCGGTGCGGAACACCATGACGTTGGCGTCCATGGTCTCCTGCAGCTCGCGCCGCAGCTCCGCCACCCGCTCGTTGCCCGTGGAGTTGCGCAGCCGCTCGATCTGCTCGACGACCAGCGACTCCGGGTTCTCCGGCAGCTCGACGAAGTCGGCCTTCTGGGAGTAGGCGGCGGCGGCGATGCCCGCCCGCTTGCCGAACACGTTGATGTCGAGCAGCGAGTTGGTGCCGAGCCGGTTGGCGCCGTGCACGGAGACACAGGCGACCTCACCGGCGGCGTACAGACCGGGGACGACGGTGGTGTTGTCGCTGAGGACCTCACCCTCGACGTTCGTCGGGATGCCGCCCATGGCGTAGTGCGCGGTCGGCTGGATCGGGATCGGGTCCGTGTAGGGCTCGATACCGAGGTAGGTGCGCGCGAACTCGGTGATGTCGGGGAGCTTGGCGTCGAGCTGCTCCGGCGGGAGGTGCGTGAGGTCGAGGTAGACGTGGTCGCCCTCGGGACCGCAGCCGCGGCCCTCACGAATTTCCGTGTAGATGGAGCGGGACACGACGTCACGGGACGCGAGGTCCTTCATGACCGGCGCGTACTTCTCCATGAAGCGCTCGCCGTCCTTGTTGCGGAGGATGCCGCCCTCACCGCGGGCGCCCTCCGTCAGCAGGATGCCCATGCGCCAGATGCCGGTCGGGTGGAACTGGAAGAACTCCATGTCCTCCAGCGGCAGCCCGCGGCGGTACACGGCGGCCTGACCGTCACCGGTCAGCGTGTGCGCGTTGGACGTCACCTTGAAGAACTTGCCGCAGCCGCCGGACGCGTAGATCACGGCCTTCGCCTGGAAAACGTGGATCTCACCGGTGGCGAGTTCGTACGCCACGACACCGGCCGACTTCTTGACGCCGTCGACCTCGGTGATCAGCTGGTCCAGGACGTAGAACTCGTTGAAGAACTCCACGCCGTGCTTGACGCAGTTCTGGTAGAGCGTCTGGAGGATCATGTGGCCGGTGCGGTCGGCCGCGTAGCAGGAGCGGCGGACCGGGGCCTCGCCGTGGTTCCGGCTGTGACCGCCGAAGCGGCGCTGGTCGATCGTCCCGTTGGGCGTCCGGTTGAACGGCAGGCCCATCTTCTCCAGGTCGAGGACGGAGTCGATGGCCTCCTTCGCCAGGATCTCGGCGGCGTCCTGGTCGACCAGGTAGTCACCGCCCTTGACCGTGTCGAAGGTGTGCCACTCCCAGTTGTCCTCCTCCACGTTGGCGAGCGCGGCGGCCATGCCGCCCTGCGCGGCGCCCGTGTGGGAGCGGGTGGGGTAGAGCTTGGTCAGCACGGCGGTGCGGCTGCGCTGCGTGGACTCGATGGCCGCGCGCATACCGGCGCCGCCGGCGCCGACGATGACGGTGTCGTACTTGTGGATCTTCATGATCGGTTGCCTCAGCCCCGTGCCTAGCGGATGTTCGGGTCGAAGGTGAAGATCACCAGCGTGCCCAGCAGGATGGTGAACACCGTGGCGGTGTAGAGCAGGCCCTTGAGCCACAGCCGCGTGTTCGGGCGCTCCGCGTAGTCGTTGATGACCGTGCGCAGGCCGTTGGCGCCGTGCAGCATCGCGAGCCACAGCATCAGCAGGTCCCAGGTCTGCCAGAACGGGGACGCCCAGCGGCCCGCGACGAACGCGAAGCCGATCTTGGAGACGCCGCCGTCGAGGACGAGCTGGATCAGCAGGTGGCCGATGACCAGGACGACCAGGACGATGCCGGACAGGCGCATGAAGAGCCACGCGGCCATCTCGAAGTTGCCGCGGGTCGACTTCGGGCTCTTCTTGGTGCGCTTACGGGGCGGCTCGATGAGGGGGGCCGGGTTGTCGGGGCTGTAGCCCGACAGTTCCCCGGTGCCCTCGACGGGGCCGATGCCGGATGCGGTGGTTTCAGTGGCGGACATCTGTCTCAGCTCCCGAAGACTTCACGAGCGGCGTGGCCGAGGACGGGGTACAGGGCCCCGATCATCAGGACGAGCCAGATGCCGACGACGGACCAGAGCATCGTCTTCTGGTGTCGGGGGCCGTTGGACCAGAAGTCGACGGCGATGACCCGAAGACCGTTGAGCGCGTGGAAGAGGATGGCGGCCACGAGGCCGTACTCCAGCAGCGCGACGATCGGCGTCTTGTACGTGGCCACGACCTTGTCGTAGGCGTCGGGGGAGACACGGACGAGAGCGGTGTCCAGCACGTGTACGAACAGGAAGAAGAAGATGAGGACGCCGGTGACTCGATGAGCCACCCAGGACCACATTCCTTCCCGGCCGCGGTACAGCGTTCCAGCCGGCACGGAAGAACCCTCCGGGAGCGGGGATTGGGGCCGGCCGGCTTGCTTGTCGGTCTGACCCGGCCGGGTACGGTCCACCGGCCCCGGCCATGGTAGCGACGTCGTTGCGCTTGGCTTAAGCCGGGAGGGTTGGTGTGATCAAACTGGCATACAAAGGTGCACGTAAGGGTTAGTAGCGGGCGGCATCCGGGCTGGGGGTGCTGGGGGGATGCCGGGTGCGGGTTCGGTGGGGGCTGGTCGCGCAGTTCCCCGCGCCCCTAAAAGATGCGCAGTTCCCCGCGCCCCTGAAAGTGAGCCCCCGGCTCCTCGCGCCCCTAAAACATGCGCAGTTCCCCGCGCCCCTGAAAGTGAGCCCCCGGCTCCTCGCGCCCTGAAAAGAGTGCCTGGCTGCCCGCGTCGCTGGGAGGGGCTGTGCGGGTCAGGTGGGTGGTCAGGCGGGATCTGGCGAGGCGGCGTAGTTCCTCGGCCACCACCACGCGCTCCTCCTCCGGGTCGTTCGAGAGGCGGGAGCGGATGCCCTCCAGGGTGCGGTCGAGGAGTTCGTCGGGGTGGGCGGCGTCCAGGGCGATGACGAAGACATGGCCGAAGCGGGCCTCGTACGCGGCGTGCGCGGCGTTGAGGGCGGTGTGGGCGACGCCGTAGGTGTCGTCGGGCAGGACGGGCAGCGTCTCCCCGGCCAGCGCCTCGGCCAGGTCCGCCGCCGTGAGGTCGTACGCGGCCTCGTCGGACGCGGCGAGGAGGGCGTCGACGTCGGGATAGGGCCGGTGGTCGGTGAGGCGGTGCGCCCAGCGGAGGCTGCGCAGGCAGGCGAGGAGGGTCTGCCGGGCGGCCTCGGCGGGGGCGTGGTTGAACCGCTCCAGGGCCGAGGGGCCGGGAGTGGGGGCCTGCTCCGGTATGGCGACCTGGCCGGGGAGGTGGGGGAGACGGTGCGGAGGCAGCGTGGGTCCTCGGCGGTGCGTAGGGGTCGGCTGGGCAGGCTGTGCGAAAGGTGCCACCACGTTATCGAGGCGGTTCATGGGCTGTCCGTTCGATGCCCGAAATTCACCCGGACGGGAGAGTTTCGGAACCTGTGGTGGACGGTTCGGGTGGTCGGACGTCGTAGGTTCGAGAAGGGGGCTCGGCGGAGAGTCGGGAGTGAGACCGGGGACAGCGCGTGGCGAGAGGTGTGTGAGATGTCGTGGACGGTGAGCGGGACAAGGACCTGGACCGGGACGGGGACCGGGGGCGTGTCGTGAACCGAGGCCGGCGCAGGGCACCCCGCAGCAAGACGGCGATCACGTCGAAAGGGTTGCTCCTGGGCACGGGAGCGGTTCTGGCGGGCGGCGCGGTCGCGGTGGCAGTGACCGTGTGGCCGGGCGACGAGAGGCGGACGCCCAGCGGATCGGGGCCGTCGCCGGAGCGGTCGTCCGTGAGCGCCGCCCAGAGCACACCCTCCGCGCCCCCGTCGCCGTCGCGCAGCTATCCCCTGTCGAAGAAGCCGCAGACCATCCCTGCCGTACGGCAGCACGAGCCCGCCCGCGGCCCCGGCTGGAAGCCCGCCGACGGGGGCCGGGTCGTCGTACGGAACGCGGCGCTGGCCGACGAGGGGCGGCTGACCGCCGGGGAACTCGGACTGGCGTACGCGGGGGAGGAGCGGCCCCGGGCCGGGGACGTGGAGCTGGCGCTCACCGGAGCGGCCGCGCCGAGGTCGGAGGCGTACACGCTGACCGTGAAGGACGGCCGGGTGCGGATCGCCGCGCCCGCCGAGGCGGGCGTCTTCTACGGCACGCGCACCCTGAAGCAGGAGGTGCGCGGCGGCGGTACGGCGCCGGAGGGCGTCGTCCGGGACGAGCCGGCCAAGCCGCAGCGCGGGTTCATGCTCGACATCGCGCGCAAGCACTTCACGGCGGGCTGGATCGAGGACCGCATCCGTGAGCTGGGCGACCTGAAGTACAACCAGCTCGGCCTGCACTTCTCCGACGACCAGGGCTTCCGGATCGAGTCCACCAGCCACCCCGAGGTGGTCTCCCGGCAGCACCTCACCAAGGCCCAGGTGCGCAAGATCCTGGACCTCGCTCAGAGCCGCCACATCGAGGTCGTGCCCGAGATCGACTCGCCGGGGCATCTCGGGGCCGTGATCGCGGCCAACCCGGGGCTCCAGCTGAAGAACGCGCAGGGGGTGGCCGCGAGCGGGGCCGTCGACATCTCCAATCCACGGTCCGCCGAGGTCGTGGACGAACTGCTCGACGAGTACGCCGACCTGTTCGACGGCGCGTACTGGCACCTCGGCGCCGACGAGTACCGGGCACTGATGGCCTCGAACCCCGAGGCCTCGTATCCGCAGCTGGCCGCCGCCGCGCGCCAGAAGTACGGCCCCGGCGCGACCGTCGCCGACCTCGCCACCGGCTGGCTGAACGACCGCGCCAAGGTGATGCGCGGACACGACCGGACCGTATGGGCCTGGAACGACGGGTTCTTCCGGGGCGGCTCGGTCCAGGCGGACAAGGCGATCCAGGTCGCGTACTGGACGGGCAAGGAGATCGGGGCCCGGCCGCCGATCGAATATCTGAGCGCCGGGCGACAGGTGATCAACTACAACGACGAGTACCTGTACTACGTCCTCGGCGAGCCCAACCAGTTCGTGTACCCGACCGGGCAGCGCATCTACGAGTCCTGGACCCCACGGGTGTTGCGCGGCACCACCGCCGTGCCCGCCCAGTACGACGACCAGATCCTCGGCGGTTCCTTCGCCGTCTGGTGCGACCTCGCGAACCGGCAGACCGAGGCGCAGGTCGCGGCGGGCGTCCGGATGCCGCTGCGGGCGCTCTCGCAGAAGCTGTGGGACCCGGGGAAGCCGGCCCTGACCTGGCCGCAGTTCCGGGAGCTGGCGGGGAAAGTGAGCTGAGCCCCGGGGCGGAACCGGGTGGACTGGCGGGGCGGGGAGCCGTAGGGTCCGCCTGTTCTTGATGCTGCGCGTGAGGTTCTGGGGAGGAATCCGCGCTGCCATGACCGTCGGGGGATCTGGATGACGTGCACGCGCTGTCGGCAGTTCGACGCGGCGCCCGGGGGAGAACTGTGCCGGGCCTGCGAGGCCGAGGACCAGCATCCGGATGTGGGTGCGGGCCTCCCGAAGGCTCCGCCTCCGGTTGTCGGTGTGCCCCTGGGGCCGCCGCCCCTGTTGCAGTCGCCGGTGGTGCTGGGACGGGTGGTGACGATCCTGCTCGGGGCGGTCGTCGTGGCCGACCTGGTCGCGGTGTGGGCGGATCTCGCGCTCCTCGACGTGATGAACCGGATGGTGGCTGACGACTGGAGCGTGGCCCTGGAGCGTGATTCCGACTGGGCGGACGTACTGATAGCGCTGGCCGCCACCCTCCAGACGTTCACCTATCTCGCCACGGCCGTCGTCTTTCTGGTCTGGTTCCACCGGGTGCGGGTCAACGCCGAGGTGTTCGACCCCTTCGGGCACCGGAAGAAGCGGGGCTGGGCGATCGCCGGCTGGTTCGTGCCGGTGGTGAACCTGTGGTTCCCGCGCCGGATCGCCGTCGACTGCTGGGAGGCGAGCGGCCCGTGGCGGAAGCCGAGGTCGCACGCGCTCGTCAACACCTGGTGGACGCTGTGGCTGCTCAGCCTCATCGCGGGGGAAGTGGGCGACCGGGCGTACTTCCGGGCGGAGGCGGTCGAGGAGTACCGGACCGCCGCCCAGCAGATGCTGTTCGCGGACTCCCTCGAGATCGTGTCCGCCGTGTTCGCGGCCCTCTTCGTCCTCGCCCTCACCCGGATGCAGGACGACAAGGCGCGGAGCGGGCCGCGTGAGCCGGAGCCCGTGGCCGCCCTCTGACGGACCTTCTGCCAGGGGCAAGCGTGCGGATTGCCCGATTCCGGGGGCGAACCGCCGTACCGCTGTGGTCTATTCCCGGTATGGGGTACTGGGGGTACTACGTCGTGGGCAGAAGCGAGCGGCCGCTCGCGGAGCTGGACGCGCTGGCCGGGGCCGAGACCATGACGTTGTGCGTGACGGCGGACGACGGCTGGCAGATCTGGGCGTGCCCGACGGGCGCGCCGGGTGCCGAGGCGGCCGGGGAATCCGGGGCCTCGGGGGGCGCCGGCGATGTCGGGAACATGCACACGCTCGCCCGGGAGACCGGTGCGCCCGCGCTGTTCGGCTATGTCATGGACAGCGACTGCGTGGTCGTCGAGGCCGCCGGGCCGGAGAGCGGGGCGTGGACGACGTGTCTCGCGCGGCGTGCCATGGCCGCCTATCTGGGGGACGGGGAGGGGCTCACCGTCGAGGACTACTTCCTCGAACCGCGCGACGCCGCCGAACGCGCCGTCGCCTGGGCCGCGGAGGCGGGGCGGGCCGTCGTCGAGCGGTCCCTGGTCGAGGTGTTGACCTCAGAACCTGGACCGGCGGACCCCTTGGCTGAAAACATTCTGTTCCGGTTGCTCGACCGGCTCGGGGTCGTCCCCATGTGACACTCCCGCGTCGTCGCACGCAGTAAGGGGAAGTGCGGGCTCCGTATAACCGGGGCACGGTCGAGCGGGATCTAGGGGAGGCGCGATGAGCCTGGTGGAGCTGATGGCCCAGGCCGACGAACGCGGTCTGGCGGCCGGTGGGTTGGCTTGTTTGGACCGCTGCGTACCGCTTCTCGGAGGCGACGACGAGGTGCTGCGCCCCCTGTGGGCGGGACTGGTGGACGACGGGGAGGAGTGGGGAGAACGCGTCGCGAAGATACGCGGCGAACTGTCGCCGGCGGGCGGGCCCGAACCCGACTCCGACGGAAGCGGGGACGAGGAAGTCGCCCTGCTCGCCCGCCGGATGCTCGACGCGGTTCCCGAGCAGCGCAACGGTGACGGGCTGCGCGAGTGGGCGGAGGTGTGCTCCGTCTCCGCTCTGCGGATCCATCAACTGCTCGACCCGCTGGACACCGGGGGCGACGACTCCGTGGCGGCGTGCCGGGAGGGCCGTACCGAGGGTGCCTCCCATCTCGTCGCCGCCGAACTGCGTCGCCAGATCGTGGTGTTGGAACTGCTCGCCCAGCACGGCGCGGCCGGGCTGCGGCAGGCGCTCGGTGTGGCCACGGAGGGGCGGCGGGTGCTGCGGGCGGTCGTGTCGCGGCGCGCGCGTGGGGCGCGGCGGTAAACCTCGTTTTCCTGGTGGGTCCTGTGGGTGTCCTGGGGCCGGGTGTGGTGGTCCTGCACCGGTGTCGGGGACAGGCCGAAATCGCGAAACGTCTCGCGCCGGACGGGCGCTTTCCCGAGTGTGAGCGCACAGCAGACATTCAGTTCGGCCGGTGCCCCCGCCGCACCGGGGAGTCGTGAGAACCGGCCCGGTAGTGCGGCGAAGCCCCTCCGATGGGCCGCCGACGCGGTGGCGATGATGCGGGAAGGGGCGCGGGTGCGCCTCGACTACTCGACGCAGAGCCTGTGGCGGGTGGACCGGATGATCGAGGAGATCCGCCGGGAGGGACCGCCGTACGCCGCCGTGGAGGGCGCGCTGCGGGGTTTCGGGGCGTACGGCGGCGAGGTCCTCGTGCGCTGGGCCGACGGCGAATGGGTCGAGTCGGGCGGCGGCTACTGGGTCCGCACCTGGGACAACCGCTACTGGGACCCCTTCGACGAGGCCCGCCGCTGCTTCACGGGCGACGGTTCGCTGCGCCTGCTGTGCCACGACGCGATGCCCTCCGGGTGAGGCCGGTTGTTCGTCCGCGGGTGCGTGGGGCTTCTCGCGCAGTTCCCCGCGCCCCTGAAAAAGCAGGGGCTGCGCCCCGTGCTTTTGCCCCTGAGTGGCCGTAGGCCCTCAAGGGGCGCGGGGAACTGCGCGACCAGCCCCCACCGGACGGACGCTTGGGGGTCAAAGGGGCGCAGCCCCTTGAGGAGGGGACGGGTAGGGGCGGCGGGGGCGAGGAAACCCCGGGCTACGGAGTCAGGAGCTGCCCCAGACGCCCACCCACCGACGCCCCCAACTGCGTCACCCCGTAGTACACGGACCGCGAAGCCACCGGCACACCCCCCACGGACGGCACGAACAGAACCGTCCCGTTCCCCTCGTCCTCCCCCTCCACCCCGACCACCACATCGCCGTACCCGTCCCCGGTGACATCCGCCCCCGACACCGCCGACCCGAACTTGTCCTCCGCCTCGGTGGCTCCCCCCACATCCGGCGCGTCCTGCGAGAACGCCAGCGACCCCGCCCCGCTCACCCCGGCACCCGCACCCTTCAGCAGCCACACCGACCCCGCGTTGCCCCGGTTCTTCCCGGCCCGGGTGATGTCCTCGTTCGGCGCGCCGGTGAGCACGTCGGCGTACCCGTCGGCGTCGACATCGCCGACGGACACCGAGGAGCCGAAGCCGTCCGAGGTCTCGGAGGCACCCTCCACACCCGCCGTGGCCTGGTGCACCGTCCGCGTCCCCGTCGCGCCGAGGCCGGTGGACGTGCCGGGGACCACGGTCACCTGACCGCCCGCGTTGCCGCCGGACTCGGAGGCGTACGGCTGTCCGACCACGAGGTCGTCGTAACCGTCGCCGTCGACGTCGCCCGCCGCGACGGCGCGGCCGCCCTTCACGGTCAGGGTCGCCGCCTTCGTCAGCCCCAGCGAACGGGAGCCCCTGAACCAGACGATCCTGCCGATGCCGGACACGTCACGGTAGTTGAGGGCCACGTCGGCGTACCCGTCCCGGTCGAAGTCGCCGGACGCGGCGTCCGCGTAGGCCAGGGAACCGGTCGCCGTGGTGAGGTCCCCGGCGACCTCGTGGCCGTCGCCGAAGCGGGCCGCCCAGTTGCCACCCGTACCGGTGGCCGCGGTGAACACGTCCGCCCTGCCGTCGGCGTTGAAGTCCCCGGCCACCACGGTCGCGCCGAACCGCGCGCCGGCCGGCTCGAAGTCGTCGCCGAGGGCCATCGTGTCGGCGCCCGCGGTGAAGGACGGCCCGTAGAGGATCGTCACCGCGCCCCGGTCGGCGTGCCCGGTGGTGTCGTCCTCACCGGGCGCGCCGACCACGAGATCCGCGCACCCGTCGCCGTCGACGTCGCCCCACGCGGTCGCCGCGCCCCACTGGTCGCCGGACTCGGCGGCACCGGGCACGCCCGCGCTCGCCTGGTTCAGCCGGAGCCTGGCGGTCGCGACGGGGCCGTTCGCGCCGCCCGGCACCAGGGTGATCCAGCCGCTGCCGGTCCGGGGGGTCGGCGTCACCAGATCGCTCACGCCGTCGCCCGTGTAGTCGGCGGTCGGTATCGCGGAACCCCGGGCCGGGGAGGCGGCGTAGCGGCGTATCTCGGGCAGTTCGGCGTAGAGGCCGGCGCCCGGGGACGTGAGGGACGCCGCGTCGCTGCCGCCGGAGATCACGTCCAGCTCCGCCGACTCGCCGCGCGTGTACACGCCGGTGTCCTCGGACGCCGTCAGCGTCACCCTGCCCGTCGGGTCGCCCGCGTACTGGCCCAGCTTCCACGCCGCGAGCCGCGCCACGGACTCCACGGCCGCCCGGCTCGGCCCGCCGCCGTCGAAGTCACCGAGGACCGCGACGCCCGTCGACTCCCCGTCGAACCCGGGCGTGTGCGCGCCGCGCACCGACAGGTCCGCGCCGCCCGCCCGGCCTTCGTAGATACGGCCGCACTTGTCGACGACGAAGTTGTGGCCGAGGTCGCCCCGGCCGGCCGTCCCGATGTCGTCCGCCATGAGCGCGCGGATCAGGGCGGGGGACTCGGCGCAGTTGTAGGCGTTGGTGCCGCCCGTGTCGTGGACGAACACCGCGCTGATGCGGTCGAGGTACTCGGCCGTCCCCGTCACGGCCGACTCGTCCGCGCCCCACGCGGCTCGGCTGACGATCGGGGGGCGGGTGACGGTCGAGGGGCGGGCGGTGGGCACGTCGGCGGCGGCGGCCGTGCCGGCGCCCGGGCCGACCACGGCGTACGACACCAGGCCCGCGCCACCGGCCACGACGGCCCCCAGCGCCAGCCAGACCCTCCGCTTCGGCCCCAGCGGCTCCGACGCACGGCTCCTACGGTGAATCAAATGCCCCACCCCTGGATGAACGGTACGAAGACGCCACCCGTCACAGGGGTGACCCCTCTATTCAGTGCACAGGACGCCGCGAACCCCGGCACCGGGGATGCGGGTGTGGCTCATGTCACGGAGGGGGCGGAGAGGGGCCGGTGGTCCCGCTTCCGGGCGGTGTGCCCGGCCGCTGTGACACTTCCGCGAGGCGCGGCGCAGAGGAGCGTGGGGGCTTGGCGGCGTCCGGGACGGCCCCCGGGAAGGCGATCCCGGCACTGACGTGGCACTGTCGCGGACAGTTTGAGGCCAGGGAGGGGAACCTCGGCGCGTGCAGGCGTACGACGGGGAACTGGGCGCGGCCGTCGCGCGGGCCCAGGCCGGGGACGAGGCCGCGTTCGCGGTGGCCTACCGGCTCGTGCAGCCCGGGCTGCTGGGGTATCTGCGCGGCATCGTCGGGGACGACGCGGAGGACGTCGCCTCGGACGCCTGGCTGGAGATCGCGCGGGACCTCGGGCGGTTCAAGGGCGACGGGGCGGGCTTTCGGGGCTGGAGCGCGACGATCGCCCGGCACCGGGCCCTGGACCATCTGCGGCGCCAGCGGGTCAGACCCCGGGCGACCGCGCTGGAGAACGACCTGCTGGAACTGCCGGGCGCGCACAGCACCCAGGATCAGGCGCTGGAGAGCCTCTCCACCGAGCAGGCCCTGGCGCTCGTCGCCCGGTTGCCCCGCGACCAGGCCGAGGCCGTGCTGCTGCGTGTGGTTGTCGGCCTCGACGGCCCCGCCGCCGCCCGTGTCCTCGGCAAGCGCCCCGGCGCGGTCCGTACCGCCACCCACCGGGGCCTGAAGCGTCTCGCCCAGCTCCTCCGGAGCGAGGGTGTGACGGATGACGGCCCCCGGACGCTGGGGGAGTCGAGATGACCGACAGCGACGCCGGGCCGTACGGCGAGAGGGAAGGGCGCGAGATGCCGTCGGGCAGGACGGAGCCGGACATGAGCGACCGGCCTGACAACGGAGAACGGAACGCCGCCGCCTCCCCTGCCTTCGCCCCGCCCCCCGCATCCACGGAGACTTCGCCCCCGGCGTCCACGGAGACCTCGATCTCCGCGGTGCCCTCCGTCGATTCGCTCCTCGCCGCCGCCGTGCGCGGTGGCGCGTCGGCCGACAGTACGGGGGAGGCGCGGGCCGTGGCGGCCTTCCGGGCAGCGCGGGAGAGCGGGGGCCGTACGGCTCGCACCCGGCGGCGCGACGACTGGCGGCCGAACGCGCGGCGCCGCGTCCAGCTCTCCATCCGCACCACCCTGGCCGTCCTGCTGGCCAGCCTCACCCTCGGCGGAGTCGCCTTCGCGGCGATCGGCTCGGCCGCACACGGCGACAAGGGCGCCGACCGGGAGTCCGGGGAGTACGGAAGCGAGGGGCCCGCCGGCCCCGGCGCCGGTGCCTCCACCCGGCCCGGCCCCGCGGACGTGCCGCGCACCGACCCCGCGACGCCGGACACCTCCGCCCCGGCCGAGCAGGACGGCGTGTCCCGGAACCCCGACGAGTCCGGCCGACGGGCCGACCGACCGAACGACGCGAAGCCCACCGGCGACAGCCGACGCCAGTCGCCCGCCGAACCGAACGGCCAGAACGAGCCGAACGGTCAGAACGAACCGAACGGCCAGAACGGCCCGACCGAGGCGAAGGTGCCGGAGGCGAAGGTGCCGGACGAGCCGGGCCGGCCGCGGGTGCCCGGCGGCGATCGACCGGACCCGAGGGCCGGAAGCGAGGTCGCAGGCGAGGGCGGCGCGCAGAACGCCCCGCAGCTCGCTCCGGAGTCGGGGCAGAAGGCCCCCGGCGCGAAGTAAGGCCGGCGTGCTCGCGAGACCCCCGTACTCGCAAGACACCCGGCCGACTCCGCCGATGGCAACGGTCGGGGCCGCCACCCCCCACAGGAGAGGCCCCGACCGTCGCGCGGCACGGGCCGCGCGGCGACCCGTACTCCCTACAGCGCCGCGTCCGCGTTTTCTGTCACACCTCGCCGGATCACGAGTTAGTTGCATGTTCTACGGACATGGACGGCCAACGGTTTCAGGCCGTAACGTGCCATTCGCGCCGGATCGTGGATGGCGGGAGACCACCACAACCATCGACGGCCCGGCACCGCACGATTCATTGAGGACCACGACAGCGAGAACCCGGTCCGCGAGAGCGGCGCCGGTGGAGGCGCAAAGAGGGGCGCGCGCGGGTGCTGGGGGACGACGCGGAGCTGACCGCCGCGGTGCTTGCGGCACAGGACGGGGACGAGACCGCGTTCCGGACTGTGTACCGCTCGGTGCACCCACGGCTGCTCGGGTACGTGCGGACGCTGGTCGGCGATCCGGACGCGGAGGACGTGACCTCCGAGTCCTGGCTCCAGATAGCCCGTGACCTGGAGCGGTTCAGCGGTGACGCCGACCGGTTCCGTGGCTGGGCCGCGCGGATCGCCCGCAACCGGGCCCTCGACCACATACGGATGCGGGGGCGCAGGCCCGCGATAGGCGGCGACGAGACCGAGTTGACCGGCCGGGCCGCCGAGTCCGACACGGCCGGCGAGGCGATGGAGGCCATGGCCACCGGCCGCACCCTCTCGCTCATCGCGCAACTGCCCCAGGACCAGGCGGAGGCGGTGGTCCTGCGGGTCGTGGTGGGCCTCGACGCGAAGACCGCCGCCCAGACCCTGGGCAAGCGCGCGGGAGCCGTACGGACGGCCGCGCACCGGGGGCTGAAGCGGCTCGCCGAACTGATCGGGGAGAATCCGGAGACGGCCGCCGAGGCCGACCCGGAGTCCGGCGATCCGCTGGACGCCGTACCCCCGCCGAGAGAACCGCGCGCACGCGCGGCTTCGTCCGCCGGTGTGACGCATACGCGTTCGCGGACGCAGAAGGATGTGTGATGGCCGACGAGCAGTACAGGTGGCTCAACCGCGACGCAGCGGAGCGGCTGCTGCGTGGGGAGCCGCTCGAAGCCGTCGACGCCGACACCCGTGACCGTGCCGCCCGGCTCGCCGAGGCGCTCGACGCGCTGACCGCCGAGGTCGCTCCCGTCTCCTCGGGGACGTCCGAACTCCCGGGCGAGGAAGCCGCGTTGGCCGCCTTCCGCAGCGCGCGAACGGCCCGCACGGCCGACTCGGCCGCCGCCACCTCCGCCCCGGCACCTGACGACGGGCATGTCGCGGAGGCCGGCCGCGGCAGCCGTACGCACACCGCCGCGCCCGCCGCCGACGCGGGAGTCGTCCACCTCGGGCGCCCCGGGCGCCCGGTCGCGGGGTCGGGCCGACGCCGGGCGCGCTGGGGCCGGCCCGTACGGTTCGGGCTGGTCGCGGCCGTGGCCGCCGGGATGCTCGGCGGGGTCACGGCGGCGGTCGGCGGCGGCGCGCTGACCGGCTTCCACGACGACGAACCGGAACCCTCCGCCACCGTCTCCGCAGACCGGTCGCCGGACCGGCCGCTGCTGTCGCCGTCGCCGGACCCGCAGGGGGGCGACGACCGGCGCGGGGCGTGGGGCGACTCCCGCCCCGATGTGACCCCGGACGGCTCCTCGGAGGGCGACGTCCCCTCCGGTGAGGGCACCGACGGCGCCGACGAGGACGGCCGGACCGGTGACACCGGGCAGAACGACACCCCCACCCAGGAGTGGTGGAACAAGGTCCTCTCCGCCTGCCGTGACGTCCGCGACGGCAAGGACCTGGGGGCCGACCGCCGGCGCGGCCTGGAGGACGCGGCGGGCGGCAAGGGCAAGGGGCAGCTGAAGCGGTACTGCGAGGACCTCCTGGCCGGCGGCTCCGACAACCCCGGCACCAAGAAACGGCCGGGCGGGGGCACCGGGAACGGCCGGGGTACCGGGGCCGGGTCCGGTACGTCGGACTCCGGCGACTCCAGCGGCACGGTCGGCGGCGACAAGGCGCGTTCCGGCGGCGACTCCGACGAGGACGACGACTCCCACCACGGCAAGGGCCGCCACGGAAACGGTGCCGGCGACGGCAAGAACCGCCCCGGGCACGGCAAGGGCCACGGCAAGGGCGGCAACGGTCACGGCCACAAGGGCGACAAGGGTCACGGCAGCAAGGACAGCAAGGGCGGCAAGGGGAGCAAGGGCAACGGGGGCAACGGCCACCGGAGTCAGCTCGCCGCAGCGGCGCGGATCGACGTCGCCGTCCGCGTCACCCCCTCCTGACCTGCGCTTTCTCTTCCGTTACGAATTCTTTCGCGGAACGGGTAACACTTTTGGCCGCCCCGGCGCAGTAATGAGTGAGCCGACTGGTCATCGGCCGTCGCACGGAGCCGGGGTTCCCCCCGTACCTACGGCTCGTGCACCCTGGCGCGGGCGGGACACGTTCCCCCGGTCCCGCCCGCGCCCCATAACCCCCGTGCTTCCCCCGTGGTCCCCCGTGACCCCGTACTCCCCCTGACGCGCCGGACGCGCTCCCGCTATGCCTCATGTGACGCACGTCACGCATGTGCTCGGCGTCGCTCGTCCGTCACCAGTACACGACGACCTTGTCGCCGTTCCTGACCTGCCCGAACAGCAGTGCGATCGCTGCCTCGTCCCGGACGTTGACGCAGCCGTGCGAGGCCCCGTAGTACCCGCGCGCCGCGAAGTCGGCGGAGTAGTGGACGGCCTGGCCGCCGCTGAAGAACATCGCGTACGGCATCGGGGTGTCGTACAGGGTCGACCAGTGGTCGCGGGACTTGAAGTAGACGCTGAAGACGCCCTCGCGGGTCGGTGTGTACTCCGAGCCGAACCGCACCTCGACCGTCGTGAGCGTTCGGCCGTCCACCATCCAGCGCAGCGTGCGGCTCGTCTTGCTGATGCACAGCACGCGGCCCGTCAAACAGCGCGGATCGGGTGACGCGGCCGGCTGCCCTCCGTAGGTGTACAGGTCCCACTTGCCGGGCTCCCGCGTCATGTTCAGCAGCCGCGCCCAGGTCACGCTGTCCGTCTTCCCGGTCCGCGGCAGTCCCCGCTTGCCCTGGAAGCCCTTGACCGCCTGGACCGTCAGATCGTCGTACGTCCCCGTGGGCCCCGCGAAGAGCCACGCGATCTGCCGCAGCCGCGCCTGCAACTCGCGTACGTCCAGGCCCTCGTCGCCCTGCGACCAGAGCACCGGGGGAGGGGGTGCGGGGGTGGGTGTGGGCGTGCGCCTGGGGGAGGGCGGAGCGGTCGTCGGGGCCTTCTCGGGCGCCCCTTTCCCGTCGTTCCCACTTCCGCCCGCGGCCTCGTCCCCGCCGTCGCCCCCGTCGCCGTCGTCCTGCTTCGGGGTGCCGTCGGGCGGGACGCTCCCGTCGACGCGCACGGGCTGGCGCTGGCCGCCGTGCACCTCGATCCCCTGGGCCGTGCAGGCGCCGGCCATGGCGAGTGCCGCGAACGCGGCCACCGATCTCCGCATGTCCTTGATACGCATCGGGGTCCCCGTCGTCTCATGATCGCCGCGTTCGGTCGCTCTCCCGGACAGGTTGCCCGGACGTGACCCGTCGCGAACAAAGGGGCATGGTTGTGAGCAAGGTCCCAGCCAGGGGCACTCCACCGGACCAACGGCACGCCGCTCCAGCCGTCGCGAAGCCGTTGTACCGATGAGGGACAAGAGCAGCGGGCGAGCATCCGAGCGACGAGCGAGACGGAGGCACACATCATGGCGCGCGAGTCGGAGTCCGGGTTGCCCATCGAGCCGGTGTACGGGCCGGAGGTGTTGGAGGGCTGGGATCCGGCGGAGCGGCTGGGGGAGCCGGGCGGGTATCCGTTCACGCGGGGTGTGTACCGGTCGATGTACACGGGGCGTCCGTGGACGATGCGGCAGTACGCGGGGTTCGGTACCGCGGTGGAGTCCAATGCCCGTTACCAGCGGTTGATCGCGGCCGGGACGACGGGGTTGTCGGTGGCGTTCGACCTGCCCACCCAGATGGGGCATGACTCGGACGCTCCGATCGCTCATGGTGAGGTGGGCAAGGTGGGGGTGGCGATCGACTCGGTCGAGGACATGCGGGTGCTGTTCGACGGCATTCCGCTGGACAGGGTGTCCACGTCGATGACGATCAACGCGCCGGCCGCTCTGCTGCTGCTGATGTATCAGCTGGTGGGTGAGGAGCAGGGGGTGGCGGCGGACCGGCTGACGGGCACGGTCCAGAACGATGTGCTGAAGGAGTACATCGCGCGGGGGACGTACATCTTCCCGCCGAAGCCGTCGTTGCGGCTGATCGCGGACATTTTCCGGTACTGCGGGGCGGAGATCCCGAGGTGGAACACGATTTCGATCTCCGGCTATCACATGGCGGAGGCGGGAGCCTCGCCGGCGCAGGAGATCGCGTTCACGCTGGCGGACGGGATCGAGTACGTGCGTACGGCGGTGGCGGCGGGGATGGACGTGGACGATTTCGCGCCGCGGCTGTCGTTCTTCTTCGTCGCGCGGACCACGCTCCTGGAGGAAGTGGCCAAGTTCCGGGCGGCGCGGCGGATCTGGGCGCGGGTGATGCGCGAGGAGTTCGGTGCGAGGGACCCCAAGTCGCTGATGCTGCGTTTCCACACGCAGACGGCGGGGGTGCAGCTGACGGCGCAGCAGCCGGAGGTGAACCTGGTGCGGGTGGCGGTGCAGGGCCTGGCGGCGGTGCTGGGCGGGACCCAGTCGCTGCACACCAACTCCTTCGACGAGGCGATCGCCCTGCCGACCGACAAGAGCGCCCGCCTGGCGCTGCGGACGCAGCAGGTGCTGGCGTACGAGACGGATGTGACGGCGACGGTCGACCCGTTCGCCGGTTCCTACGTGATCGAGAAGATGACCGACGACGTGGAGGCCGCCGTCCTCGGGCTGATGGCGAAGGTGGAGGAGCTGGGGGGTGCGGTGGCGGCGATCGAGCAGGGGTTCCAGAAGGGCGAGATCGAGCGCAACGCGTATCGCATCGCGCAGGAGACCGATGCCGGGGAGCGGGTCGTGGTCGGCGTCAACCGGTTCCAGCTGGATGAGGAGGAGCCGTACGAGCCGCTGCGGGTGGACCCCGCCATCGAGGCCCAGCAGGCCGAACGCCTGGCCCGGCTGCGCGCGCGACGCGACCAGGGGGCGGTGGACACCGCCCTCGCCGCCCTGAAGAAGGCCGCCGAAGGCACCGACAACGTCCTCTACCCCATGCGCGAAGCCCTCAAGGCCCGCGCCACCGTCGGCGAGGTGTGCAACGCCCTGCGCGAGGTGTGGGGCACCTACACCCCCGTCGACGCCTTCTGACCGGGTGTCGGACCCACGTGCGACACTCCCTTTCATGTTCGGTGTCATCGACCTCCCCACCTACCTGGCGGGCCTCGTCCTGATCGTGCTGCTGCCCGGGCCCAACTCCCTCTACGTGCTGTCCGTGGCCGCCCGGCGCGGGATACGGACCGGGTACCGGGCCGCCGCGGGCGTGTGGGTCGGGGACACCGTGCTGATGACGTTGTCGGCGGCGGGGGTGGCCTCGCTGCTGCAGGCCAACGCCGTGCTGTTCGGGATCGTGAAGTACGCGGGCGCCGGCTATCTGTCGTGGCTGGCGATCGGGATGCTGCGGGCCGCGTGGGGGATGTGGCGGAGCCGTCGCGAGCGGGTCGTCGAGGGGCCGGGCGACGAGGTCGCGGAGGGCGAACGGCCGTTCCGGCGGGCCCTGGTGATCAGTCTGCTGAACCCGAAGGCGATTCTGTTCTTCGTCGCCTTCTTCGTGCAGTTCGTGGATCCGGGATACGCCTATCCGGCGCTCTCCTTCGTGGTCCTCGGTGCCTTCGCCCAGCTCGCGAGCTTCCTCTATCTGAGCGCGCTGATATTCAGCGGCACCAGGCTGGCCGCCACGTTCCGCCGCCGCAAGCGGCTGTCGGCGGGGGCGACCTCGGCGGCGGGGGCCCTGTTCCTGGGTTTCGCGGTCAAGCTGTCGCTGGCGAGCAGCGCGTAGGGGATCGCCTTCGGCGGAGGCCTTTCAGAGGAGGCCCACCCCCGCCGCGTACTCGGTGAGCCCGGTCGCGGTCTCGCCGGCCCAGCCGACATGGCCGTCGGGACGGACGAGGAAGACACCGGTGCCGTATGCGGCGTAGGCCGGGATGTGCGCCGGGCGGGTGTTCTTCAGCCGGGTCAGGGTCGGCGGGCCACTTCGGTCGGGCTTGTCCGACGTGTCCGACCGGTCCGTCGGCGCTTCGGTGTCGACCGTGAGCAGGGTCCAGTGCGGACCGCGGAAGGCGTCGAAGAGGCGTACGCCGCCACGTCGGCCGTCGGGGGCGCGGTCGCCGGCACGGAGCGCGTCCGAGGGGAGGGTGTCGCGGGTGTCGACGGAGAGGGAGGAGTCCCGGTAGCCGAGGCCCAGTTGTTGGGTGGCCCGGCCGCGGCGTTCCTCGCCCCGGTGGACCCGAGTGGAGAGGCCCAGCATGGCTGCGGCCACCGGGCGCCGTTCCTCCTCGTAGGTGTCCAGCAGTGCCTCGTCCGCGTCGCCGCGCAGTACCGTGCCCAGCTTCCAGCCCAGGTTGTACGCGTCCTGGACGCTGGTGTTGAGGCCCTGGCCCCCGGCGGGGGAGTGGACGTGCGCCGCGTCCCCGGCGAGGAACACGCGCCCTTGGCGGAAGCGGTGCGCGAGCGCGGTCCGGGGCCGGAAGTCCGAGGCCCAGCGGACCTCCGTGACGTCCTCGGGGGTGAGGTGGGAGCGGGTGGCGACGACCTTGCGGATGCCGTCCGGTGAGAGGTCGACGATCGTGTCGGGGTCGGTGAAGTTGGCGGCCAACTGGAAGTCGTCGGTGCCGGGGAGGGGGCAGACCGCCATGAAGCCGTGCTCGTCGGTCGGCGGGAACAGGTGCCAGTTGTCCCGGTCGAGCGCCGGGACGCGGATGTCGGCCACCAGGGTGGGGCTCGGGTCGACGGCTTCGCCGGTCATGCCGATGCCTAGGAGGCGCCGCACGGTGGAGCGGCCTCCGTCGGCGGCCACGGCGTAGCGGGCGCGGACCTGCGGGCCCGTGGTGAAGGTGGCCGTCACGCCGTCCGCGTCCTGGGCCAGGCCGGTCAGTTCGCGATCGAAGGTGACATCGCCGCCCAGTTCTCGCAGCCGGCCCAGCAGGACCTCCTGCGTCCGCCACTGGGGGATCAGCCAGGGGCCCTGGTACGGCTCGGCCTCGCTCGGCTCCGACACGTCGAACATCCGGTGCTCGCTCTGTCGGCTGCCCTCGCTCCAGACCATGCCGACGGGTGCGGGGCCGCCCGCGGCGCGGACCGCGTCCAGTACGCCCAGGTCGTCCATCACTTCCAGCGTGCGCGGCTGCATCCCCTTGCCGCGCGAGCCGGGGAACAGCGCGGAGGAACGCTCCACGACCAGGGCGCGGACGCCACGCCGGGCCAGATCGACGGCCAGGGCGAGCCCGGCGGGGCCGGCGCCGACGATCAGGACGTCCGAGGTGGGGGTGGTGCGGGTGGCCGGTGTGGTGTGCATGGGGTCGCTCATGGGCGCACTCTCCTTAACGGCGTTAAGTTTCTCTTGGGCAGCAGCATGCGCTTAACGTCGTTAAGCTGTCAACGTGGTTCCCAGGAAATCCCCGAAGCTGGACAAGGCACAGGTCGCCGAGACGGCCCTGCGGTTGCTGAACGAGGTCGGTCTGGAGGGGCTGAGCCTCCGGCTGATCGCCAAGGAGCTGGACGTCCAGGCGCCCGCGCTCTACTGGCACTTCAAGAACAAGCAGGACCTGCTGGACGAGATGGCGACCGAGATGATGCGGCGCATGGCGGCGGACTGGGCCGGGCCGCCGCCAGAAGGCGACCGGGGCGCCGCCGACTGGCAGGAGACGTTGCGGGCGCGGATGCGGGGGCTGCGCGAACATCTGCTGCGGTACCGCGACGGCGCGAAGGTCTACAGCGGGACGCACTTCACGGATCTGTCGTACGCAGCGCCCATGGAGGGGAACCTGCGGCTGCTGACGGCCGCGGGGTTCACGTCGGCCGGGGCAGCGCGGGCCTGGTTCACGGCGTACAGCTACACGATCGGGTACGTCATCGAGGAGCAGTCGATGGGGCCGGATCCGGCGACGGGTGGGGAGGGGTACGACCTGGCCGCGCGGGCCGAACGGTTGGCGGCGTACCCGTTGGCTGTGGAAGCGGGGTGGGAGATGTTCCGGGATCAGGACCGGGGCTTCGAGGATGGGCTCGCGGCGGTAGTGGCCGGGATAGCTGTGACCTTGCGGGGGAGTGGGGAGAGCTGAGGGTGAGGCCCCGTGAGGCTTCGCCCGGTCCAGCTCAGTCCACGTACCACTTGCCGCACTTGGTGACGCCGCTCTTGAAGTCGGGGAACGAGCGGTGGCTGCGGTCGACCCACAGCCGGTCGCCGGGCCGGCGCCCGGACTTGAACTCCGCCCGGCTGCAGCGGTCGAGCGCCGACTTGTTCTGCGGCTCGACGCCGCGGCCGTGGAAGGTGAACGAGGCTCCTGACTCGACGGTTCGGAAGACGCCGACGACGGCGATGCCGTCGCAGTCGGCATCGGTGGCCGAGACCGACGACGCGGGGACGACGACTACGGAGGCGCTGCTGACCAGCAAGGTCAGGGCCGCGACGGTGCGGCCGGGGTCGACGCTGCGCCGCGTCGGACGGGCTGGGACTCCGCTGAATGAAGTGCGGCGTCATCCGTTCAACCGACGACGACTGCGGCACCCACAGAGCCCCACCGTCACCGCCCCGTTCTCACCAGCCCGCCCTCACCGCCCCGCCCTTCACCCCACCGGCCGGCGCCCCGCCCTCGCCTTCCTGATCGCCCTCGTCACCACCGGCGGCAGCAGGTCCACCGCCAGCCTGCGGGCCGTGCTGCGCGGCGGGCGGCGGCGGGCCGGGGGCTGGGGCGCGGGAGCCGCCGGGGCGGGAGCCGGCGGCGGGGGCTCGGTCCAGTGGCGGGACTTCGGGAACTCCGGGGCCTTCATGCCCTTGGACTTGAGGCGCAGAATGCGGTGCCCGGCGGCCTCCTGCTTGCTGAGGTGGCAGTCGTCCCGGTCCGCGATCATGGCGAGCAGCGCCTCCTGGAGGGGCTCGGGATCGTCCCAGGTGCCGTAGAGCTTCTGCGTGCTGAGGCAGACGGGGTTGAGGCCCCGGTTGAGGACGGCCTCCCACGCGGCGATGGAGACGCCCGGCGTGTGCTCCGAGCGGAAGTCGTCGAGGACGACCAGCCCGCCGGGGAGGAGTATGTCCCGGGCGGCGGTGATGTCGGCCTCGACGTGCTCGTACAGGTGCGAGGCGTCGATGTGCACGAAACGGCAGGAGCGCGGTTTCACCTCCCCCGGGACGATCGAGCTGGGGCCCTGGAGGACACGGGGCAGCTCGTCGTGGAAGGAGAGGTAGTTCGCCTCGAAGGCCCGACGGGTGAGCGTGCTGCGGTACGACTTGGTGGCCTCCGCCGCGTTGGCGTCGTCCGGGGCGTCGCTCTCGAAGAGGTCGCAGACCGTGTAGGCCTCGCCCTCCTGGAGGTGGCGGCCGAGGAAGATGGCGCTCTTGCCCATGTAGACGCCGACCTCCAGGAGGTCGCCCCTCTCGCCCGCGACCTCCTGTCAATTCAGGAACCAGTCGAAGAGCAGTTGGTCGAGCACCGGGAACCAGCCGGGAACGTCGTCGAGTTCCCGGGGGAGTCGGATCGTGCCGTGTTCAGAGGTCATTTCAGAGGCCATGAGGACAGAAGACCTTCTTGCGTCGACGAGGCGAACAGGCGAACGGGCCTGGAACCTATGAGATGCCTTTGGCCCGGTCAAGGATGCTGCGGAGCCTCTCCCCGGAGGGGTTTTCGAATCCTCGCGTCGAATGAACAGTGGGCCAATTCCAGGTTCCGGGACCGTTCAGCGGCGGCGTCCACCGAGCGACGCCCGCAGCAGCGGCTGCAACGGACGTTCGACCCACCGGTGCAGCAGCCAGGCGAGCCCCAGCATCAGCGCCACGGTGAGCACGACGGTCAGGAGCGACGGAACGCCCAGCCTCTGGTGCAGTGTCTGGACCACCGGCCAGCCCAGGTGCTCGTGCACGAGGTAGAAGGGGTACGTCAGGGCCCCCGCGGTGGTCAGCCAGGGCCAGTTGACGCGGTTCAGCAGCCCCAGCGCCACGGCACCCACGGCCACGAAGCCGACGGCGACGGCGAGGGCGATGCCGAGCTGGGAGCGGTAGGAGAAGTAGTCGGGGTTCGGGGCGTGCCACATCGCCTCGACCGTCTGGTACTGGCTCAGCAGCAGACTGAAGACCACGATCAGCCAGGCGGCGGTGTCCCGGCGGTCGCGGTGCACCAGATACAGGCCCATGCCCCCGATGAACAGGGACGCGTACTCCGGCATCAGGACCATGTCCAGCAGCGGTTCGCCCGAGCCCTGTGCGATGACCGAGGCCAGGGTCCAGCCGCCGCAGAACCAGATCACCCGTTTGCGGGTCACCCCGGGCAGCACCACGCACAACGCGAACAGGACGTAGAAGCGGACCTCCGCCCATAGCGTCCAGCAGACGCCGAGGACGCGGTCCGCGCCGAGCGGCATCTGCAGCATCGTGAGGTTCACCAGGAACTCACTGACCGACACCCGCGCGTACGAGAGCCCCGGCAGCGCGAACACCGCCGCCACCAGGATCACCGCCGCCCAGTACGCCGGCAGCAGCCGGGACGCCCGGGAGGCGAAGAACGCCTGTACCGAACGGCCCCAGCCGCTGGCACAGATCACGAACCCGCTGATCACGAAGAAGGCCTGCACACCGGCCCAGCCGTAGGCGAGCCAGCTGTGGGCGGTGGGGAACTGCACGGAGGGCGACGCCCCCCAGGCCTTCGCGATCTCCCCGTCCCGCCCACCGTAGTGATAGGCGGCGACGGACAGGGCGGCTATCAGGCGCAGGCCGTCGAGAGCGTAGAGCCGGGGCGCCGATCGACGGGCGCCCGCTGCCGCGCCCCCCAAGGGGCGCGGGGCTGCATCGATGTGCGGCTCCGCCGCGGGGCGCGACGAGCCCCCATCCACCCGCACTTGAGACTCGAGAGGATCATCGGCCTTGGTCGGAGAACTCACCCCAGAGCTCATCCCAGCGTCGCCCGCTTGAGCGACCGGGCCCGCCGAGCGACTCGTCGCACGGTCGCGTTACGCGGGATGAACGCGAGCTGCACCGGAATCCCACCGGGCAACCCCAGCGAGGTCAGCCGCCGCCGCTTGAAGTACCGCAGCGTGTGCGTGCTCAGATGCCGCGTCAGATACGCCTCGGTCTCCGCCCGCAGCGACGGATAGATCTTCGACTGCATCGCGAACCCCACCGCCCGGACCAGGCTGTTGAGGTCGGACACCGCCGGGCTCGGCCGCTGCGAGGCGACCGCCGCCGCGTCACCCAGCTCCGGCAGCAGCGCGTCCACGATCGTGACGGGCACCCGGTTGCTGTTCTCGTACGGGGCGAGCCGGTCCAGCAGCGTGCCCGTGCCGACGCGGGCGACCGGGAGGCCGTACAGCGCGGAGGCGGTGAGCAGGGCCGTCGAGAAGCAGCCGACGACCAGGGCCGGACGCATCCGCTGGTAGAGCACCTCGGCGAGGACCGGCGTGTCCAGCACCGTCAGGTCGGCGCCGAGCCGCTCCGCCTCCTTCTCCAGACCGCGCGACCAGCGGGCCGGGGCGCTGGGGTGCGGCTTGAACACGACCTTGGTGTGCCCGAGCGCGACGGCACCTTTCAGCATCCGTACGTGGAGGGCCTCCTCCTCCTCGGCGGTGAGGATGCCGAGCGCGGAGAGGTACTGGCCGAGCAACAGCGCGGGCTCCTCGATCGCGGGCAACTCGTCACCCGTGTCGACGAGTTCGGCGAGCACCTTCACGAAGGCGTCCGTCGGCACGATCTCCGCCTCGACGCCGAACTCGGTGAGCAGCAGCGGCTTGAGGTCCGGCACCAGGTCCAGGTGGAGGAGCCGGTCGATCCTCGTCCCCACCAGCGGGTCGATCTTGTTGCGGGTGGGGCCGTAGCTCATCAGGCCGTCGGCGTACACGGTCACGGGCG
The DNA here is from genome assembly GCF_036322545.1 of Streptomyces sp. SP18BB07. Classification (NCBI taxonomy): domain Bacteria; kingdom Bacillati; phylum Actinomycetota; class Actinomycetes; order Kitasatosporales; family Streptomycetaceae; genus Streptomyces; species Streptomyces sp. SP18BB07. Next base: position 141,139 of record NZ_JAQYWT010000237.1, read on the forward strand.
CGCCGGTGAAGATCTGGGCGACGCCGAGCGCCGGGTGGACCTGGATGGACTCCACGGCCAGTTCGACGTCGTCGTCGCCCAGGTTCCACAGCAGCCGCAGGTGGCGCTCCCACAGCGGGACGTCGTCCATGCGGGGGGACCAACCGCCGGGGTGGAACGGGGAGATGGTCTCGTTCCAGGAGATCACCTCGTCGAAGCGGGAGCGCAGCCGCTCGAAGCCGGGCATCTCGTCCGGGCCGGGGGCCGTCTCCGGGGTCGCCGCGTTGTTGGAGACCAGCAGGATGCGCCGGGAGGCGGGGCGGAAGCACTCGGAGTCCAGGGCGGCGGCCAGCGTGGCCGCGCCGTACAGCGTGGACGCCATGAAGATCTGCGTGGTCATGCGGCGACCCCCGAGGCGGCGGGACGGCGGCGCAGCCGGCGCAGCCGGGTGGCGCGCTGGACGTCCATGGAGTCGAGGGCGTCGTCGAGCACGTCCTGCGGCATTCTCCGCAGCGCGACCGCGCTCATCGACTTGAGTTTCCGTGCCACCGCCGGCTCGAACCTTTCGATGGATCCCAAATGGTGGGAGATAATCGCGCAATAAGTGCGCACGGCCTTGGGAAGGAGCAGGTCCGCGTCCCGGTCCTGCGCGGTCTCCGCGATGACCTGGTCGAATGCGCGAATGAAATCGAGCTGTCGTACGTCGCCGATCTGGGTCAGCGAAGAGGCCACGCCGCGCCGGTAGAAGACGCCGAGCAGCCCCACCGTGGCGAACGAGTCGGCCTCCCGGTGGAGCTTCCAGATCCACGGGCGGTCCTCGGCCGTGCGCAGCCCGTGGGTGAAGTGCAGCACACCCTTGTCGACCAGCCGGCGGTGGTAGATGCCCGCCCAGGCGAACGCGTAGTCGACGGAGGTCGAGCGGTCCGCGGGCAGGATCGCGTCGCGCGGGTTCATCACCACGCCCCGCCGTCCGTTGGGCACCCGGTGGATCGAGCGGGCCCGCGCGGTGCACTGGACATGGTCCGTGCGCACGAAGTCGCAGCCCAAATCCTCGATGGCACCGAGCAGTTGAGGGTAGTAGCCGGGGGCGAGCCAGTCGTCCCCGTCGAGGAACGTGAGGTACTCGCCGCGGGCCTTGTCGATGCCCGTGTTGCGCGCGGTCGCCAGTCCTCCGTTCTTCTCGTGTCTGACGTACACCGCCCCCGGCAGCTCGCGCTCCGCGCGCGCGAGAATGTCCGGTGTCTCGTCGCGGGAGCAGTCGTCGACGAGAATGAATTCGAAGTCCTCACGAGCGTTGGCTCCGAGGCTCTTCAGGGTGTCGGGCGCGTATTGCTGCACGTTGTAGAACGGCACGATGACGGAGAGCTTGACCACCCCCGTGACGTTAGGCGGCCCTCCGGCATTCGTCTTGACCACCTGCTTGATGTCAGGTGAACGACGCGTGGCGGAACCGTGAACCAGATGCTTTCCGGTGCCATTCGCGCCCCGATTCGCCGTTCGGCGATGTGCTGTTAACCCTTTGTTGTATTCGGGTTGGGCCGTTCAACGGAATCGCTTCCTAGCGTCTTCGATGTGCCAGCAAGTGCTACGAACGGCCTGCGAGTCGCCGTACTCGCGGATTCCGACACCCGGTGGAAATGGGGCGCGCTCACCGCGACCCGTCTCGCTCCGGAGAACGCGGACATCCGCCTGGACGGCTTCCTCCTGCGCGGCCGAGCCACCCCCACCGCCCGCCAGCTCCAGGAGGTCGGCGTCCGCCCCGACTCCCTGCGCGAGGTGACCGGCCTCGAATTCCTGCGCACCATGAAGGAGGCCACCAAGGAGGACACGGACGAGGACGCGTACGACGTCGTCGTGCTCTCCCTCGTCGGCGGGGGTGTCCAGGCGATGCTGCACGGCCTGCGCCGGGCCTGGGCGGGGCGCACGAAGCGGCCCGTGGTCGTCACCGGTTACGTCGGTGTCGTCTACGAGAAGCTCGCCGACGGTCTGCTGCTGCGGCACGGCGCGGACCTCGTCCTCGCCAACTCCCGCCAGGACGCGGACCGTTTCCGGGCCGTGTACGAGGGCGTGGGCGCGGACGCCTCCTCGGTCACCGAGGTCGCCCTGCCGTTCCTGGGCGGCAGCCCGTACACCGGCACCCAGGACCCCTACACGGTCGTCTTCGCCGTCCAGCCGTCCGTCCCGGACAACCGCAAGGACCGTACGTACCTGCTGAACCGCCTCGTCCAGCACGCGAGGCTGCACCCGGACCGCCAGGTGCTGCTGAAGCTGCGCTCCAAGCCGGGCGAGCACACCACGCACATCGAGGAACTGCCCTACCAGAAGCTGGCGGAGAAGCTCCCCGGCGGTCTGCCCGCCAACTTCCGCCTCTCGTACGGGAACATGGGCGAGGTCCTCGACACCACCGACCTGCTGGTCACCGTCAGCTCCACGGCCGCCCTGGAGTCGCTGCACCGCCGGATCCCCACCGTCGTCCTCACCGACCTCGGGATCCGCGAGACCCTCGGCAACCACCACTTCGTGGGCTCCGGCTGCCTCGCCTCCTGGGACCAGCTGGACGCCGGGTACGAGCCGACGCCGGACCCGGAGTGGGTGGCCCGGCAGGGCGTCGCCGCCGGCGGCACCTCCCGGACGACGTCCGGGCAGGGCTCGTACGCCTCCGCCTTCGACGCGGCCCGCACCCGCATCGCGAAGCTGGTCGCGGCGCCCGAACTGCCGCCCCTCGCGCCGTACTACACGCCCGTCACCGCGCCCGGCTACCTCCCCGGCATCCTCGCCCGCCACCACCTCGGCCCCGACGGAACACCGCTGCCCGGGGCACCCGCCGCCGACCGGCAGGCCGGACCCGTACGGCAGATCGTGCGCCGGGCCGCACGCGGCGCCTACCGCCACGGAGTGCAGCGCGTGGCGCCCGTCATCCGCCGGATGGGGGAGCTGTGAGCCGCCGCCCGACGCCTTCGCACGCACCGCAAGGAGTTCACCCCATGTCCAACCCGGAAGCGGGAACGGCGACCTCCGCCCGCCGCGTCCTCGCCGTGATCCCCGCGCGGGGCGGCTCCAAGGGCGTCCCCGCGAAGAACCTCGCCCCCGTCGGCGGCGTCCCGCTGGTGGCCCGCGCGGTCCGCGAGTGCCTCGCCGCCCAGCTGGTGACGGACGTCGTCGTCTCCACCGACGACCACGCCATCGCCGCCGCCGCCCGTGAGTCCGGCGCCGAGGTGGTCCTGCGTCCCGCCGCCATCGCCGGCGACACCGCCACCTCCGAGGCCGCCGTCCTGCACGCCCTGGACGCCCACGAGTCCCGGCACGGCGCCCCGGTCGACGTCGTCCTCCTCGTCCAGTGCACCAGCCCGTTCATCCTCCGCGAGGACATCGACGGCGTGGCCCGGGCGGTCGTCGAGCACGGCGCCGACACCTCCCTCACCGTCGCCCCCTTCCACGGCTTCATCTGGCGGGACACCGCCGACGAGCCCGCGACCGCCGAGGCCGCCCACCCGGGCGCTGTGGACGGCGAGACGCCCGAACCCACCGACACCGCGGGCGGCTACGGCGTCAACCACGACAAGTCCTTCCGCCCCCGGCGCCAGGACCGTCCCCAGGACCTGCTGGAGACCGGCGCCGCCTACGCCATGGACGCGGCCGGACTGCGCAAGCACCAGCACCGCTTCTTCGGCCGTACGGAGCTCGTCCGCACCGACCCCGCCCGGGTCCTGGAGATCGACGACCCGCACGACCTCGCCCGCGCCCAGGCCCTCGCGCCGCTCTTCGACGCGAACCGCCCCGGCGCCCTCCCCACCTACGACGACATCGACGCCGTAGTCCTCGACTTCGACGGCACCCAGACCGACGACCGGGTGCTGATCGACTCCGACGGACGGGAGTTCGTCTCCGTGCACCGCGGCGACGGACTCGGCATCGCGGCCCTCCGCAGGAGCGGCCTGAAGATGCTCATCCTGTCCACGGAACAGAACCCGGTCGTCGCCGCACGGGCCCGGAAGCTGCAGATCCCGGTCCTCCACGGCATCGACCGGAAAGACCTCGCACTGAAGCAGTGGTGCGAGGAGCAGGGCATCGCGCCGGAGCGCGTGCTCTACGTCGGCAACGACGTCAACGACCTCCCGTGCTTCGCCCTCGTGGGCTGGCCCGTGGCGGTCGGCAGCGCCCACGACGTCGTACGCGGCGCCGCACGCGCGGTCACCACCGTCCCCGGCGGTGAAGGCGCGATCCGGGAGATCGCCGGCTGGATCCTCGGTCCCTCTCTCGACTCTCTCGACCCCCTCGACAAGTAAGGAACTGGTCCCACCATGAGCACCAACTCCCGTCTGCGCACGTTCGGTTCGAAGACCGCCGGCCCGGGTCACCCCGTCTACGTCGTCGGCGAGATCGGCATCAACCACAACGGTGAGCTGGAGAACGCCTTCAAGCTGATCGACGCCGCCGCCGAGGCCGGCTGCGACGCCGTCAAGTTCCAGAAGCGCACCCCCGAGATCTGCACCCCCCGCGACCAGTGGGACATCGAGCGCGACACCCCCTGGGGCCGCATGACCTACATCGACTACCGCCACCGTGTGGAGTTCGGTGAGGACGAGTACCGCCAGATCGACGAGTACTCCAAGGAGAAGGGCATCGACTGGTTCGCCTCCCCGTGGGACACCGAGGCCGTCGCCTTCCTGGAGAAGTTCGACGTCCCCGCCCACAAGGTGGCCTCCGCCTCCCTGACCGACGACGAGCTGCTGCGCGCCCTGCGCGCCACCGGCCGCACGGTCATCCTCTCCACCGGCATGTCGACCCCGAAGCAGATCCGCCACGCGGTCGAGGTCCTCGGCAGCGACAACATCCTGCTCTGCCACGCCACCTCGACGTACCCGGCCAAGGCCGAGGAGCTCAACCTCCGCGTCATCAACACCCTCCAGGCCGAGTACCCGAACGTCCCGATCGGCTACTCCGGCCACGAGACGGGCCTGCAGACCACGCTCGCCGCGGTCGCCCTCGGCGCCACCTTCGTCGAGCGCCACATCACCCTCGACCGCGCCATGTGGGGCTCCGACCAGGCCGCCTCCGTCGAGCCCCAGGGCCTCACCCGCCTGGTCCGCGACATCCGCACCATCGAGGCCTCCCTCGGCGACGGCGTCAAGAAGGTCTACGACTCCGAGCTCGGCCCCATGAAGAAGCTGCGCCGTGTCACCGGGGTCGTCGCCGAGGCGGAGATCGCCGTGGCGGCGGGCGAGCCGGTCGGCGTCTGACCCACGGCCCCGGCCCTCAGTAGATCCGTACTCACGGAAGCGACGGACATACGTCGATGAGCCCCCGCACCGGAACCGCCGGCCCCCACACTCTCGCCTTCGTCGAGAGCCCGGTACAGCTCCTGAACGTGCTCGAGTGGGCGCACACCCACGCCCTCGGCACCCCCGAGGACCCCGATGCGGGGCCCTTCGGTTCCGGTGGCGCGGGGCTCACCCTGGTGATCCTGTCGCCGAACGACCCCATGACCCGGGGCCAGCTGCGCCGGATGGCGGAGCTGGCCCGGGACGAGGGCCACGACGTGCGCTGGGAGGAGGCGCGCGGCGGCACCGCCGCCCCCTTCCGCACCGTCGGCGGCCTCGCCCCGCTGCTGCGCGCCGCGCGCCGCATCGTCCTGGGCGACCCCTTCTCCCGGTACGTACAGCTCCTGCTGACCATCACCCGGGCACCGGACGTGGTCGTCGTCGACGACGGCACCGCGACCATGGAGTTCGTCTCCCAGCTGGCCCGGGGCGAACGCCTCGTGCGCTGGCACCGCAAGGGCGGCCGCCCCGGCCCCCGCGACCTGATCTTCGCCCCGGTCTCCGCCAAGGCCCGCAGGCGACTCACCCCGACCGCCGGCCGGCGCGTCGAGGTCTTCTCCTCCATGCCGATCGACGAGACCCCCGAGGGCGTCACCGTCACCGCCAACGACTTCTCCTGGACCCGCTCCCGCTTCGGCCCGCCCCGCATCACCAAGGGCGCCGACCTCGTGGGCACCTCCCTCGTGGAGACCGGAGTGGTGGACGGCGACCGCTACCTCGAAGCCGTCCGCTCCCTCGCGAAGGCCCACGGCGCCACCCGGTACTTCGCCCACCGCCGCGAGAGCGCCGAGAAACTCCACACCCTCGCCGCCGAGACGGGCCTGGAGATCGTCCGGCCCGACCTCCCGCTGGAACTCATCGCCCGCCGCGGCCCCATCGGCCGGACGATCCTGAGCTTCCCCTCGACGGTCGTCCACACCCTGCCCCTGGCGCTGGCCGGGACGGACGTGCGCGTCGCCGTCTGCGACATCGACCCCAGCTGGCTCACCGAGAACGCCTCCCCCCGCGCCCAGGGCTTCCTGTCCGGCGTGACGGGCACGGCCCGCGACGTCCACCGCCTGTCGTCGGTGGCGTCGGCCTGAGGGACCGGCGCGGCCCCGTCGCGCTCCGCCCGTGATCCCCGTCACCTTCGGCACGCGGGAACCACCCGGTCGATCCGCCCGCCGCCCGCGCCCCCGCGCGAGCCCACAACCGCAGGCCACCGCACCCGTCCCGCCCCGTCGCAGCAGTGTTCCGGCCGTTCCGTCGAACACACGACGTAGCCGACCGGTCGCGCGGTGGTGACGGTTCCGCCACCGTGGGACGGCGGATACGTGGTAAGGGTGGAGTGTGGGAATCGTTCGGGCACCCCCGAACGTTTAGACGATGGGATTCGCGGGCAAACCCGGCGCTCCCGTCTCCGAGGGTCACCCGCACCGAAAGGCGGGCGGGTATACCCATCCCTGCCAATACGTATGCGTTGTGCGGCCGGAAAACTTCCCCTTACGGGCTGATTTTTTGTTGATCGAGGGTTAGAAGGTCGCCCGATCGCCCTACCCTTCAGAGGGTGAACCAACTGATGTCCCGAGAGTCCGAGGCCGATCTGCCAGGGGAAGCCGAAGCGTCGCTCCCCGGCACGTTGCCGGAAGCCCTGCGTGCCGAACTCGTCGCGTTCCGCCGCGACTTGCACATGCACCCGGAGCTCGGCAACCAGGAGTTCCGCACCACCGCCGCCATCAAGGCCCGCCTGGAGAAGGCAGGGCTCAGGCCGCGCGTACTGGACAGCGGAACCGGACTCATCTGTGACATCGGCGACTGGAGCGGCGCCGACCACTCCGCGCTCGCGCTGCGCGCCGACATCGACGCCCTCCCCATCCCGGACACCAAGGTGGACTGCGACTACCGCTCCACCGTCCCGGACCGCGCCCACGCCTGCGGCCACGACGTGCACACCACCGTCGTCCTCGGCGCCGGCCTCGTCCTCGCCGACCTGCACCGCAGGGGAGAACTGCCCCGCCCCGTCCGGCTGATCTTCCAGCCCGCCGAGGAGGTGCTGCCCGGCGGCGCCGCGGACGTGATCAGGACCGGCTCGCTCGAAGGCGTCGGCCGGATCATCGCCGTCCACTGCGACCCCCGCGTCGACGCGGGCCGCATCGGGCTGCGCCACGGCCCCATCACCTCGGCCTGCGACCGGCTGGAGCTCTCCCTGGACGGTCCGGGCGGCCACACCGCGCGCCCGCACCTCACCACCGACCTCGTCACCGCCGCCGCCCGGGTCGTCACCGACGTGCCCGCGCTGGTCGCCCGACGCTTCGACGCCCGCGCCGGGCTCGTCGTGACCTGGGGCCGCATCGAGTCGGGCCACGCGCCGAACGTCATCCCGCAGCACGCCGAGCTCTCCGGCACCGTCCGCTGCCTCGACATCAACGCCTGGCGGCAGGCCCCCGACCTGATCCACGAGGCGGTCCAGGAGGTCGCGGTCATGCACCGCGCCAAGCCCGAGATCAACTACATCCGGGGCGTCCCGCCGGTCGTCAACGACCCCGTCGTCACCGAGCTGCTGCACGACTCGATGGTGGCCCGGCGCGGCGTGAAGTCCGTCGAGGACACCGAGCAGAGCCTCGGCGGCGAGGACTTCTCCTGGTACCTGGAGCACGTCCCCGGCGCCATGGCCCGCCTGGGCGTGCGCCGTCCGGGCGACCTCACCGTCCGCGACCTCCACCAGGGCGACTTCGACGCCGACGAGCACGCCATCACCGTCGGCGTGGAGCTCTTCACCGCCGCAGCCCTCCTCGACGCGCGCATGCGCGTCCTCGACGCGGCCGCCCGGTAACCCCTCCCGCCCCCTCGGCTTGCGCCCCGCCCACCCTCGCGGCAGCCTGGTGCGCGTGTCCGGACGACCCCCGTACGGACCGCGCACCTTCACGCTGGAGTCACCCCATGTGCACGGATCGCGAGGGTCGGCGAAGGCGCGGTGCCCGACTCGTCCCTTTCGATCCCCTGGTTCACGAGGGCGTAACGGCCACCGGCACGAATGGATAACGGCCAGTCGAAACCCCGTTCCCAGGAGTGTCTACGCGCGTTAATGTGCGCCGAACTGAGCACCCGGCTGCGGGGCTTTGGAGAAGATGGGGAACTTCAAAATGCGTCGGATTTCCAAACTGACCCGCGTCGCGGTGGGGGTCGCGTCGCTGGCGCTGGCCGCCACGGCCTGTGGTGGCACGAGCAGCGAGAGCGGCAACGGCGACAGCGAGACCACCAAGGGCGAAAAAGGCCTCGCGATCGCGTACGACATCGGCGGCAAGGGCGACCAGTCCTTCAACGACGCCGCGTACGCGGGCCTGGAGAAGGCTCAGAAGGAGTTCGGTTACCAGACCGAGGACATCGAGCCGACCGAGGGAGAGACGGACGCCGACAAGCAGCAGCGTCTGGAGTCCCTGGCCAAGCAGGGCTACAACCCGGTCATCGGTGTCGGCTTCGCCTACGGCCCCGCGATGGAGGCCGCGTCCAAGCAGTTCCCGGACACCACCTTCGGCATCGTGGACTCGGTCGTCGAGGGCGACAACGTCGCGTCCCTCGTCTTCGCCGAGCAGGAGGCCTCGTACCTCGCCGGTGTCGCGGCCGCCAAGGCCACCAAGACGAACACCGTGGGCTTCGTGGGCGGCGTCGACATCCCGCTCATCCACAAGTTCGAGGCCGGCTACAAGCAGGGCGTCGAGGACACCAGCGGCGGCAAGGTCAAGGTCGTCTCGCAGTACCTGACCCAGACGGCCGAGGAGGGCGGCTTCTCCAGCCCCGACAAGGGCAAGGCCGCCGCCGAGGGCCAGATCGAGAAGAACGCAGACGTCCTCTACCAGGCCGCCGGCCTCTCCGGCCAGGGTGTCATCGAGGCCGCCGCGCAGGCCAAGGTGTGGGCGATCGGTGTCGACTCCGACCAGTACAACCAGGAAGCCCTCGCGAAGTACAAGGAGTTCATCCTCACCTCCGCCCTCAAGGACGTCGGCGGCGCGGTCTACGCCCTCGCCAAGTCCGTCGAGGACGGCAAGCCCCTCAAGGGCGTCCAGACCTTCGACCTGAAGGTCGACGGCGTGGGCCTCGCCGACTCCAACCCGAAGATGGGCGAGATCGCCGGCCTCACGGACGCGGTCGCCAAGGCCAAGAAGGAAATCATCGACGGCACGATCAAGGTGAAGACCGAGTAACGGTCACACGTCTGCAAGTGCTGACGGGCGGGGCGGGTGTACACGTACACCCGCCCCGCTCACTTGTGCCCCCGGGTACCTGAGGGGCGCGAGGAACTGCGCGACCAGCCACAACGCACCCGCAGCCGCGACCTGACCGAAACCACCCCCCGCCACGCGCCCCCCAAACCCCGGACACCCTTGCAACACGGCCCCATAACAACCCGGCCCACCAGGCTTCACCCGAAGGGTCTACGCGCGTTACTCTGCGGCGAAAGCCATATAAGGCGCCGATGCTGTGAAGCACTACTGGTCAGTACTCTGATCCGTACCCTCCGGCGCTGTACGACAGGAGCACCACACATGCGCCGGGTTTCCCGCCTCGCGGTCGCGGGCGCAGCGACCGCCTCCCTCGCCCTCGCCCTCTCCGCCTGCGGCGGTACCTCGACGGACGCCGCGTCCTCCGCCGACTCCAAGGGCGACCTGGGCCTCGCCATCGCGTACGACGTCGGCGGCAAGGGCGACCAGTCCTTCAACGACGCGGCCTACGCGGGCCTGGAACAGGCGAAGGAGGAGTTCGGGTACAAGACGCAGGACATCGAGCCCACCGAGGGCGAGACGGACGCCGACAAGGAGCAGCGCCTGGTCTCCCTGGCGAAGCAGGGCTACAACCCGGTCGTCGGCGTCGGCTACGCCTACGCGACGGCCGTGAAGGCCGCCGCCGAGCAGTACCCGGACACCACCTTCGGCATCGTGGACGACTCCACGGTCCAGCTGGACAACGTCGCGGACCTGGTCTTCTCCGAGGAGCAGGCCTCGTACCTCGCCGGTGTCGCGGCCGCGAAGGCCACCAAGACGAACACGGTCGGCTTCGTGGGTGGTGTGGACATCCCGCTGATCCACAAGTTCCAGGCGGGCTTCGAGCAGGGCGTCAAGGACACCAACCCCAAGGCCAAGGTCCTCTCCCAGTTCCTCACCCAGACGGCGGAGGAGGGCGGCTTCTCCAGCCCCGACAAGGGCAAGACCGCCGCCGAGGGTCAGATCGAGAAGAAGGCCGACGTCGTCTACGCGGCGGCCGGTCTGTCCGGCCAGGGCGTGATCGAGGCCGCCGCCGCGAACAAGATCTGGGCGATCGGCGTCGACTCCGACCAGTACAGCCAGGAAGCCCTCGCGAAGTACAAGGACTCCATCCTGACCTCGGCGACGAAGGACGTCGCCAAGGCGGTGTACAACCTGGCGAAGTCGGTCGAGGACGGCAAGCCCGCGACCGGTATCGTCAGGGGCGATCTGAAGACCGGCGAGGTCGGCCTCGCCGACTCCAACCCGAAGTTCAAGAGCGACACCGAGCTCCAGGAGGCCATCGCCACGGCCAAGGAGAAGATCATCGGCGGCGAGATCAAGGTCAGGACCAGCTGATCGAGGTCGAGACCGACCGACCCAGCCGTACCACGAGCAGCCGGGCGACCGAGGGGGAGTCTCGGACACCACCGAGGCCCTCCCGAAGTCGCCGGTAACCGCGGGGTTACGTCCGCTCAACGGGGCACGGGGAGTATCGCTCCCTGTACCCCGTTGTCCCGGTGCGTCGCCGCCCATTTTCGATGCCGTAGGGGCGCTACGCGCGTAGACGACCCCCCTTTCCCAGGAGAGTGCGCCATCAACGCGTCCAGCAGCCCTCCGGCCGACGCGGCGGTCAACGACTCGGTGACCGCCGTCGAACTCGCCGGGATCACCAAGCGATTCCCCGGCGTCGTGGCCAACCACGACATCCATCTCACCGTCCGCAAGGGCACCGTGCACGCCCTCGTCGGCGAGAACGGCGCCGGCAAGTCGACCCTGATGAAGATCCTCTACGGCATGCAGAAGCCGGACGAGGGCACCATCGCGGTCGACGGCGAGCAGGTCTCGTTCTCCTCCCCGGCCGACGCCATCGTGCGCGGCATCGGCATGGTGCACCAGCACTTCATGCTGGCCGACAACCTCACGGTCCTGGAGAACGTGGTCCTCGGCAGCGAGAAGCTGCACGGCATCGGCGCCAAGGCCCGCCGCAAGATCAAGGAGATCTCCGAGCGGTACGGCTTCGGGGTCCGCCCCGATGTCCTGGTCGAGGAGCTCGGTGTCGCCGAGCGCCAGCGCGTGGAGATCCTCAAGGTCCTCTACCGGGGCGCCCGCACCCTGATCCTGGACGAGCCGACCGCCGTCCTGGTGCCCCAGGAGGTCGACTCCCTCTTCGCCAACCTGCGCGAACTCAAGGCGCAGGGCCTCGCGGTCATCTTCATCTCGCACAAGCTGGGCGAGGTGCTGTCCGTCGCCGACGAGATCACCGTCATCCGGCGCGGCACCACCGTCGGCACAGCCGTCCCCGCCGAGACCACCCCGCGCCAGCTCGCCGAGCTGATGGTCGGCAGCGAACTGCCCACCCCCGAGACGGCCGAGTCCACGGTCACCGACCGCCCCGTGCTCACCGTCAAGGACCTCCGCCTGGAGGCCGTCGGCGGCAAGGCCCTGCTCGACGACATCAGCTTCACCATCCACGCGGGCGAGGTCCTCGGGCTGGCCGGCGTCGAGGGCAACGGCCAGACCGAGCTGGTCGACGCGCTGATCGGTCTGAAGTCCGCCGACTCCGGCACGATCGCGCTGGCCGAGGACGACATCACCACCTGGGCCACCCGCAAGCGCCGCGAGCAGGGCGTCGGCTACATCCCCGAGGACCGCCACCGGCACGGTCTGCTCCTGGAGGCCCCCCTCTGGGAGAACCGTATCCTCGGCCATGTGACCGAGCGGCCCAACGCCAAGGGCGTCTGGCTCGACCCGAAGGCCGCCCAGGAGGACACCCGCCGGATCGTCGCCGAGTACGACGTCCGCACCCCCGGCATCGACGTCACCGCCGCCTCCCTCTCCGGCGGCAACCAGCAGAAGCTGATCGTCGGCCGCGAGATGAGCCACAAGCCGCGCTTCCTGATCGCCGCCCACCCCACCCGTGGTGTGGACGTCGGCGCGCAGGCCCAGATCTGGGACCAGATCCGTGAGGCCCGCCGCGAGGGCTTGGCCGTGCTGCTGATCTCCGCCGACCTCGACGAGCTGATCGGCCTGTCCGACACCCTCCGGGTGATCTACAACGGCAAGCTGGTCGCCGACGCCGACCCGGCCACCATCACCCCCGAGGAACTGGGCTCGGCCATGACCGGCGCCGCCACCGGCCACCTCGAACACGAAGAGACCCCCGAGACGCGGGCAGAGACCCCCGAGACTCCCGATCTGCGCAAGGCCCCCGAGGCCGGCGAGTCTCCGGAAGACGAGGCCAACTGATGAAGAAGTTCGACAAGGAGCGGGTGCTCCTCGCCGTCGCCGGCCCGGTCCTCGCGCTCGCTGTGGCCTTCGCGCTGACCGCGATCGTGCTGCTGGCCTCCGGCAAGAACCCGGTCGAGCCGTTCTCGATCATGTTCGAGCAGGCCTCGTTCTCCGACATCCAGGTCCGGATCATCAACCAGGCCTCGCTGTACTACATCGCGGCCCTCGCGGTGGCCATCGGCTTCCGGATGAACCTCTTCAACATCGGTGTCGACGGCCAGTACCTCCTCGGCGCCATGATCACCGCGATCGTCGGCGCCCACGTCGACCTGCCGGCCGCGATCCAGATCCCGCTGCTGATGCTCACCGCGATCCTCACCGGCGCCTTCTGGGCCGGCATCGTCGGTGTCCTCAAGGTCACCCGGGGCGTCAGCGAGGTCGTCGCCTCGATCATGCTGAACGCGATCGCCACCTCCGTCATCGGCTACCTCTGGCTGCCGAACGTCTTCGGCGTCAAGGTCGGCAACAACAACACCACCGGCGAGATGGCCGAGTCGGGCTGGGTGCCCGGCATCGACATGGGCAAGGCCGGCGAGATCTACGGCCTGGTCCTGCTCGCCGTCCTCCTCGGCGTCGGCTACTGGATCGTGATCAACCGCACCCGCTTCGGCTTCGACCTGCGCGCCTCCGGCGCCTCGGAGTCGGCCGCCGCCGCCAGCGGTGTGGACCCCAAGCGCATGGTCCTCACCGCCATGCTGATCTCCGGCGGCGTCGCGGGCCTCGCGGGCCTGCCGATCCTCCTCGGCGACACGCACACCTACAGTCTCAACTTCCCCACCGGCATCGGCTTCCTCGGTATCGGCATCGCCCTCCTCGGCCGGAACAGCCCCGTCGGCATCGCCTTCGCCGCCCTGCTGTGGGCCTGGCTCGACAAGGCCTCGCCTGAACTGGACTTCCACGGCTACGACAAGGAGATCGCGGTCATCATGCAGGGCCTGATCGTGCTCTCGGTCGTCGTCTCCTACGAGACGGTCCGCGAGTGGGGCCTGCGCCGCCAGCAGCGCCGCGTCGGCGCCGAGCTCGCCGCCGGGAACGTCCTCGGCGCGGACGCCTCCGACAACAACAACGTCAAGAAGGAGGTGGCTGGCCGATGACCACGAGCACCACCGCGACCGACCTCAACCAGCCCTCGCTGGAGCCGACCGCCCCCACCGGGCGCAAGCTGTCGCTGCCCGTGCTGCTGCTGGTCATCGCCGGCGTCCTGGCACTCACCTCGATCGTCCGCATCATCACCGGCGCCGACGGCATCACCAACGTCAGCCAGATGTCCACCGCGCTGGAACTGGCCGTCCCGATCGGCCTGGCCGGCCTCGGCGGTCTGTGGGCCGAGCGCGCGGGCGTCGTCAACATCGGCCTCGAAGGCATGATGATCCTCGGCACCTGGTTCGGTGCCTGGGCCGGCTTCCAGTACGGCCCCTGGACCGGCGTCCTGGTCGGTATCGCCGGCGGCGCGCTCGGCGGTCTGCTGCACGCCTTCGTCACCGTCACCTTCAACGTCAACCACATCGTCTCCGGTGTGGCCATCAACATCCTCGCCCTCGGCGCCACGCGCTACCTGGCCCCCCTCGCCTTCGAGGGTCACCAGGGCGGCTCGGCCAAGCAGTCCCCGCCGGTCGAGTCCATCGGTGACTTCACCATCCCGGGCCTGTCGGACGCGCTGACCGAACTCAACTCCAAGGGCTGGTTCTTCGTCTCCGACCTCGCCGGCCTGCTCGGTGGTCTGGTCACCAACGTCTCGTGGCTGACGCTCGTCGCCGTCGCCCTGGTCCCCGCCACCTGGTGGATCCTGTGGCGCTCCGCCTTCGGTCTGCGGCTGCGCTCCTGCGGTGAGAACCCGATCGCCGCCGAGTCCCTCGGCGTCAACGTCTACAAGTACAAGTACCTCGCCGTGATCATCTCCGGCGGGCTGGCCGGCCTCGGCGGAGCCTTCCTCTCCATCGTCGCCAACCCCTTCTACCTGGAGGGCCAGACCAGCGGCCGCGGCTTCATCGGTCTCGCCGCGATGATCTTCGGCAACTGGATGCCGGGCGGCCTCGCCCTCGGCGCCGGCCTCTTCGGCTACACCGACAGCCTCAACCTGCGCGGCGGCTCCGAGAACGTCCACGCCCTGCTCCTGCTCGGCGCCCTCCTGCTGGTCATCGGCGCGATCTGGCAGGCCGTGCGCAAGAAGTACGTCGCCGCCGCGATCACCTTCGTCGTCGGCGCCCTGGTCTTCACCTGGTACGCGACCACCAACGAGGTCCCGAACCAGGTCGTCGCCGCCACCCCGTACGTCATCACCCTGATCGTCCTCGCACTCTCCGCCCAACGCCTTCGGATGCCGAAGGCGGACGGACTGCCGTACCGCAAGGGACAGGGCAAGTGACCGCCGGCGTACCGGCCGAGGCCGACTGGGACGAGCTGCGCGCGGTCGCGCGGGACGCCATGTCCCACGCGTACGCCCCGTACTCGGGCTACCCGGTGGGGGTGGCCGCCCGGGTCGACGACGGCCGCACGGTCTCCGGCTGCAATGTCGAGAACGCCTCGTACGGTCTCGGCCTGTGCGCCGAGTGCGGACTGGTCTCGGAGCTGCAGCGCACCGGCGGCGGCCGGCTGACGCACTTCACCTGCGTCGACGGCCAGGGCGAGATCCTCGTGCCCTGCGGTCGCTGCCGCCAACTGCTCTACGAGTTCGGTGGCCCCGGCCTCCTGCTGGAGACCCCGGCGGGGATCGTCCCCCTCTCGGAGATGCTGCCCCAGGCCTTCGGCCCGGGCCATCTCACCAAGTAACTCCCGTGCGGCCCCTCCTGACGAACGGTCGGAGGGGCCGCGCACTTCCCAGATTCCGGAAGGACAGCCAGCCATGGCCATGGACGCCATCTCAGTCATCCGCACCAAGCGGGACCGCGGCGAGCTCAGCGACGAGCAGATCGACTGGGTCATCGACGCCTACACCCGTGGCGAGGTCGCCGACTACCAGATGGCCGCCCTCAACATGGCCATCCTCCTCAACGGCATGGACCGCCGCGAGATCGCCCGCTGGACGGCCGCGATGATCGCCTCCGGCGAGCGCATGGACTTCTCGTCCCTGTCCCGCCCCACCGCCGACAAGCACTCCACCGGCGGAGTCGGCGACAAGATCACGCTGCCCCTGGCACCGCTGGTGGCGGCCTGCGGCGCGGCCGTACCCCAGCTCTCCGGCCGGGGCCTCGGCCACACCGGCGGCACCCTGGACAAGCTGGAGTCCATCCCCGGCTGGCGCGCCCTCCTCTCCAACGAGGAGATGCTGAACGTCCTGGACGAGGTCGGAGCGGTCATCTGCGCGGCGGGCGACGGCCTGGCCCCGGCGGACAAGAAGCTCTACGCCCTGCGGGACGTGACGGGAACGGTCGAGGCGATCCCCCTGATCGCCTCCTCCATCATGTCGAAGAAGATCGCGGAGGGGACCGGCTCCCTGGTCCTGGACGTGAAGGTGGGCACGGGAGCCTTCATGAAGACCATCGAGGACGCCCGTGAGCTCGCGTCGACGATGGTGGGCCTCGGCACCGACCACGGCGTGAAGACGGTCGCCCTCCTCACGGACATGTCGACCCCCCTCGGCCTCACCGCCGGCAACGCCCTCGAAGTCCGCGAGTCGGTCGAGGTCCTTGCGGGCGGCGGCCCGGCCGACGTCGTGGAACTCACGATCGCCCTGGCCCGCGAGATGCTCGACGCGGCCGGGGTGAAGGACGCCGACCCGGCGAAGGCGCTGGCCGACGGCTCGGCGATGGACGCCTGGCGCCGCATGATCGCCGCGCAGGGCGGCGACCCGGACGCCCCGCTCCCCACCTCCCGCGAGCAGCACGTGGTGAAGGCGACCGCCTCCGGCGTCCTGACCCGCCTCGACGCCTACGACATCGGCATCGCCGCCTGGCGTCTCGGCGCCGGACGCGCCCGCAAGGAGGACACGGTCCAGGCCGCCGCGGGCGTCGAGCTGCACGCCAAGCCCGGCGACACGGTCACCGAGGGCCAGCCCCTGCTGACCCTGCACACCGACACGCCCGAGCGCTTCGACTACGCCCTGGAGGCCGTGGAGGGCTCGTACGACATCGGGGCGCCGGGCACGGAGTTCGCGGCGTCGCCGGTGGTGCTGGAACGTATCGCCTGACCTGCGCCTTTCCCATTCGGGTGAACGGGATCGGTGGACCGGCGCCGGTCCCGTTCGGCATGCTGTAGTCGGTGACGCACCGATGGGAGAGAACCGCCATGAGCGCACTCACTGTCGACCACACGACGGCCAGCGGCCACGAGTGGGACGACCTCGTCCGGATCTGGCAGGAGACGGACGCCCCCGAGGGCTGCAAGGTGGAGATCATCGAGGGGATCGTCACCGTGGCACCACCGCCCTCCAACGCCCACAACGACATTGCCGACCGCGTGCAGCGTCATCTCTATCGGGAGATCCCTGAAGACTGGGGGATCTACCAGACGCTGGGAGCGGCTGTACCGTCTCGGGTCGGTCTCTACATTCCTGATCTCGCTGTGGCGCCCAGGGGAGCCCTGTACGAGGGAGACGGCAACTACATCCCCGCAGCCGCCGCCGAACTGGTCGTAGAGATCACCTCGAAATCCAACGCGAGCAACGACCGGATCAAGAAAGCGGCGGGCTACGCACAAGCGGGAGTACCGCTGTACCTGCTCATCGACAGCTGGGCTCCGGGCGGTCCGACGGTGACGCTCTACGGTGAGCCGAAGGGCGATGTCTATCGAGTGCTGCGGGCGGGCAAATTCGGCGACCCGATCGAACTCCCCGAGCCCTTCGCGCTCACGCTGGACACGAGCGTGTTCCCCACCAAGTAGTCCGCCGGTACGGGGGTGTCCTCACGCACCGATGAATTGCGTGACCTCGCGCGGTCTACCGATCGTGGACGCGACGACACCCGCCGTACTCGTACTGCCAGGCCCCGTGACCCCGGACGAGGTGCCTCGGCTCTGTGACGAGGTGCGCGCGCGACTGGAGGGGACCGGGGCCGGGGTCGTGGTGTGCGACATCGCCGGGATCGGGCCGCCCGGCCTCGGCGTCATCGACGCCCTGGCCCGGATGCAGCTCACCGCCCGCCGGGCCGGGGGCCGGATCCGGCTGCGGGACCCGGATCCGGCGCTGCGCGCGCTACTGGGCCTGGTCGGGCTTGCCTTCGAGGTGGAGGGGCAGGTCGAAGAGGGGGAACCAGCGGGCGGTGTCGAGGAAGCAGTGGAATCCGGCGATCCGGCCCTCTGAGATCTCCAGCACCTGCACGGCCCAGGCGCTGAAGCCGCCCTTGTCCGGGTCCGGTTTGTACTGGGCGAAGCCCGGCAGCCCGTTGACCGCGACCGGCACGAGGTGCGATCCGGCGCAGGGCGCGCCGAGGGTGGTCATGAACCCGGTGATGTCGCCGGTGCCGGTCAGCCACAGGTCGAACGGCGGCATCGTCATGACCGCGTCCTCGTGCAGCAGAGCTGTCAGCGCCGCCATGTCGTACCCCTCGAAGGCGGCCACATAGCGCTCCAGCAGCTTCTGCTGCTCGTCGTCGAGGGGGTCGGAGACATCGGCCGCCGCGACCTGCCCGTCGCCCTCGGCGAGCGTCGCGCGGGCGCGCTGGAGGGCGCTGTTCACCGAGGCCACGGAGGTGTCGAGCAGCTCGGCGACCTCGCTGGCCTTCCATGCGAGCACCTCACGCAGGATGAGCACCGCCCGCTGCTTGGACGGCAGTTTCTGCAGCGCCGCCACGAACGCCAGCCGCACGGACTCCTTGGCCACGGCGGCCTCCGCCGGGTCGTCGGTGGTCGGCAGCACCCGGGCGTCCGGCACGGGCTCCAGCCAGGTGTTGTCGGGGCGGGGGGAGAGGGCGGCCTGGGCGAGGGGCGTCGAGTCGGTCAGGTCCATGGGCCGTGCCCGTTTGTTCCCCGCGGTCAGCATGTCGAGACAGACGTTCGTGGCGATCCGGTAGAGCCAGGACCGCAGGGAGGACCGGCCCTCGAACTTCTCGTAGCTCCGCCAGGCCCGGATCATCGTGTCCTGCACGGCGTCCTCGGCCTCGAAGGACGACCCCAGCATCCGATAGCAGTACCCGGTCAGCTCGACCCGGTGTTTCTCCAGCCGGACGTCCAGTTCCGCCGTCGCCGTACCGTCACTCATGGCCAACCCACCCCTGTGGCTCACTCCGTCGCACGCACCCTTGCGCACCACCTCGGAAGCTACCGCAGCCCACTGACAATGGCCTGGCGAAGAGATGAAGGCACAGGTCAGGGGGTCGTGGGCTGTCTGCGGGCGCGCGGGGCCCGCGGCCCTTTCAGGGCGAAAAGCAGGGGGCGCAGCCCCTGCTTTTCAGGGCCGCGGGGAACTGCGCGAGAACGCCCACCGGACCCGCGCTGACCCACCCGCCCCGCGCGGAGCGCGAAGCGAAGAACCTCAGTGGACCGGCACCGGCGCCCGCCGGGCCGCGCGGGACCCCGCCACGGTGATCCCCACGACGCCCAGCACCGCCAGGAGCCCCAGGGCGACCGTGCCGCCCCAGCCCTCGGCGTGGAAGGCCACCGCCCCCAGCGTGCTGCCCGCGCTGGAGCCCACGTAGTACGCCGACTGGTACAGCGCCGACGCCTGCGCCCGGCCCTCCTTCGCCGTGTGGCTCACCGCCGACGACGCGGCGGCGTGTCCCGCGAAGAACCCGGCGGTGATGAGGACGAGGCCGAGCAGGACCAGCGGAAGCGAGTCCGAGAGCGACACCAGCAGACCGGCGGTCGTCGTGCCGCCCGCCAGGTACAGCGCGCCCCGACGCCCCAGCCGCCCCACCAGCCTCCCGGCGGTGGACGCCGACACCGTCCCCACCAGGTACACGAGGAAGATCGACCCGATGACCCCCTGCGGCAGGGAGAAGGGCGCGTCGGCCAGCCGGTACCCGATCACCGTGTACACGGCGCCGAAGACCGTCATGAACAGCGCGCCGATCGCGTACAGCCGACGCAGCAGCGGGTTGGCGAGGTGCGCCCGGACCGTACGGCCCAGCACCCGAGGCCGCAGCGACCCGGCCACGAAGTGCTTCGGCGCGGGAAGCAGCAGCCGGAAGGCCACCGCGCACCCGACCGCGATCACCCCGAGCACGCCCAGCGCGACCCGCCAGCCCCACTCCTGGGCGACCCACCCCGTGACGACCCGCCCGCTCATGCCGCCCACGCTGTTGCCGGCGACGAAGAGACCGATCGCCGTGACGAGCGCCCTGGGCCGCACCTCCTCGGCGAGGTAGGCGGTGGCCGAGGCCGGCACCCCGGCCAGCGCGGCACCCTGGACGGCCCGCAGCACCACCAGCGCCCCCAGCGAGGGCGCGAAGGGGATCAGCAGCCCGACGGTCACCGCGACCGCCAGCGACCCGGTCATCAACGTACGCCGCCCGAACCGCTCCGACAGCGCGCTCATCGGCAGGACGAACAGCGCCAGCGCACCCGTCGCCGCCGACACCGTCCAACTGGCCGCGCTCGCCGTCGTCCCGAAACCGTCCGAGATCAGCGGCAGCAGAGCCTGCGTGGAGTAGAGCAGGGCGAAGGTCGCGACACCGGCGAGGAACAGCGCGAGGCTCATCCGCCGGTAGCCGGGCCCGCCCGGGGCCACACGGGAATCGACGGGGGTGCTGACTGATCCGGCGCCCACGCTGGTGGACGCCTCGGTACTCGCGGTAGGCATGCCTCGAAACTACGGACGCCGACATTCATCCGTCCAATGCATGGAACCGTCATAATCGTTCCTGTGATGCATCAGCAGAGGTCAGAGCCGCGGCTGTCACCGTCCGGTGACACAGGAGACATCGAGCACACCGGGCACACCGGATACACCGACGACATCGAGGACATCGTCCTGCGGCTCGCCCCCCGCCTCGCCTACTTCGCCGGGGTCGCCCGCACCGAGCACGTCACGCGGGCCGCGCAGGAGATGCAGGTCCCGCAGTCGACGCTGTCGCGGGCGATGGTCCGCCTGGAACAGGACCTGGGCGTCGACCTGTTCGCCCGCCGGGGGCGCACGGTCTCCCTCACCCCCGCCGGCCGCACCTTCCACGCCTCCGTCGAGCGCGCCCTCACCGAGATCGAGCGCGCCGCCGACGAGGTCCGCGCCGACGCCGACCCCGCCACCGGCAAGGTCGCCTTCGGCTTTCTGCACACCATGGGCGCGGAGACCGTCCCCGGCCTCCTCCAGGCCTTCCGCGCCGAGCACCCCCGCGTCCGCTTCAGCCTCGTCCAGAACTACGGAGAGGCCATGCTCGAACGCCTCCGCGCGGGCGAACTCGACCTCTGCCTCACCTCTCCCGTCCCGGACGCCCCCGACCTGGTGGCCCGCCGCCTCGACGAGCAGAAGCTCCGCCTCGTCGTCCCCGCCGACCACCGCCTCGCCGCCCGCAAACGCGTCCGCCTCGCCGAGGCCGCCGACGAAACCTTCGTCACCCTCGAACCCGGCTACGGCATGCGCCGCATCACCGACGACCTCTGCAAGGAGGCCGGCTTCAAGCCGCGCATCGCCTTCGAGGGCGAGGAGGCGGAGACGCTACGGGGCCTGGTGGCGGCGGGCCTGGGCGTGGCTCTCCTGCCCCCACCGGCCGTCCCCCGTCCGGGAGTCGTCGAGCTGACGGTCACGGCCCCGAGAGCGGCCCGCGAAATCGGCGTGGCCTGGCTCGACGGCCACCCGGACACACCCCCGGTGGCAGCCTTCAAGAAGTTCCTGCTGTCGAGAAGAGGCCGCCTCCTCCACGACTGACGCGGCCCGCAGGGCCCTCGTCTTCAGGGGCGCGGGGAACTGCGCGAGAAGCCCCACCGGACCCGCGCCCGCCCCACGAACCTCAGACCCCCCTCTGCGGGCGAGCCACCCCGAACCCGGAAGCAAGCGGCATCCGCAACCCCAACGGCGGCGGCGCCGCGAGCGCGTCCTCCACCGGCCGGGCGAACGCCCTCCCGAACAACACCCCCAGCACGAAATCAGCGGCCAACGCATGCACCTCCTCCCGGTACTGCGTCAACCCGTGCCGGTCCGCGTGCACCTCGAACCGGCAGATGTCGGGGTTCGTCTTCTTCGCCCGCGCCGCGAACCGGAACGACAGTTCGGGATCCACCCGCTCGTCGTTCGTCCCGTGCACGATCAGCACCCGCCGCCCGGCCAGCTGTTTCACCGGTTCGGGCGGCGCCGCCACATCCTCCTCGGGCAGCCAGGGAGCGATGGCCAGCACGGAGTTGACGGCCTCGTGCCCGGCCGCGTGCAGCGCGGCCCGCGCCCCCATGTGGAGCCCGGCCAGACACACCGGGACGTCCCCGTAACGCCGGACGACCTCGTCCGCGGCCCATTCCGCGTCCCGCGCGAGCCGCGCCTCCGCGCCGTTCCAGCCCCGGTAGCGGTAGTGCACGACATGCGTGGCCAGCCCCTCCGTACGGCCCGCGCGGGCGAGCCGGCGGCCGAGGGCGCGCACGGATGCCGTGGCCATCATGGGGGAGGGTCTGCGGGTGGATGCCTCGTCGCCGGCCGGGAGCAGCAGGACCACTCCGCTGACCGTGCCCGGCTCCGGGCCGATCGTCCGCCCAAGTCGGGGCGTCCGTACCGGCATTGCTTGCTGCGCCATGACAGAACAGTGTCAGAAGAGATGGTGTACGCCACCCGTCCTGTGGGTCACCGTTGGGTATCGACAGGACCGCCCGACAGGCGCTCTACGCGCGTAGGCGATATCGTACGAAAATGACGAACCAGACCGACCCGACCGGTACCACCCCGGACTCGGACCAGATCCGCCGGGCGCCCAAGGTTCTGCTGCACGACCACCTCGACGGCGGCCTGCGCCCCGGAACCATCGTCGAACTCGCCCGCGACAGCGAGTACTCCCATCTCCCCGAGACCGACGCCGACCGGCTCGGCGTCTGGTTCCGCGAGGCCGCCGACTCCGGCTCGCTGGAGCGGTACCTGGAGACCTTCTCCCACACCGTCGCCGTCATGCAGACGCGCGACGCGCTCTTCCGCGTCGCCGCCGAGTGCGCCGAGGACCTCGCCGCCGACGGCGTCGTCTACGCCGAGGTCCGCTACGCCCCCGAACAGCACCTCGACGGCGGACTCACCCTCGAACAGGTCGTCGAGGCCGTCAACGAGGGCTTCCGGGAAGGCGAACGGCGGGCCAGGGCCGACGGCCACCGCATCCGCGTCGGCGCCCTGCTCACCGCCATGCGGCACGCGGCCCGCGCCCTGGAGATCGCCGAACTCGCCAACCGCTACCGCGACCTGGGCGTCGTCGGGTTCGACATCGCGGGCGCCGAGGCCGGCTACCCGCCCACCCGCCACCTCGACGCCTTCGAATACCTCAAGCGGGAGAACAACCACTTCACCATCCACGCCGGTGAGGCCTTCGGACTCCCCTCCATCTGGCAGGCCCTGCAATGGTGCGGCGCCGACCGGCTCGGCCACGGCGTCCGCATCATCGACGACATCCAGGTCCACGAGGACGGCTCCGTGAAGCTCGGCCGCCTCGCCTCCTACGTCCGCGACAAGCGCATCCCGCTGGAACTGTGCCCCAGCTCCAACCTCCAGACTGGCGCCGCCCGTTCGTACGCCGAGCACCCCATCGGGCTGCTGCGGCGACTGCACTTCCGGGCCACCGTGAACACCGACAACCGGCTGATGTCCCACACCAGCATGAGCCGCGAATTCGAGCACCTTGTCGACGCGTTCGGTTACACGCTCGACGACATGCAGTGGTTCTCGGTCAATGCTATGAAGTCAGCATTCATTCCTTTCGATGAACGACTGGCCATGATCAATGACGTGATCAAGCCCGGATACGCCGAGTTGAAATCCGAATGGCTGTTCCGTCAGACGGCTTCCACCAGCGGTTCTGTCGACGAACAGGGGTGAAAAGCGGCATCGGGAAGCGGTCACGCCGACGGCGACGCGGCCGCTTTTCGATGTTTGCCTCCGGCGGGACTTTGGTGTTTACGTTTCGGCACCGCTCACCCGTCACACGCATTCCAAGGACGCATTCAACATGAAGCAGTCTGCTGCCAAGACCCTCGGTGTCGCCGTCGTCGGTGCCGCCATCGCCGCCGCGGGCGCGGGCGCCGCGAACGCCGCGCCGGGTGCCCCCGAAGCCTCCCAGGCCCTGGGCACCGTCACCCAGGCACTGCCCGTGGAGAACGTCACGAAGGTGCTGCCGGTCGCCTCCGGTGCCCTCGCCCAGGGCCAGAGCGCGCTCGGCGCCGGCCTCGAAGCCGCCCAGCCCGCCGCCACCAACGTCCTCGCCGAGGGCCCCACGGCCCCCGTCGCCGGACTGCTCGGCGGCCTCCCCGTCGGCAAGACCCTCCCCGCCAAGGGCCTCGGCGTCAACGGCCTGCCCCTCGGCGGCGGCCCCGCCGCCTGAGGCACATCACGACAGTCGTACGGGGCGCAACCCTTCCAAGGGTGCGCCCCGTCGGCGTGCGTGCCGGCCGACAACGGTCGGGTCGGCCCGCGTCACCAGGCCGTGCGGGCCTTGCCCTCGGAGGGGAACAGGATCCACAGGGCTATGTACAGCAGGAACTGCGGGCCCGGAAGCAGACACGACACCAGGAAGATCACGCGCATCGTGGTCGCGGAGGTGCCGAAGCGCCGTGCCAGCGCGGCGCACACTCCGCCGATCATCCGGCCTTCGGTGGGGCGGGCAAGGCGGCTCATGGGGGCTCCTTCGTCAGCGTAGGACGTCGACCGCGGGCCGACGGTGGGACGGGGCCGGAAGCGGCCACCGCTCTCTTTTCCACACCTTCGACGCTACGGTGACGAAGCGGACGAAGCGTCCCTCTACGGGGCCATTCCCACCCTGGGAATCGTCGGGGTCCGACCCTGAGACAACTCCTCGGGGCGCGGCCGGGCCGCCCGCACCCGGGTCTCGGCCCTCCGCCGCAACGCCGACCTGACCGCCGGTACGACCGCGACGTGGGCGAGGCCCACGCCGACCGTGTTCAGCAGGATCGAGTCGATGTCGACGACCTGACCGGGCACCCCGGTCTGCAACAGCTCGATCGCCAGCGACAGCAACGCCCCGGCCGCGACCGACCGGGCCAGCGAGGCGAGCGGCGACACGGCGAGCCTGCCGTGCAGCATCGGCAGCAGGACACCCAGCGGGGCGAGCAGCGCCAGCCCCTCACCGATCCGGTGGGCCGCCTCCGGCCAGCCGAGCGCGAGATCCGCTCTGATCCCCGCGAACGGCCGCAGATTCGCGGGACTCATCCAGGTGACGTCCAGCGGACGCAGCGTGATCCAGGCAACGACCGCGAGATGCGCGACGAGGAGGACACCCCCCGCCGCACGGACACGGACCCCGGCGCTACCGCCGTTCGTACCTTGAGGCTGCACGCCCCCCAAGACGCGGCCCCCGGCACGATCGGTTGCAGGAACTTTTTGAGGCTCGGTTCGCCTCCGGGGCGCAGAAGCCTGTGTCGAGAGGGCGATCGTGCTCGGCCCCTCCTTCGTCGGGGCCTGCGCGCGTTCGCCCTCTCGACACAGGCGCGCCCCTTCGGCTCACTCGCCGACCCCCGTTGTAGTGGCCCTGCCAGGGCGCTGTTGTCGGAGGGGCGCCCGGCGCGTGAAGCCGGGACAGTGGGCGTCCCTCAGGAGCCGTTGATCTCCTCGGAAGGTGGGTTGCCCTCGCCCGGGGACGACTCGGTCTCCTGGGTGCACTCGTAGCGGCGTAGCGACTCGGCGCTCGTGCTGCCGAGGACCACCGAGCCGTTGTCGCCGGCTGCGGCGGAGTCGGCGAAGGTGCAGACGATCTGGGCCAGGGCGTACTTGGGGAGGGAGTCGGGGGCCGTGGACAGGCGGAGCGTGTCCTCCGGGTCGCCGGGGGTGGGGCCCGTCACCGTCAGGCCGGGCGGGACGGCCGTGCTGTAGCCGGCCTCGTCCTCGACCTCGCTGGGGTCGTCGGCCAGGGCGTCCAGCAGGCCCTGGGCGACGGCGATCCGTCGCTGGGACTCCTCGGTGCCCTCGGCGACCTGCACCGAGCGGTTGACGCGGACGAGCGCCCCGGAGCAGAGCAGGAAGACCTCGACCGGCATGCCCGAGGGGGTCGGCTGGGTCGACAGGTCCGACGCCGACAGCTCGCACGGCACCATCGAGGGCGCCGGGCCGAAGTCCGTCGGCACCTGGGTGGCCCGGATGCCGCAGCCGGCGAGGAGGCCGGTGAGTGCCCCGGTCGCGACCAGGACGCGTACGGCTCGGGCGTCTCGTATCGTCACTGGCCGTCCCCTTCGCTGCCCGCCGGGCCGCCGTCGCCCTGCTCGCCGTCCCGTTCGTCCCGTTCCTTCGCGACCAGGGAGGCCGCGTCGCGGGGCAGGCGGAGGGTGAAGACCGCGCCGCCCTTGGGGGAGTTGGCGGCGGTGATCTCGCCGCCGTGGATGTGGGCGTTCTCCAGGGCGATGGACAGGCCGAGGCCGCTGCCCTCGGAGCGGGGGCGGGAGGCGCTCGCCTTGTAGAAGCGGTCGAAGACGTGCGGGAGGACGTCCTCGGGGATGCCGGGGCCGTGGTCCTGCACCTCGATGAACAGGTTCTCGCCCTCCGTGCGCACCGAGACGCGCACCGGGGAGCCGCCGTGCTTGAGCGCGTTGCCGATCAGGTTCGCCAGGATCACGTCCAGGCGGCGCGGGTCGAGGTTGATGATGATGCCGCGCTCGGCGTCCAGGTCCACCGCGTCCAGCCAGGCGCGGGCGTCGATGCAGGCGGTGATCTGGTCGGCGATGTCCACGTCGTCGAGGACGAGCCGGGCGGTGCCCGCGTCGAAGCGGGTGACCTCCATCAGGTTCTCGACCAGGTCGTTGAGGCGCCGGGTCTCGCTGACGACGAGCCGTACCGCCGGTTCGATCATGGGGTCGAGGCTGCCGGTGTCGGCGTCCAGTTCCTCCTCCAGCACCTCCGTGACCGCGGTGATCGCCGTCAGCGGCGTACGGAGTTCGTGGGACATGTCGGCGACGAAGCGGCGGGAGGCCTCCTCGCGGGCGCTCATGTCGTCGACCTTCTTCTCCAGGGACTCCGCCGCGAGGTTGAACGTCCGGGAGAGGTCGGCCAGTTCGTCCGTGCCGGAGACGCGCAGTCGGGTGTCGAGCTTGCCCTCGCCGAGGCGCCGGGCGGCAACCCCGAGGCGCTGCACCGGCTTCAGGACCGTGGTCGCGGCGGCCTGGGCGAGCAGCGCCGAGCCGATCAGCGACAGGCCCGTCGCGATACCGAGGGACCAGGCGAGGGAGTTGAGGTCCTTCGCCTCCTCCGCGAGGGACTTGCGCATATAGCCGGTCGGCCCGCCGCCGATCATCTTCGCGCCGCCCACCAGATAGGGGGTGTCGCCGTCGATGACCCGCTGCCAGTACACGTGGTACGCGTGCTTGTTGCCCGACGTGAGCTTCTGCCGCTTGTTGACGGCCTTCTGCAGCGACGCGGGCACGTCCTCCAGCGAGAAACCGGTGAGCGCGTTGTCGGTCGAGGACCCGGAGACCGCCTCGCCGTCCGCGCCCTCGGCGATCAGCAGCACGCTGGAACGCTCGCCGCCGTCCGCCATCTTCCGCGCCGCGACGCGCAGTTGGTCCTGCGTCGGGTTCGGGCGCAGGGTGCTCACATGGCTCTGCATCTCACGCTCGAAGTCGTTGAGCGCCGCGTCCTGCGCGCGTGTCTGCACGGCCTCGCGGTTGAGCCAGTAGGCGATACCGGACGCCGACACGGCGGCCGTGAGCGCCACCAGACCGAAGACGACCACCAGACGCAGCCGCAGACTGGTGAAACGGATCCGGGACTGCACTGTCCTGCGAGCCGCGGCCCAGCCGCGGATCCCCCCTGAAGCCTTCGTCACTGAGGCGTGTCCAACCGGTAGCCCACGCCGCGCACGGTACGGATCAGGGTCGGCGACGACGGTACGTCCTCGACCTTGGCGCGCAGCCGCTGCACACACGCGTCCACCAGGCGGGAGTCGCCCAGGTAGTCGTGCTCCCACACCAGGCGCAGCAACTGCTGCCGGGACAGGGCCTGTCCGGGCCGACGGCTCAGCTCCAGGAGCAGCCGCAGCTCGGTGGGCGTCAGCTGGAGGTCCTCGCCGTTCTTCGTCACCGTCATCGCCGCACGGTCGATCACGAGGGAACCGAAGGTCGCCGCGTCGTTGGCCTCGCGCTCACCGCGCCGCAGCACCGCGCGGATCCGGGCGTCCAGCACCCGCCCCTGCACGGGCTTGACCACATAGTCGTCCGCGCCCGACTCCAGGCCCACCACGACGTCGATGTCGTCGCTGCGCGCGGTGAGCAGGATGATCGGCAGCTGGTCGGTGCGCCGGATCCGCCGACACACCTCGAAGCCGTCGATGCCGGGCAGCATCACGTCCAAAACGATCAGATCCGGCCGCTGTTCGCGCAGCAGCTTGAGACCATCCTCGCCGGTGGCGGCGGTGGCGACACGGTGCCCCTGGCGCGTCAGTGAGAGCTCCAGGGCCGTGCGGATGGCGTCGTCGTCCTCGATCAGCAACAGGGAAGGCACGGGCTCATTCTGGCCCATGGCATGGCGCCGAATCGACCGTTGGAGCGCTCCCACCCGACACCCGCACACGATCGTGCCGTTCGCGTAGCCGTACGACTCTTCTCTGTGATCGACCTGTGCCCCGTCTGGGCCGCACCCAGGGGTCCGACCCCTGTGACAGGTCTGTGACAGTCGGCGGACAGAGCCATGAAGGTGAACCGGCAATCTTTTCGGCACAGGCAAGCAAGCAGCCGAAGACCGGAACTCCACGACGGGGGGCGCGAGATGAACACGCTGCACAGCACCAGCACTAGCGCAGTTGTCACGCGGCTCCACGACGTCGTCCGGAGCACGGAGAAGTCCGGTGCCGTGAGCGGGCGGGGGTGCGCTCGCGGCACCGGGCGTCAGCACACCACGTTCATGTCGGTGGTTGACGCACACGTGGGGGGAAGCACCACGGGGGCAACGGGGGTCGCCCACGGGGGAACGGGGACCGCGTACGGGGAGGGCACGGGGGAACGCCGGTCTGTGTCGGAGGCGGAGTTCACCGCCTACGTCCAGGAGCGTCGTGCCTCCCTGTACGCAACCGCCTACCACCTGACCGGAGACCGCTTCGAGGCCGAGGACCTGCTGCAGAGCGCGCTGTTCTCGACCTACCGGGCCTGGGACCGGATCAGTGACAAGGCCGCGGTCGGGGGCTACCTCCGCCGCACCATGACCAATCTGCACATCAGCGCGTGGCGCCGCCGCAAGCTGAACGAGTACCCGACCGAGGAACTGCCGGAGACCGCCGGCGACACGGACGCGATGCGCGGCACCGAACTGCGCGCCGTCCTGTGGCAGGCGCTCGCCCGGCTCCCCGAACTCCAGCGGACGATGTTGGTCCTTCGTTACTACGAGGGCCGCACCGACCCGGAGATCGCGGAGATCCTCGACATCAGTGTCGGCACGGTGAAGTCCAGCATCTGGCGGTCCCTCCGCCGGCTGCGCGAGGACGAGGTCCTCAGCTTCGGCCGTGACGAGGAGGAGTCCTTCGGGGAGCTTGTCGCCTGAAGGTCTGTGGGGGGAGTAAGTAACGGGGGAAAGCGGGGGGTACGGGGGAGCACGGGGGGAACGGGGAACGTCACGGTGGCGCGGGGGAGCGCCGGTGTGACGAGTGGGGGGATCACGGGGGAAGCGGGACTGGAGGGCCGGGGGGTCCGTCCAGTCCCGCTTTCATGTCTGCCTCACGTCCGCCCGCGGGCCGTCTCCGTGTTCATGTACGGGCTCAGGCCGGCGCCTTCGCGACGCTGCCCGCGGCGGCCGACGCCAGTCGGCCCAGGGCCTCGTCGCGGTCGCACGGGTGGGCGCCCAACTCCGTCTGACGGGCCACGATCGAACGCTCCAGCCGCATCAGCCGCCAGCCGCGCCGCAGCAGGAACGGCACCGACTTGCGGCCTTCCTTGAGGTCGCGCAGGAAGCGGCGACGGAAGGTCTTCACGGGACCACGGGTCAGACACAGCGCGTCCGCCAGCAGCCCGAGTTCACGGCAGCGCCCGACGATCTCGGCGGCGAAGATGCCCTCGGCGATGAACACCGGCGTCCGCCCGATGTGCAGGGCCTCCGCGCCGGTCCGCGCGCTGAGGGAGATGTCGTACGTCGGGACCGTCGTCCCACTCGTGCGGCACAACTCCTCGATCGCCGCGACGGCGGTGTCCGCGTCCCACGACAGCGGGTGGTCCCAGTCGATGTCCGTGCTGCCCTCCACCAGCGGCAGCGTCGGGTCCTCGCCCTCCTTGTAGAAGTCGTCGAGCCGCAGCACGGGTAGGCCGGAGCGGGCGGCGAGGAGGGACTTGCCCGAGCCGGACGGACCGGACAGCAGGACCACTCGGGTCGGTATCGAAGGATTCGGGAGATGCGAACTCACGAGAGTCCAGTGTGAGGCATCGCGCGGCTCCCGCCGAGACGGCGGGTCGCCCTTGGAGCGCACATCACACCTCAACTACCGTACGTGTCTCTATGATTACTTTCCGCAAGGGAAACGTTCAGCAGAAGGTGGCACCCCTGATGGCTCGACTCTCGGCTTCCCAGAACCCCACCGCCCGGCGCGCGTTGCTGGCCGTCACGACCGCGGGGGTCGCGCTCGGCGCGGGCGCCGGTGCGGCCGCGGCGGCGGACGGTGCCGCCCCGGTCGTCGACGTGATGCGCACCCGGCCCACATCGCTCGGCAAGGTCGACCCGCAGGCGGGCCTCCAGGCCCTGACCGGCACGGTCGGATACGTCACCGGGCCGGTCGCGGGGCTCAAGCCCAACCCGCTGGCGGGCACGGGGGTCGATCCTCTCGACAACGGAGTGGGGACGCAGCTGGCCGACTTCAAGCCGCTGACGTCCACTGCCCTGACCGGGCCGGTGGCGCAAGCGCCGTCGGTGGGGAGCATTCCGGTTCTGGGGCCGGTGGTGGGTGGGTTGAAGGGCTGACGGGAGCCGAGGGCTTCGAGGGAGGGGGGAACCGCGCGGGCCGTGGGACGGTGCGGATCGTCCGTGGCTGGTCGCGCAGTTCCCCGCGCCCCTTACGGGGCGCTCCTCCTCAGTACGCCGACCCCGACGCGCCCAGTGAGCCCGTCGGGTGCCAGACCGTCTTCGTCTCCAGGAACGCCGTCATGCGGTCGATGCCGGGTGTGGCCGACCAGTCGTCCACAGGCTGTGGACGCAGGACGCGCTTGAGGTTGTCGGCCGCGGCGATCTCCAGCTCCTTCGCCAGGACGTCGTCCGCGCCGGCCAGGTCGATCGCGTTGACGTCCTGGTGGGCCGCGAGGGGGGCCGCGATCTCCGACGTGCGGCCCGAGAGGACGTTGACCACGCCGCCGGGGACGTCGGAGGTGGCCAGGACCTCGCCGAGCGAGAGGGCCGGGAGAGGGGACTTCTCGCTCGCGACCACGACCGCGGTGTTGCCGGTCGCGATCACGGGAGCCAGCACCGACACCAGGCCCAGGAACGACGAGTCCTGGGGGGCCAGGACCGCGACCACGCCCGTCGGTTCGGGGGAGGAGAGGTTGAAGTACGGGCCCGCGACCGGGTTCGCGCCGCCGACCACCTGGGCGATCTTGTCGGTCCAGCCCGCGTACCAGACCCAGCGGTCGATCGTGGCCTCCACGACCGCGGCCGCCCTGGACTTCGACAGCCCCTCGGCGTCCGCGACCTCCCGTACGAACTGGCCCCTGCGCCCCTCCAGCATCTCGGCGACGCGGTAGAGGACCTGGCCCCGGTTGTACGCCGTCGCGCCGGACCAGCCGCCGAACGCCTTGCGGGCCGCGACGACCGCGTCACGGGCGTCCTTGCGGGAGGAGAGCGGCGCGTTCGCCAGCCACTTGCCCTTTGCGTCGGTCACCTCGTACACCCGGCCGCTCTCGGAACGCGGGAACTTCCCGCCGACGTACAGCTTGTAGGTCTTGAAAACAGACAGGCGGTCAGACATCGAGGTACGCCTCCAGGCCGTGGCGGCCGCCCTCGCGGCCGAAGCCCGACTCCTTGTAGCCGCCGAACGGCGACGTCGGGTCGAACTTGTTGAACGTGTTGGACCAGACGACGCCCGCGCGCAGCTTGTTCGCGACGGCCAGGATCCGGGAGCCCTTCTCGGTCCAGATACCCGCCGACAGGCCGTACTGGGTGTTGTTGGCCTTGGCGACCGCTTCGTCCGGGGTGCGGAAGGTGAGGACGGAGAGGACCGGGCCGAAGATCTCGTCACGGGCGATGGTGTGCGCCTGCGTGACGTTGGTGAAGAGCGTCGGGGCGAACCAGTAGCCGGAGGTGGGCAGTTCGCAGGCCGGGGACCAGCGTTCGGCGCCCTCCGACTCACCGCGCTCGACGAGCGAGGTGATCCGGGTCAGCTGCTCCTCGGAGTTGATCGCGCCGATGTCCGTGTTCTTGTCCAGCGGGTCGCCGAGGCGGAGCGTGGACAGGCGGCGCTTGAGGGAGTCGAGCAGCTCGTCCTGGATCGACTCCTGGACCAGGAGGCGGGAGCCCGCACAGCAGACCTGACCCTGGTTGAAGAAGATGCCGTTGACGATGCCCTCGACGGCCTGGTCGATCGGGGCGTCGTCGAAGACGATGTTCGCGCCCTTGCCGCCCAGTTCGAGGGTGAGCTTCTTGCGGGTGCCCGCGACCGTCTTCGCGATCTGCTTGCCGACCGCCGTGGAGCCGGTGAACGCGACCTTGTTGACGTCCGGGTGCGCGACGAGCGCGGCACCCGTGTCGCCGTAGCCCGGGAGGATGTTGACGACGCCCTTCGGGAGGCCGGCCTGGCGGCAGACGTCCGCGAAGAAGAGGGCCGAGAGGGGGGTCGTCTCGGCGGGCTTCAGGACCACCGTGTTGCCCGTCGCCAGGGCCGGGGCGATCTTCCACGCCAGCATGAGCAGCGGGAAGTTCCACGGGATGACCTGGCCCGCCACGCCGAGGGGGCGGGGGTTCGCGCCGAAGCCGGCGTGGTCGAGCTTGTCGGCCCAGCCCGCGTAGTAGAAGAAATGCGCCGCGACCAGGGGGAGGTCGGCGTCGCGGGTCTCCTTGATCGGCTTGCCGTTGTCGAGGGTTTCGAGGACGGCGAGCTCGCGGGAGCGCTCCTGGAGGATGCGGGCGATGCGGAAGAGGTACTTCGCGCGCTCCGCGCCCGGGAGGGCCGACCACTTCTCGAACGCCCTGCGGGCGGCCTGTACGGCGCGGTCCACGTCCGCCTCGCCCGCCTGGGCGATCTCGGAGAGGACCTCCTCGGAGGCGGGGCTGACCGTCTTGAAGACCTTGCCGTCGGCGGCCTCGGTGAACTCGCCGTCGATGAACAGGCCGTAGGAGGGGGCGATGTCGACGATCGCCCGGGACTCGGGGGCCGGTGCGTATTCGAATGCGGAAGCCATGGGGATCAGTCCACCGTCACGTAGTCGGGGCCGGAGTAGCGGCCGGTGGCCAGCTTCTGGCGCTGCATCAGCAGGTCGTTGAGGAGCGAGGACGCGCCGAAGCGGAACCAGTGGTTGTCCAGCCAGTCCTCGCCGACGGTCTCGTTGACCAGGACCAGGAACTTGATCGCGTCCTTGGTGGTGCGGATGCCGCCGGCGGGCTTCACACCGATCTGGACACCGGTCTGGGCGCGGAAGTCGCGGACGGCCTCCAGCATGAGCAGGGTGTTGGCGGGAGTGGCGTTCACCGCGACCTTGCCGGTGGAGGTCTTGATGAAGTCGGCGCCCGCGAGCATGCCGAGCCAGCTGGCGCGGCGGATGTTGTCGTAGGTCGAGAGCTCGCCCGTCTCGAAGATGACCTTCAGGCGGGCCGAGTCGCCGCAGGCCTCCTTCACCGCGGTGATCTCCTCGTGGACCTTGAGGTAGTTCCCGGAGAGGAACGCGCCGCGGTCGATGACCATGTCGATCTCGTCGGCGCCGGCGGAGACGGCCTCGCGGACGTCCGCCAGTTTCACGGCGAGGGGGGCGCGGCCGGCCGGGAAGGCGGTGGCGACGGAGGCGACCTTGACCGTGGAGCCGGCGACGGCGGCCTTGGCGGCGGGCACCATGTCGGGATAGACGCAGACCGCGGCCGTGGCGGGCGTGGTCCGGTCGGTGGGGTCGGGGAGGACCGCCTTGGCGCCGAGGGACCGGACCTTGCCGGGAGTGTCCGCGCCTTCCAGGGTCGTCAGGTCGACCATGGAGATGGCCAGGTCGATGGCGTACGCCTTGGCGGTCGTCTTGATGGAACGGGTGCCGAGGGAGGCGGCGCGCGCCTCCAGGCCGACCGGGTCGACGCCGGGCAGCCCGTGGAGGAAGCGGCGCAGCGTGCTGTCGGACGCGGTGACGTCGGCGAGAGCGTGGGGTGCAGCTGTGGACATGGTCACCAGACGAGCATATCTACGCGCGTAGCGGGTGTACAGCCCTCGGAATGTTCGAACGGGCGCGTGCGTGGGGCTTGAGCGGGCGCGTGAGGGGGTGGGGGTGCTTGTGGTGTCGCCCGTGCGGGTGGTGTGGGGCTGGTCGCGCAGTTCCCCGCGCCCCTTGCGGGGCGCTACCTCGGCTTCGGGCAGGCGTCGGGCGTCGGGCAGAATCGGTCGTATGAGCACCTCGGATCAGGCCTCCGCGTCGACGCCCGGCACGCCCGGCAAGCCCGTGTACAAGGACCGGGTGTACCGGTCGCCCGCCGGGCTGATGGGCGGGGTGTTGCTGCTCGGGCTGATCGGATGGCTCGGTGGGGACGCGGTGGTGTCGGGCGAGGGGAGTACGCCCTGGCTGGCGCTGGCGTCGATGCTGGTGGCCGTGCCGGTGGTGGTCGCTTTCTCGGTCCGGCCGGCCGTGTTCGCCAACGACGACCGGCTGCGGGTGCGCAATCCGTTCCGGGTGATCGAGTTGCCCTGGGCGAGCGTGGTGTCCCTGCGGTCCGGTTACACGAACGAGGTCATCGACGAGAGCGGCACCAAGTATCAGCTCTGGGCGATTCCCGTCTCGCTGCGGGGACGCAAGAAGGCCGCCCGGCAGCAGCTGCGGGAGGACCGCCGGGCGGCCAAGGGTGAGGGCGGCGGTCGTACCGCCCCGGCGCGGCCCGTGCGGGCCGAGACCGATCAGGTCATGGCCGATCTGCGGGACCTGTGCGAGGCGCGGGCGAAGGCGGCCGGGTCGCAGGGGAAGCCGAGTGTGCGGTGGGCCTGGGAGATCGTGGGGCCCGCGGCGGCCGGGGCCGTGCTGTTGGCGGTGCTGATCGCGGTGGGGTGACCCCCGGCTCCGGTGGTGGGGTGTGGGTGCGGGGACGTGGTGACGTAGGGCTCCGGGTGCCGGTTCGGCGGAGGAAGTCCGGACGTCTGTTCTATGGTGGCGCTGCTCGTGTGTCCCGCCTTCACAGCCTGGTTCGCTTGGATCGTGTCGGACCGCGCGCGGCGCATTGACGACGGCGGCCGGAGTGTCCACTAAACGATGAGTACCGAGCTCGAACCCCAGTCCCCGCCCGGGGCCTCCCCACCGCCGCGTCCGCTGCCCGCGCACGCCGTGCCCGAGGGGGCCGTCGCCTGGACCGGCGAGAAGATGGAGGCCTGGGCGCGGACCCGGCCACCCCTGTGGGTGCCCGCGCGGACCCGGCCCCTGCATCTGCTCGCGGTGGTCCCGGGTGGCCTGATCGTCGGCTTCTGGCTGGCGAACTTCGTGGAACTGCCCGCCGCCCTCGCCGCACTGGTCCCGCTGCAACTGGTGTGGACCCTGGTCAGGCCCGAGGTCGTACGGTTCTCGGCACCTGTACTGATGCTTCTGCTGGCCTGGTACGGCGGCTCGCACGACGTGCCGAGCCTGGTGGGAGGCGTCGCCGCGACCTTGACGTGGGCCATGGCCGAGATCCGGCTGAGCAAGCGTCGGCTGCAGCGGCAGTGGGCCTCGGTCGCCGCCGAGGGGGCCACCGCCACGGTGCCGGACGAGGTCGGGCCGCTGCGGCGCGGACGGTTCCTCATGGGGTTCGGGTGCCTGCTGACCGTGGTCGCGGTGGCGGTGCTCTCCTCCGTCTCCGGCTGGGACGTCGCCACCGACCGGCACGAGATCACGCTCGTCGGCTGGTTCGTGGTCGGCTGGGGGCTCACCTCGCTGCTCTCCGGATGGCTGGGACGCCGGCGGGCCGCCGCGCTGCGGGGCGCGCCCGTGCCGGTGCTGCGGGTTCTCGTCCGTGACGGCGCCGACGGGGACGCCGAGGTCTTCGCGGCCGACGACGTGGACGCGCTGCGGCCGTTGTTCACGGTCGCCACCGAGGAGTGGTACGACGACGCCGACGAAGAGGACGAGGTCGAGGACGAGCAGCGCGACGCCGGGGAGGAACGGGACGCGTTTCTCGACGCCGTCGAGGGTGTCGACGATGACGACGACCAGCCCGGGCCCCTGCGCGAGGCCGTGCTGTACGGGGTGCCCCACGACGGGGCCGAGATCGTGATCGTCAGCGCGACGGAGGCGCCGGAAACGGCGGAGGAGACGGAGGCGACCGAGGCAGCGGAGGGGGACGAGGGCGGTACATCCGCCGAACTGGTCGTCGAGTCGTCCAGCGGGCCGGTGCGCCCCCTGTCCGACCGGACCGTACGGCACCGGGCCGCCGCGCAGCGGGCCAGGGCGAAGCGGCACACGGTCCAGGAGGAGCTGCGGGCGACGGCCGTCACGGAGAGCCGGGCCCGGCTGGGGGACGAGCCGGTGTCCGTACGGCGCTGGCGCGCGGGCTGGGCCGACTGGTCCGCCGCCCTGTTCATGATCGTCACGATGGCCGCCGTGGGGCTGTACCCGGACGGACTGTGGCAGTACGTCCTCGGTGGCGTCCTCGGTGTCCTGGGCGTCCTGACGCTGCCCCAGATGCTCACCTGGCGCATCACGGCCGACCGTTCGGGGCTGTGGCTGAGCGGCTGGGGCCGGCCCCAGCACGTCGCGTGGGACGACCTCACGACCGTGCGCTGCGCCGGTGCCGTGCTGACGGTGGACAGCCGCCGCGCGTCGTTCCCGGTCTGGAGCGTCCGGGCGGAGCGCTGGCGCTGGCTGGAGCGGAAGCTGCGGCTCGTTCACCCGTACGAGAGGACCGCCGCCGAGATCACCGCCATGTGGCGGGACCCGGCGCTGCGGCCCGAGGGGGAGTACCAGGGCCGGAGGCTGCCCTTGTGGCCGTTGAGCGTGGTGCTCGCCGTGGGGTGGGTGGCGGTGTTGGTCCTGGTGCCGTAGGACCGGGCCGGTACGCGTGGAGGCCCCGACCGGATCACCGGTCGGGGCCTCTTGCCGTTCTCGCTCCTGCTCCCGCTCCGCTGGCGTTCGCGTTCTCGCTTCGGCGGTCAGATGCCCGCTGCCGCCGAGAGGTCCCGCTTGATGTCGGTCAGCAGGTCCGTCGCCTTCGCGCGGGCCGCCGGGAGGGCGGCGAGGTCGGCGACGGGCACCACGACCTCCAGGTAGCACTTGAGCTTGGGCTCCGTGCCGCTGGGGCGGACGATCACGCGGGCACCGTCGAGCGTGTAGCGCAGGCCGTCCGTGGGCGGGAGCCGGTCCGTGCCCCGGGTCAGGTCCTCGGCCCTGGTGATGGGCAGGCCCGCGAGGTCGGTCGGCGGCTGCTCGCGGAGCCGTTCCATCGCGCGGGCGATGAGCGAGAGGTCCTGGACGCGGACCGAGAGCTGGTCGGTGGCGTGCAGACCGTGCTCGACGGCGATGTCGTCCAGCAGGTCGAGGAGGGTGCGGCCCTCCTCCTTCAGCCGCGAGGCGAGTTCCGTGATGAGCAGGGCCGCCGTGATGCCGTCCTTGTCGCGGACGCCCTCGGGGTCCACGCAGTAGCCGAGGGCCTCCTCGTAGCCGTAGCGCAGGCCCTCGACGCGGGCGATCCACTTGAAGCCGGTGAGGGTCTCCTCGTAGGGCAGGCCCGCCTTCTCGGCGATCCGGCCGAGGAGGGACGAGGAGACGATCGACTCGGCGAACGTGCCCTGGACGCCGCGCGCGACCAGATGGGTGGCGAGGAGCGCGCCGACCTCGTCGCCGCGCAGCATGCGCCAGTCGCCGCCGTCCTTGACCGCGACGGCACAGCGGTCGGCGTCGGGGTCGTTCGCGACGATCAGGTCGGGGTCGGTCTCGCGGGCCTTCGCGAAGGCCAGGTCCATCGCGCCGGGCTCTTCCGGGTTGGGGAAGGCGACCGTCGGGAACTCCGGGTCCGGCTCCGCCTGCTCGGCGACGAGGACGGGCTCCGGGAAGCCGGCCCGGGCGAAGGCCGCGAGCAGGGTGTCCTTGCCGACGCCGTGCATGGCCGTGTAGACCGTGCGGGCGCCCCGGGGGGAGCCGGGCGCCAGGACCGCGTCCGTACGGGCCAGATAGGCGTCCAGGACGCTGTCGTCGAGGGTGTCCCAGCCGGCTTCCGGGCGGGGGACGTCGTCGAGGGAGCGTACGGCGTCGATCTCGGCCGCGATCCCGGCGTCGGCCGGGGGCACGATCTGGGAGCCGTCGCCCAGGTAGACCTTGTAGCCGTTGTCGCGCGGCGGGTTGTGGCTGGCGGTGACCTCCACGCCGGCCACCGCGCCCAGGTGCCTTATGGCGAAGGCCAGGACGGGGGTGGGGAGGGGGTGGGGGAGGACGGCGGCGCGCAGGCCCGCGCCGGTCATCACGGCGGCCGTGTCGCGGGCGAAGTCGGCGGACTTGTGGCGGGCGTCGTAGCCGATGACGACGAGGCCGCCGGTGGCGCCCTGCTTGTTCAGGTATGCGGCGAGGCCGGCGGCCGCGCGGATGACGACCGAGCGGTTCATGCGCATGGGGCCGGCGCCGAGTTCGCCCCGGAGGCCGGCCGTGCCGAACTGGAGGGTGCCGGAGAAGCGGGTGGTCAGTTCCGCCGTGTCCGCCGCGTCGATCAGCCTGCCGAGTTCGTCCCGGGTGTCCGGGTCGGGGTCCTCGGCCAGCCACGCCTTGGCGCGGGCGATCAGGTCGTCGTGCACGGGGGTCAACCTCTCGTCTCGTTTTGTGGGGGCGCTTGATTGTCCCGAGGAGGGGGTGCGTTGTCGGGTGCGGGTGGGTGGGGGCTGGTCGCGCAGT
>NZ_JAQYWT010000238.1:0-672 GCF_036322545.1 Streptomyces sp. SP18BB07
GGGTCGGCTTTACCTTCGATGCATGGCGAGACCACGAAGCTTCGACCGCGACCACGTCCTGCATGCCGCGGAGCGGCAGTTCCGCGCTTCGGGCTACAACGGCACGAGCGTCGACGACATCAGCGCCGCCACCGGCCTGGGCCGCGGCAGCCTCTACGCCGCGTTCGACGGCAAGCACGGTGTGCTGATGGAGGCGATGGGCGGATACTTCGCCCGGCTGGCACAGGGTCCGCGGAAGGCGCTCGCCGGACCGGACGAGGGCGCCCTGGAACGACTGCACGCGTACTTGCTTCGCGCCGTCCACGGAGTGCCACTCGCCCCCGACGTAGCCCCCGCCTCCGACCGGGCGGGGGCGGCCTGCTTCGCCGCCAAGATGGCCCTGGAGGTCGGCGCCTCCGACCCCGAGGTCAAACGCCTGGCCAACGAGTGCTTCTCCGTAGTCCGGACGGCGGTGGCCGACTGCGTGCGAGCAGCGCAGCGCAACGGCGACATCGACCCCGACGCGGACCCCGACGACCTCGCCTACCTCCTGCTGACCATCATCCGCGGGAGCGATGTCGTCGGCGCGTACGGCCACAGCCCCGACCGCCTCACCGCGATCGCGGAGAGCGCTTTCGCCCTGCTGCCCCGCCCACGCCACCACTGACAAGGACACGGCCGGCCTCGTCGCAC
>NZ_JAQYWT010000239.1:0-759 GCF_036322545.1 Streptomyces sp. SP18BB07
GACCGGCACCCCGTACACCCTGTCGCACCTGGACGCGCTGGAGTCCGAGGCGGTCCACATCTTCCGCGAGGTCGCGGGCGAGTTCGAACGGCCGGTGATCCTCTTCTCCGGCGGCAAGGACTCCATCGTCATGCTGCACCTCGCACTGAAGGCCTTCGCGCCCGCCGCGATCCCCTTCTCCCTGCTGCACGTCGACACCGGACACAACTTCCCCGAGGTGCTGGAGTACCGCGACCGCACGGTCGCCCAGCACGGGCTGCGGCTGCACGTCGCGTCCGTGCAGGACTACATCGACCGGGGGGTGCTGCGCGAACGTCCCGACGGGACGCGGAACCCGCTGCAGACCGTGCCGTTGACGGAGAGGATCCAGGCGGAGAAGTTCGACGCCGTCTTCGGCGGTGGCCGCCGGGACGAGGAGAAGGCCCGCGCGAAGGAGCGGGTGTTCTCGCTGCGGGACGAGTTCTCCCAGTGGGACCCGCGCCGCCAGCGCCCCGAGCTGTGGAACCTCTACAACGGACGCCACGCCCCCGGCGAGCACGTCCGCGTCTTCCCGCTCTCCAACTGGACCGAGCTGGACGTCTGGCAGTACATCGCCCGCGAAGGCATCGAACTGCCCGAGATCTACTTCGCCCACGAGCGCGAGGTGTTCCAGCGGGCCGGGATGTGGCTGACCGCCGGCGAGTGGGGCGGGCCGCGCGCGAACGAGACCGTGGAGAAACGGCGGGTGCGGTACCGGACGGTCGGCGACATGTCGTGCAC
>NZ_JAQYWT010000240.1:0-390 GCF_036322545.1 Streptomyces sp. SP18BB07
CGCCGCCCCCCCCCCCACTCCCCCCCCCCCCCACCCTCAATCTTTCTAGCTGTGCCGCTTTTATCCGACGGGCCTCGCGGCCGCGCGCGCCTCCACACCCCTCAACACAACCAACCACCCCACACCCCACCCCCCCCCCCCCCCCCCCCACCACCCCAACCCAACCCAACCGCCACCAACCCCACCACCCCAACACCACAACCCCCAAAACAACAAACAACACCACCCACCAACCCCCCCCCCCCCACACAACCCCCCCCCCACACCCCCCCCCCCCCACCCCCCCCCCCCCCCCCCCCCCCCACCCCCCCCCCCCCCACCCACCCCCACGCCGCCCCCCCCCCCCCACCCGCCGGCCGCCCCCCCCTCACCAGACTCACGGGGCGCAGA
>NZ_JAQYWT010000241.1:0-361 GCF_036322545.1 Streptomyces sp. SP18BB07
TGCCGACTGGTGAAGGTCCGGTCCCCTTGGTGGGGCCGGGCCTTCGGCCTTTTCTCGCCCCCGCCGCCCCTACCCGGCCCTCCCCCACTCGCGGCTTCGCTCGAGCGGGAGGTGCCCCCACCAAGGGGCTGCGCCCCTGTGACCCCCAGCGTCCGTCCGGTGGGGGCTGGTCGCGGCGTTCACCCCGCCCCCCAAAAACACGGGGGTGCGCCCCGGGCGTTTTGCCTGTAGGGGCGCGGGGAACTGCGCGAGAAGCCCCCCCCCCCCCCCCCCCCCCCCCCCCCCCGCCCCCCCCCCCCCCACACACCCCCCCCCCACCACAGAAAAAAACCAACCCAGTAAAAACAAAACCACCCCAACA
>NZ_JAQYWT010000242.1:0-303 GCF_036322545.1 Streptomyces sp. SP18BB07
CATGACGCTCCGGTGGAAACGGGGTCCGTCCAGAAGGGGAATCACAAGTGATCAAGAAGATTATGGCCGTGACGACGATCGCCGCCTCCGCCGTCGGAGCCTCGGCGGCCGTCGCACCCCAGGCGCTCGCCGACGACGGTGGCACCACGTCCTTCAGCGGGACCGACGCCCACCAGGTGTACGGAAACTCGGCCACGTACGGCAACATGAGCCCGCAGATGGCGCTGATCCAGGGCTCGCTCAACAAGCCGTGCATCGGCCTGCCCCTCAAGGCCAACCTCGGCGGCGCCGGGCTCATCGGCG
>NZ_JAQYWT010000243.1:0-322 GCF_036322545.1 Streptomyces sp. SP18BB07
GGGCCGGCCTTGCCCACGAAAGCCCCAATTTCAAACCAGCATCCCCAACAACAACAACCCCCCCGCCTTACCCACAAAGAAACCGCCCCCACCCCCCAAAAACCCGCCGGCAACAAAACCACCGGAAAAAAACCCCAGCCCCCCCCAACACCACAACCACCCAGAAAAAAAAGAAAAAAAAAAACACACACAAAAAACCCCCCATCCCCACCAGAGCCATAGTATCGCACGCACCCCCTCAGGCCCCGCCGGCACCAACAAAACCAACCAAAAACCCCCCCCCCCACACACACCACACATAAAAAACACACACCCCCCAACA